>CAZULJ010000001.1:0-182728 GCA_964621195.1 uncultured Candidatus Saccharibacteria bacterium
TAGTCTTGTAAGGTATTTTACCACATTTATAATGTACTATTCTTCACGAGACCCATATAAATTATCATTAATTGGTTATGCAAAGTAAATTTAAAATCTTTGCAAGTCTCCTTCTTGTTCTTTCGTTAACATTTACAATGTTTCTTTCTTTCGCTCCTGAGTCATATGCTTCAAAAAAGCCTTCCAAGGTTGGGGTGTGCCATGTGACTGGTAGTGAAAAGAATAGATATGTCTATATTGTGGTTAGTGCAAAAGCTGTTGATGGAGAGGGAGCAAACGATCATACTCAACATGAGCATGACGGATTCAGGGACCTTTGGACTGGAGACTCCGTAGGGAGTGTTATAAATGGACCAGAGGATTGTCCTGGTGGAGCAATACAGATTAAGGAAAGTCATAATATTGTTTTAGAACCCGTCTGTCACGATGAGGAAAAGGGAGAGTATAGATGGGAGATATATCATCAAGATGATTCAGACATCTTCTACCCCGTATCTCTAGCACTAGATAAGGATGGAAATAGTATTTTGACTGAAGATTTCTTCTACTCATATAAATCTGGAAATCCTTATGAATTTTCAACCTCGGATGAGGATGACAAAAAGGTAAGTATATACTGGTTTAATGCTGAAGATGACAAATGGATAAAGGCCGACGAAGAGAAACCTTCTAAGGTATTGTGTGAAGAACCAATGGAACCAGAAACTCATAATTTAGTCTTAACATCAATGTGTTATGATGATGAAGAGATGGTTCGTGTATGGAGAGTATTTCATAAAGATTCTTCAGATACATATTTCCCTATCCAATTAGGTTACAAGATCTACCCAGAGATAATCAATTCTTTAGATGTTCTTTTTGGATTTGATCATACAGAAGCAATGAGGTTTGATAATCCTTACCTTTTTGAAACCGTATATGATGGTAATCCACAGACAGTAATCTTGTACTGGTGGGATAGTTCTAAAGAGCAGTGGATAATGGATGATACAAAAGCTGCAAATACAGTTTTGTGCGAAAAGGAATATGTTCAATGCTCCGAAACAACATATCAAGATGGTGAATGGTCTGCTTGGACTGTTGATTTAGAAGATGACAGTCAAGAGGTTAGAGAGAAGACAAGAACCTTCTATGACTCTGAGGATAGTGAGATTGTTTGTGGAACTGAAACTATATATGAGTACAGGGATAGAGAGCTTTGTGAATGGGATACTGCAACATATGCAGATGATCCACTCTGTGTAGAACCTTCTGGTGATGGAGATCCTGAGGAAGAAGAGGATGGTGATGTATTAGGAGAGGATACTGTAAAGGATGAAGAAGAAGTAAAGGGTACTACTACAGTAGTGCTTGCTTCTACTGCAGCTGGAGATAGATCTACCCTCTATCTTGTACAATCACTACTTCTTTTAGTTACAGGAGTATCCTTAATTTATGTTGGAAGAGAGTATATAATTAGGGAGTAATGAAATTTAAGATCTTGAATATAATAATGGCCGTACTACTTCTGAGTACGGCTATTTACACTCTGTTTGTATTTATTCCTAATACTAAGGAAGAGGTTGTTAATACTCAAGTATATGCAATATCTGAAAGTGATCCTGTTGAAGTTGAATATGTTAATCCATTATCTAACCTACTTCCTTTGCAAGAGAATCAACCGATTGTGTTAGAGTTTGAGGTTATAAACCGGGAGCTTCCGTTGAGGTGGCAAGCTAAAAAGATATATCTTAAATATACATACTTGGGGGAATATAAAGAGGATATGGTGAATGTTTTGAATGATCTCCTAGTTACGGATTACAAGTGGCAAAGGCAGTTAGATCAAAACAAAGATATTGTATTGGGTGGTCCTATATTTGTCCATGATGATATCTACCAACTACATACTCACAATGGTTTATCCCTGGCTAGTAAACATTATCTCTTTGGAGATCTTCTACACCTTCTCTACTCCCAAGATCAGCTAGAGGGAACGAGAATAAAGGTTGGAGAAACTGTCTTAGAAGCTATATGGACAAAGGATGCAAAAGTATTGGAAGATAACAGGACTCCAAGTGGTGCAGAGCTTGTAATATCAACCTGTTTAGAAAGGAATGGTGATAGAAGATTAATTTCTGGTTGGATTACTGTTTTACCTGAAGAGTAACTTTAGCTTCCCCACTTGCGCTAAATTCTCCTTCATATTCATACTCTTGTATTACCTGTATACACATCTCTTCTGGATCGGGTTCCTCTACCGTAACGGTAATCGTTACTTGCTCTGGGTAGCTCTCTGCTATGATTCCTTCTGTTGATACTTTGTAACATGGGTTTGGTAGGCTACCAACAACTTTGTATGTCCATTTACTTTCTCCCTTGTACTCGTACGAGAGTGTGAAATTATCTTTTGTTATTTCTGATCTATTATCTGTAGGTATTTCTATTGTATCTTCCTGCTTTGTCATATATGAATATACAAGAAGGGCTATACCCAAAAGTAATCCAATACCTATTAATATTAATCCCTTTTTATCCATAACTTTGATTTAAAAATTTACTTTTTATTACTCCTTCTCTTTTCATAGAGATAGATTAGGATGGACCATATCCCCCCTAACATTATTATTCCTCCAGCCAGAGACATAACTAGGTCAAAGTATATGGGTCCTAAGTTCGCAATATATCCCCCTACTATACTTATACATGCAGTAGAGAAACTCATTATTATCTCATATATACTGTACTGCCTTCCCTCTCTTCCGAGGTCAATATTTAAAGCGAATAACTTTCTCCAGCTCGTTACATTAAGTGATACTCCTAACCCAAAAAGAAATTGAAGGAAGTAATATTGATATTCTGTTGTAATATGGGGATAGAGAATAAATGGGAAGCCCATTAGTATTACCCCTGAAAAGAGAGTCATTATCTCATCTTTATCTTTTCTGTACTTGTCAGTTAATATTCCAATTGGTATAGGAAATATACTTCTTGTAAAAAAGTATATGGCAGTACCCACCCCTACGAACTCAACGACATCCTGTCCTAATTTTGTAGAGAGATATAGGCCTGTCAGCATTGAGATCAATGTATATGGTCCCCAGGTAAAAACATCAGAGAGGCTTAGATAGAGTACGATTCTATTAAATTTTCTTAATTTCTCGAACATACTTTTTATCATTTGAGTAAATCTCCAATTGATTGTCTTGTATTTATTCTGTGTATGATCTCAGCATAGTATCCAGCTATGGAAATTTCTTTAAACCAAGGACTTGATTTAAGGAATTCGGGAGTATGGTAGGTAGCATAGGTACCTATTACTAGCTTTAATGTTCCTTCTTTATACAGGGCTGAAAATCTCTCTACTGCAGGACCATTGAAAAGTGCTAATGTACATACTGCTGTTACACTCTCTGCTCCAAGTTTCTTAGCCTCGGCAATGGCTTTGGTAAGAGTTCCCCCTGTGCATATCATGTCATCAACTATATATACATCCTTACCTTTTACATCTCCAAGAATTGCTATCTCTTCTACACAGTTTGCCTTCCTGTAATCTCTCTTTTTATATGTAAATGCAATACCTGTGCCAAGAGACTGCGCGTAGTAGTTTGCTCTTTTAGCACCTCCAAGATCTGTTGGGAGTATAATCGTGTTCTCTCTGTTTTTGATAAGTTTTCTTAAATACGGAACCAATACAGTACCTCCTCTTAGGTTATCAATTTGTGCTCTTCGAAAGAACCCCTGTATTGCACTGTTGTGTAAATCTATTGTTATGACATGATCCACTCCCATTTCACCCTCTAACTCCCATGCCACACGTGCTGCTGTTATGCCATCTCTACCGTCCTGTTTGTCTTGTCTTGCATATGGGTATGATGGAAGGATTGCAGTTAGTCTCTCTGCACCACATCGTCTGCAGGCATCTATTGTTGTATATATTGATCTGAGATTCTCATCAACAGACATTCCTTCCGTATGGTTTTCAACATCCTGAATTATATAAACATCTCTTCCACGAATACTTTCATCTATTACGGTCTTTATTTCAGTGTTCGCAAATATTATTTGGGAAGAAGGTATAAGATGAACATCTGCTGAATGTTTTTTTATTAATTCTTTCTCAATCTTCTTTGCAAAAAATCTTCCCGAGTGGCAGGTTAAGATAGAAAGGGGTGCTCTTTGATTTACCATCTGTATTTACTTTGTTCATATGGTTAACTTATTCCTCTTCTAAGTTAACACAATGGGTAGTGTGCAATCAATATTATGTTGCGAAACCCTTTGTTAAAGTATTATTCCTCCTCCAACTACGGTATCCTCGTCATAGAAGACTACTGATTGTCCAGAGGTAGGGGCTCTTTGCTTCTCCTTAAATTTTACGATTACCTCTGTATCTGATATTGGGGTTACAACTGCATCAGACTCTGTTGCCTTGTATCTGATCTTTGCTTTTATTTCGATAGGTTCCTCAATTTTCTCCATAGATATCCAGTTAAGATCGTGTGCAACTATCTCATCAGTAAAAAGATCCTCATTATCACCAAGAATTACCTGATTGTTCTGAACATCAATATCTAATACAAACATTGGTTTGCCTGTCACAACTCCTAATCCCCTTCTTTGTCCGATTGTATATTTTGTGATTCCTTCGTGAAGTCCTAATACATTACCATCAGTGTCCACGAACTCTCCGGGTTTTGGTTCTTTTCCAGTATGTTCTTTAATAAATCGAGAATGATCATTGTCTGTGACAAAACATATCTCTTGGCTATCAGGCTTAGATGCGACTGAAAATCCAAGCTCTTTTGCTATGTTTCTAACATCTTCTTTTATATATTCACCAAGAGGGAAGATGGTTTTGGATAGCTGCTCTTGAGTAAGGTTATATAGGACGTATGTTTGATCTTTGCTCTCGTCTTTAGATTTTTTTAAAAGAAACCTACTATCTGTTTTCTCCATTTTTGCATAGTGTCCAGTTGCTACAAAATCTATATTCATACTTCTGGCTTTTTCTAAAAGTGCTCCAAACTTTACATACCTATTACATGCAATACATGGATTTGGCGTTCTACCTGACTCGTACTCCTTCACAAAATATTCGATAACATATTTTTGAAATTCTTCTTTCATATTGAATACATAGAAGGGTATTCCTACAAGATTTGCTACCCTTCTAGCATCCTCTACTGAGGAGAGAGAGCAACATCCATCCTCATGTGAAGTATCTGTCCAAACCTGCATATGAACTCCTATTACATCATATCCTTGTTCCTTGAGAAGGTAAGCCGAAACACAGCTATCCACACCTCCACTCATTCCAAGCATTACTTTCTTTTTACTCATTCTCCTTCTCTCTGTAATTTTTTATTGCAGCTTTTACGGCTGACTCTGCAAGGTTTGAGCAGTGCATTTTAATTGGGGGTAAGCCATCTAGTGCTTCTGCTACCTGTGTGTTTGTTACCTCTAAAGCTTCATCTAAAGTTTTTCCTTTTATTAACTCTGTTACCATACTACTTGTTGCTACCGCGGCTCCACATCCAAATGTTTGAAACTTTACATCTACAATTACATCATTTTCTATTTTCATATACATACGCATAATGTCTCCACATCTTGCATTTCCAACCTCTCCTACGGCATCTGCATTCTCTATTACTCCAACATTTCGTGGATTAAAGAAGTGTTCCATTACTTTTTCACTGTATCCTTGCATGATGTTTATATTTTTGAAATTAATGGGGACATAGCTCTCAATCTCTCTATTATTGGAGGTAAGACATCTAATACATACTCTACATCCTCTTTAGTATTCTCTACTGAGAAGGTTAATCTGAGGGAACCGTGTGCTATCTCATGTGGTAATCCTATCGCTAGCAATACGTGGGAAGGATCTAGTGATCCAGATGTACATGCGGAGCCACTAGAAGCACATATTCCTTTCATGTCTAACATAAGGAGGATTGACTCTCCTTCTATGTATTTGAAACATACATTTACATTTCCAGGTAACCTTTTTTGTGGATCTCCATTTAGTCTTGTGTCAGGAATTCTCTCCATTAAACCTTCGATCGTCATATCTCTTAGTGAGGATAGGTACTTATTTTTCTTCTTTATGTCCTTAGTCGCTAGCTCTATTGCTTTCCCTATACCAACAATACCAGCAACATTTTCAGTTCCTGCTCTTTTATTCATTTCTTGCCCACCACCGTGTAGCATTGGTGATATATTTACACCTTTTTTAATGTAGAGAACACCTACTCCTTTTGGTCCATTAAATTTATGACCTGAGAGAGAGAGTAAATCAATGTTTAAATCATTAACATCAATTTCAATATTTCCAATGGCCTGTACCGCATCTGTATGGAAATATATTCCATTCTCCTTTGCAATGTCACCAATTTCTTTAATTGGTTGTATTGTTCCTATCTCATTGTTTGCAAACATTATTGATATTAATACCGTATCTTTTCGTATTGTTTTTTTAAGGTCTTGAATGTCAATTATTCCATTCTCTTTTACAGGGAGGTATGTAATTTCAAAACCATATTTTTCTAAATATTGGCATGTATGTAATACTGCATGATGCTCTATGTTTGATGTGATGATATGTTTACCCTTCTTCTCATTTGCAAATGCCACACCCTTTATTGCCCAGTTGTCTGATTCCGTTCCTCCACTTGTAAAAAATATTTCAGAGGATTTTGCCCCGAGTGCTTTTGCTACTTTGTCTCTTGCAAGATCAATTGCTTCTCTGCTTTCTCTTCCAATATGATATATGCTCGATGCGTTTCCATAGTTTTCTGTGAGATATGGCATCATTGAATCGAGAACTTCTGGGTGAATCTTTGTTGTAGCAGAATTGTCTAAATATATTGTTTTGTTCATAGTGGAATAATTGTACCACGGGGGTGGGTACCGTTTCTAGTTGTTAAAAATTTCTACTATCGTATGCCCAATGTAGAAGTGCTTGTCTCTGTTTTTTTCTACATTGTAAATCTTTTTCTTTACAATTTTTCTTAATAGCTTCAACATGTCTTTTGATTGCTTTCCACCTTTTTATTTGTCTTCTATCCTCTTGAGGTATTCGTCTTCCAATGTAATATCTACAGTACCATTGGAACCAACCTCTTGGGTCTTCTTCATATATCCACCCCTTTTCCTGCCAGTATGAAAGAGGCATACTTGCATCTACTTTGAAGTAGTTTAAAGAGATATCCTTTTTGAGGGGTGATAGTTTTGCATTTATAAACCAATCTTTGGGGAACTCATCCTGACAGTCTGTCATATATTTCCCTCCAAATACTCCAAGTTCAAGCATTTCCCTTGGGGTAAGCTCTGGTTTGAATTCAGGATCAAAATGGCTACCAATCTCCTCTTGGAGTTCATATTGATAGCCATTTTGCATTTTGTCGTGTACGGTTACTATCCTGTTCACAGAAGCTATTAAACAGGTCTTAAAGTTCCTGCAAATACTTGCCATGCAAGTAAAGATTTTGCAACGAGACTTAAAACGATGTATGCCTTCTCACCGAATGTATAGTCGCTCCATTTACCAATCTTTTTGTATTGTAATACCATATTAACAGCAAAGGTATTAAAGAATACAAAGATACTAAAGAAGATCCAGTATACAAAGTCTGGAGCTTTGTTCTCTCCATCCCCTGAACCAAATAAGTAGAGTGCAATTACTACCCATGGGATTATTCCTGCAATACATCCAAATATATATGAGGTCCAATCTGTTTTCTTTGTTGTTTGATTGTGTAACTCCATCATCAATCCAAAAAGAATCATCATCATATTCATAAAGAAGATGAGGATTAGAGAGCTTAGGTCATACACACCTACTAACATAGAGATTACAACGATCATTACAGAAGAACTTAGTGCATATTCATACCATCTTGCATAGTTAATACCTTTCTTAAGGTTTGCGATATACCATTCGTAGACTTTTGGTAAAGATACTGTGAAGTGTGCAATTGAAGAAAGAATCAGAAATGATGCTACTAAATATCCAACTCTTAATTCTGTAAAATTCTCCATGAGGGGTTGTAGTGAGAGAGTTGTTGGATCGAATTTAAGATAGTTGGTGAATACAGGTAGTGCAAAGTCGTTACTTAAAACGATCATTAGGACTCCTTGTATGAAATGGAAGAACCCCATGACTATATTGTAGGTTCTTAGATTCTTGTATTTATCCATAGGAGGATTACTTAATTTATTAAATATTATGATACCTTGTGTAATGTATTCTGTGCAAGATCTATATCAATATGAGCTGTTGGCTGTTTGTCTAGATTGTGATAAATTGAGATTAGTATGATTAATATAGATCCAATATATCTAAATATATTCCTTGGTATTACATCTGCATTAATACTTTTCCTTTACGCTATTGATAACTTAAGTAGTGAGTTTCAAACTCTCGCTGCTGAAAAGTTCAGAAGTATTATTGGCAAATTATCTAAAAACAGATTTATTGGATTAATAGTTGGAGCTATTTCTACTGCGATTATACAATCAAGTTCGGCTGTTTCAGTTATAGCGGTTATACTTGTAAATACAGGAGTTATATCATTTAGTGAAAGTCTGAGTATTATCTTTGGTACTAATATTGGGACTACAATTACTGCCCAATTGGTATTGATAAACTCTCAAGCAATTGCTCCCATCCTTATTATTATTGGTACTATATTAAGATTTGCAGGTAAGAGATTCAAACTTATTGGTAAGCCAATATTTTTCTTAGGGTTTATTCTTTTTACCCTGAATCTACTTTCATCTGCGATCGCTCCACTTAGTGATAACGAATTGATGAAGGAGATCTTCTCTAATCTCTCGAATCCAGTTGTAGCGTACCTTGTATCTGCACTTATTACTTTAATAATTCATTCTAGTTCAGTTACCTCTGGTATCGTGGTTATCCTATCTTTAGAGGGCCTTATACCTGTTGAGGTTGCGATTCCTATGATACTTGGTGCTAATGTCGGTTCAAGCTTTACTGCGTTTCTAGCATCCTCTAGGCTCTCTTTGCATGCAAGGAGAGCTGGTGTTGCAAACCTGCTTTTCAATCTTATTGGAACTCTCCTTTTTATGATCTTTCTTCCCCAATTTATTGCTCTTCTAAGATACCTTGTGAGTGGTGTCGCCAATCAAGCTGCTTTGGCACACTTCCTGTTTAATGTAATTAATTCTGTTGTATTTCTTCTTCTACTTTCTCCATTTGAGAATATTATTAAAAAGATTGTTAAGGGTGATGAGGAAGAGGTTTTGTTTAAACCTAAATATTTAAACAATGGTAACGGTTCTCCGGAATCAAAATTACAAGATATTAGAAGAGAGTTGGTATATTCAATTCAAAATACTATTAAGATATATCAGGAAGCTATTGGAATATATTACAACTCAAGTAAACAATCACATATGAAGATTCAAAAACTTGAGACTTTAAATGATTATCTTGATGAAGAAATTACAAGAGCTATTGTTGATGTTGCTAAAAAGAAGCTTTCTATTGTTGATGCGCATAGTAGTGTTTTGTTAGTAAAAATTTCAAATACGATTGAACAGATTGGAGATTTGGGAAAAGATCTATCAAATGTCTTTACTAGGATGCATGAGTTAGGGTTTAAAAACAAAGATGTATGTATTGATCAATTGAGTGCTCTTCATAGTGAGTATCTTGAACTACTAAGATATGTTATACCCCTACTCCTGGAACCATCTGATGAAAAAATTAAGGAGATAAAGAAGATGGAATTGCAATTAGTAGGGCATATACAGGAGCAGTTTGATATTCATGTAAACATGCTTCAAAAGGAAGATGATTACAATGGCAATGTATTTGTAGATGCTGTTTCGATAATAGAGTTGGCAACTTCAAAGGTTAGGACGATAAGGAAATTGATGGAGGTCTAAAAAACACAAAGAACAGCATACCAATCTACACTGTTCAATACAAGGAACTTATACGTCTCAGTACAAGTGTTAACCTAGATAGATAAAAAGATTAGCTATTACACCAATCAACTATCTAAGCGCTAGCAACCGAAGTTACCAACAATATTGCTCTCATCCATGGTAATTAAGATTTCGGTGATTGGACCTAAACCAAAACATTTGTCTCGAAGACTAACCATTAGGATTCAAGCGTCCTAGTATTAAAAAACTACATCTTTGTTTATGACTTGTCAAATGTTTTTAAAGAAGAAAGTACTAGAGGTCAGTAATCTTTTTACTATCGAAGAAGAGATCTTTGTATATGTGATGTATACAATGGAAACACGGGTTCCCTTTCTATGCCTTCACAATCCTGCTCATATGCTTGATCAAGAAAATCTGTTATATCCTCTGCTAAGCCTTCCTCTTCCATCCTATAAATATCTTCTAGAGTCAGTTCTGGGTAGTAATCGTTCATCCATGTTACTCCTTCATTTAATATCTCGTCATCTATTTGAAGATATGCATGCTTACCTTTTCTGGTTATACAAAACCATACTGTTGGGCTTTTTCCTAATTGTCTTGCTAGTAGTGTGTTTCTGTATGCACTATTAACGCAATCTAGTCCTTCTATATATGAGTACATGTTTAGAGGGTTATATTTTTTGAGGTTAGTATTATATCTTAGAAAAGGCTATTATTAAAGCAATTTACTATTGATTCTGTTCAGGTATAATAAGGGAATAAGATTATTCTTTCTTTATATGTTATTAGTATTTCTATTTATATTTCTATTACAGATACTATTTTTTGTATATGCTGCGATAAATAAAACGGACAAGGTTACTGATTTGTCATATGGTTTGACATTTGTTTTTGCATCTATATTTTCTCTTTATCTTGGTTTTGAGTATATCTCATTATATAAGTGGGTATTAGCAACTCTGATTGTTGCTTGGGGCTTAAGATTAGCAATATATTTATTTATAAGGGTATTGAGAATTGGTAAGGATAAAAGGTTTGATGGTATTAGAGAGGATCTTAAAAGATTTGGTAGCTTCTGGTTGTTACAAGCAGTTTCTATTTTTGTAATTCTACTACCTACAATCTTTGCCCTACTATATCAAAGGGAAACCTCTCTTAATGCTTTTTCATACGTTGGTCTTTTTATTTCACTTTTTGGTTTAATCATTGAAAGTATTGCAGATATGCAGAAATATGTATTTAAGAATAAGGAGGAAAACCGTGGGAAATGGATTAGCTCTGGATTATGGAAATACTCAAGACATCCAAACTATCTTGGGGAGATTTTGATGTGGGTTGGTGTGTTTATATATGTTTTACCTTACTTAAATGATATTTCCCTTCTAACAATTATTTCTCCAATCTATATTATCTATCTATTACTCTTTGTATCCGGCGTTCCTACTTTGGAAAAGGAGTATGCAAAGAGGTATGAGGATAATGAGGAGTATTCTAAGTATGTAAAAAATACTGGAGTTCTTCTTCCAAAGCTCTTTTGATGTTGGTAATCTATAGATAGATAAATTGAGTCAACTATACTTTGAAAAAGTTCTTATTAACTATATTTCTCCTTTTAATGTCCTCTTCAATCCTCTTGGCGTATTCTCAGGAGGAAGTTTCTACACATAATTCTCAAGATGACTGTTGGGTTGTTTTTAATGGTTATGTATATGATGTTACAAACTATGTAACAATCCATGATAGGTTTGTTGATATTCGAGAATATTGTGGTACGGATATTACAGATCCATTCCAAACCAAAGGTGGCCAGGGGAAGGATCATAAGGAGAGCGCATATCAAATATTGGAGACATTTAGTCTTGGAAAGATAGATGATGTTCCAGAAGAAATCTTATCGAATGAGAATGAAACTAGGGATTCTGGATCACCATATCGTCTTCTTTCGCCTATTTTGCTCACAACTGCTTTATACTGGGTGTTTAACTACGTTGCGAAGAAGGGATATATTAAAGGTTTTACGATGCTTAAATTCAATGCATTGTTAACATCTTCTATGTTGTTACTCTTCTTTGTACCAACCTTTGGATTCGGTATCTTTATGATATTAAGATATGAAGTATCTTCTTTGTATGATATCGATTTTGATTTTCTTTTTTGGCATGCTCAATTAGCTTTGATTATGGGAACCCTTGCTATGAATCATTATCTACAAAGATCTACTATATATTGGAAGCAGGTCCTATCATAGTGTAATATATAAATGTACCTAAATTCTTACATACCTAATTATGGTTGGATATACAGATAATATAGAAGATAGAACAAAGGAAAACAGTAGTTTTAGGAAAGTACTGTTTACTGGAGCACATATGCAGCTTGTTGTAATGTCCCTTAAGCCTGGTGAGGATATTGGAGAAGAGGTTCATAACGATGTCGATCAATTCTTTAGAGTGGAAGAAGGTGAAGCAAGAGTGGTTATGAATGGTGAAGAGAGTATTTTAGAAGAGGAGATGGTAGCTATTGTACCTGCAGGTACTGTTCATAATGTAATAAATAATTCTTCTAGTGAGGAATTAAAACTTTATACAATCTATGGACCTGCAAATCATCCTGAAAATACAGAGCATGTAACTAGAGATGAAGCTATGGCTGCAGAGGAAGAGCATCATCATTAGTTATCTATTGTTTGGAAATGATAGAAGGCCTTCGGGCCTTCTTCTTTTATGATTTGGGTGGTGTTACTCCGTTTTGATTTGTATAGGGTGAAATCTTCTCTCCTTGGATTGGTTCTGTAAGAGTGGCAAAAAGGTAAGTACCTAATGCTTCATTTGCATAAAGTAATACAGAATTATTTCCCATATTCTTTATTTCTAATACAGAGTTTTCAAAACTAAAGGGTAGTCCATCTAATGTCATTGCAGAGATATGTATTGATATCCCTAGCCTTGCATATGTGCTTCTTCCATCTATCAATGTGACTATGTCTTTGTCTGTATGAATATTTTCTTTTGTACTTCCGAGTACAAATTCGTTAGGTTTAAGTGTATATGGATTGGTTGAAATATCTTCTTTTCTGTATTGTACCTGATCTAAATTGTGTGGATCTATGACTTGATTCTCAACAGGTATTAGAAGCTCACTGCCAAGGTGCATTGTTATACCAACTGTTTCTAGGTTAATCTCCCCTATTACGGAGATTTTTCCATTTTCTAAATATTCTTTTATTGTTTTATCTGAGAGAAACATTTGGGTAGTTTTTTTTCCTTACTTCATATCTTGCCTTTTATTTTCTAAATTGTAAAGAATATTGTATATATCCTAGGTCCTAGACTAGTTTAATAGAGTAAAAACTCGTATAATTAAGTCTATGACAATAAGAAATAAGTATTTAAATAAAGCACATATTTCGGAGAGAAAATTTAGGGAAATTTTAAAGTATTTTGCCGAAGATGAAACCGCAACAAAAGCATCAAAATATTCTAGAGTTAATCGTAATACAGTAAACAGACTTTACTATCTTTTCAGAGTGCGTATAGCTCAGATGAGTGTTGCTCATACACCAGAGTTAGGAGAGTTTGAGGTAGATGAGTCATACTTTGGAGCAAGGCGTGTAAGAGGTAAACGAGGACGTGGAGCAGCGGGAAAAACTCCTGTATTTGGTATTCTTAAACGGGATGGTAAGGTTTATGTAAACATCGTTAAGAATTGTAAAAGAGAGCATTTGATGCCGATAATCCAAGGTAAAGTACTAGAAGGTTCTACAATATATTCAGACGGATGGAAAAGTTATGATGGATTAATTCTTAACGGATATGACCATTATCGTGTGTATCATAGTAATGATGAATTTGCTCGTGGTAAGACACACATTAATGGGATAGAATCGTTTTGGAGTTATACTAAAAGAAGGTTAGCAAAATTTAATGGATTAAATGATAAAATGTTTCATCTTCATTTAAAAGAGTCCGAGTTTAGATGGAATTTGCGGAACGAAAATATTTATGATATTCTTTTAAAAGAGTTTAGACAAAATTCACTCTAAACTAGTCTAGACCCATGTAATATACAACGGGAAATAATTATGTATAATCAATTAATTACTTCTTATTTAATAACAATGAAGAAACCCGTCTATGTAATTATATTAATCATATTACTCTCGTTAATAGGTATTACTGCATACTATTTTTTAAACAAAGATAGAGAAAAAACTCCTGAAACAAATACAGATAGTGTATATGAGGAAGAGAATGTGGATGAAAATATTGAAGAAAAAGAACATAGTCTTAAATTAGCAATTATTAGTCCAGAAGAAGAAACATTTATACCTAGACAAGCACGTATGTACAATGCTTTGTTAGAAGGTAATCAGAAATATGATTTTGCAATGGTAAGATGTAATTGGAAATTCTATTTGAATGAGAATAACCAAGAGAGTTTAATACAAGAGATGGATAACTCCAGTGTGATGAGTGGGGAATCTAAAGAGATATGTGGATTTACATCTACTTTCATTGATAGAGTTGGTGTATTAAGAGTTGTATTAACTGCTACTTTGTATAACGCTGTTGAAGATTTAGAGACTGTCAGTGCTGAAAGGACATATACAGTAGTTAATTGATAATTCCATATTGAATTTTAGTTTTAAGTATTCTTAGTACTTTTTCATCAATATTAATATAGCCATCTTTTACTTGTTGTAATACATATTCATATACATCCTTTTGGATAGTGGGAGTACTTTCTGCATATTTACTGTAGATAAGGAGGTCTATACCAGACTGTAATGCCATTACTGCTATCTCTTGATGAGTACCTAATCCATCTAAGGCATCCATCTCCATATCATCTGATAGAACTAAACCATTAAATTCTAAGTCTTTTCTTAATCTGTTGTTTACTATCTCATTTGATATTGTTGAGGGATTACTATCTATGTTTGGATATTTAATATGTCCTACCATTACTGCATCTGGTTTACTCTCTTCTAATACTACTGAGAAGGGTTTTGTATAATCTTCCCATTGCTCATTTGGAATATTGACTATTGGTAGTGAGTAATGTGAGTCTGGTGAGCTATTACTGTGTCCTGGATAGTGTTTAGGTACAGAGATTATACCTGCATCCTTATATCCATTTATTGAATTTATACTTTTTTCTATAACTTCCTCCTGTGTACCTCTATATACTCTTTTGTAAATAAAGGAATTCTTTTCTGTAATGTATTCGATTACAGGGGCTAAATTCATATTTATTCCATACTCCTTTAATATCTCTCCCCTACTCTTAGATACAGAATATGCTTCTAGTGGAGTATCTATTCCAGATTGACTCTCTGTTAAGACTTCTCCCCACTTTATTCTTGATACAGTTCCCCCCTCCTGATCTATTGATATGAAAAGAGGTATTTTTGTATCTCTTTGTATTTCTGCTGTTAAATTTTTTAACTGCTGTTCATTGGTTATATTCTTCGAAAGTAAGAGTACTCCTCCTATGTGATGATCAATAAGGAATTGTTTGTTTGTGGGTGTTAAAACTGTACCATCAAATCCAAAGATGAAGAGTTGGCCAACCTTCTCTTCTGTAGTCATACTCTCTAGTAGTATTTCTTCTTTTGTTTTTGTAGGGACAATGAGAACTTCTTCTTTTATATTGTCCTCCTCTGATATTTTGAGGGGGTAGATTAAAGAAATGAAGGTTAGAAAGAGAATAGAGAGGAAGGTTATTAGAAATTTCATTCTAGATTATATCATCTAGGGGTCTTTAGTTTAGTAGATCCTCAACATATCGATAGGCAGAGAAGGCCTCTGAGGTATTTTCTGTTAAGCATGGTCTTCTATTTACTTCTAGAATGTAAATATCTGAGGTATTCTTATCCATTACAATATCTACCCCTGCCCAATCAAGATTTAGGATCTTAGAAGCTTCCCTTGCTAATTCAAAATCTCTTTGGGAGTATTTTCTATCGATATGAATTCTTCAGAGGCACCTAATGCAACATTATTTCTGTATGTATCATTTATCCTTGTCCTTTTACATATAGAGACTGCTTTTCCATTGGCAACTACGATTCTGTAATCAAAATCATTTGGTATATACTGTTGAAATATATAGCTGTTATATTTTTTATACTCTTTTATAACTTGGGGTATTAATCCCTTCTCTTCTATGAGAAAGACCTGAGAACCCAAGGATCCTGTTAGTTTTTTGTATATGCATGGAAATTTGCAAACATTCTCTATCTCATCTATATGTTCATCATTTATCTTCAAACCGTTATGAAAGAAGGTATTAGGTACACTTATGCCATTTATTGCTAATGTGAAGATATCCGAGATCTTTGTATCCTGTTTATTCGGTACATTATGTGGAATTCCTTTTGATTGAAGATACATATGTAACAGATTTGCCATATGTGTAGTTGTCCATCCTGATTGAATCCAAACATATTTATATTCTTTTAGATCGTTACCACCAATATTTGAGCTAACAGATCCATTTAGTATTTTGAATACAGGATCTTTTATTGATGCAAAATCAAGATGTATATTGTTCTCCTTTAACTTTTCTTTTATTGAGATCTTTTCTTTGGGAGAGGTGTTAAGACCAATGGATAGTATCTTACTGTATTTCATATCTAATGATGTTTAGTTATTTAAAAAAGGACCCATGAAGGGTCCTTCTCTTAAATCCTTAAAATCTAGGTTTTTGAGGTCTAGCCTCGTTTACGGTTAATGGTTTCCCATCTAACTCTTTACCGTTCATTTCTGCGATTGCTTTCTTAGCATCTTCTGCGGTCTTCATTGTAACAAAACCGAAACCCTTTGATTTTCCAGTATCTCTGTCCATGATTATGACAGCTTCTAATACTTCACCAATCTCTTCGAATGCCTTCTTAAGGTCTTCGTCTCTTAGGTTCCAGGAGATTCCTCCTACAAATAACTTTGTGTTATCCATTTAAATAAAAATATAATTTAATATGTAAATGTATTAACAACAAAATCTTTGTAAGGAAATTTGAAATGTCTTTAAATCTACGTTAGTGATTGTACAGGAAATAGTGGTAGAAAGATATAGTGATACTTATGTAGATAAATTAATATCTTTTATAAGTTATGTATTTAGAAAAATAATCCTCTGGATGTATCTATTGCTAAATACACCCAGAGGTGTGCCCACATTAAGAGTTATCGCCCACAGTGGCAAACTAATGCCCATGCCTGTGAGGCAGGGATCCACTGATTGTTTTCTGTGGGTTGAAGTCGCTGCCCAGGTTTTGGCTTATACAAGCCTTCCATCTCTCCTGAGACGCCATTTTCATATCTCTGATCAGAGAGATAGTAACAGATATCTCCCTTCCTAATGTGGCTTGGGGGACGGTTATTGTCAGACATATTGTTCTCCTTGAAAATATTCCCATTTCTGGGTGGATCATTGTTAAACACAAATATTATTGTATCTAGTAAGAATCCACACAGAAGATCCCCCAATATTTTAACGAGCAGAGCGTTATCATTATTATGATAAACGTTGCTATTATATCATAACAAAGGGAAATCCTGAATGTCTCCTACTTTTTTAAGAGAACAATTTTTTGCAGTAAAGATACAAAGATTGCAATAACAAGGGGAGCGAATGTAAATATCAAACCTAATGCTAATACTCCAGGTGCATCCTCCATCTCACTCCATAGATAAAAGCTTGGAATATGTACAGCATAGAGTAAACTAAAGAATATACTACTGTATTTAATGTGTTCTAGTATCTTAATAGATATATTAGAGAAGGCTTTTCCTTTGGATACACAATCTAGCAATCTATATGTCTGAAATAGAGCAAATAAAAGTGTAACAAATGACAGGTATACACTTATTACTAATGGTAATCCTTCCTTAAGGTCAGATATATCAGTTTCATCTGGTATCAAGAAAACTGCAATTGCTACTATGACTAGGGCAACGAGGATAGAGGCTATTTTAAGTGTTATGATTTCTTTTTTCATTTTATTCCTTCTTGTATTCAAGGTATGAATACAAAAATAGATATGCAGTAAATATTAGTACTGTACCAATTACAACTATATATGAATATGCAGGCAAAAGTGAAGATAGGATAGAGAGTATTCCAGATATTGCAAAGAGCTTTGCCCCTAGCCTATGTGTTTTGTTCCATATATTTTCACTGTGTAATGTCCAAGGTGTTCTAATCCCTATTGTATAGTTCTGTTTTGCGTTTTTAATAAGGTATGCCATTACTAAAAATAGTCCACCCATTAATGCTGGCATAAGGTTGTTCATAGGTATTCTATATCCTGTATTCCAAAGAAATACCTGTAATTGTAGTATAGTGAAAAATATTAAAAATGAATTTATGAATATATAAAATTCCTTCTCAAACTTTTTGATATTATCTTTCTTTGGATCTAGCTTTGGTATATATATCAGAAGAAGGAATAGGAAGATTTGTAATGCAGGAAACATTATCACGTTACTGAGTTTTGAAGAATATCCATCAACTACTCCACTTGCATTCCAATGTGATGCCATACTTTCTGGTAGTAAGGAATAGAAGTATAAAGAGAGGCCGATTGAGATCAAAGATATTGTTATTGGTAGTATATATTTTTTCATAGGTCTCCTTCTCTATAAAGTTATTTTAAAAATTGTATTAAAGACTAGTACCACCATCAATTATTACTACTGTACCATTTACATAGCTAGAGTCTGAACTTGCAAGAAATAGTGTTAAGTTAGCAACTTCTTCTACATCCGCAAACCTCTTTAGGTATGTTTTTGCAATCTCACCATCTAGGAAGTCTTTAGGTAACTGTGTATTCATCTCTGTATTGGCCCATCCAAGAGCAGTTGCATTGACCCTTATATTTCTTGGTCCTAGCTCCTTAGCAAAATTTTTAGTTAAGCTAATTATTCCTGCTTTAGAGGCATCATAATCTATTGACTCTGGATTGTTGTAATATATGCCGTTAGTAGAAGAAGCATTAACAATTGCTCCTCCATCCTCCATATGTTTTGATATTAGTTTTGTACATAGATATGTCCCTAAGAGATTTGTATCAATGGTTCTATGCCAATTCTCTAATGTTCTTTCCTCAATTGGGCAATCGATTACATATCCTGCATTATTAACTAGTACATCAATTTTTCCAAAGATTTTTTTTGTTTCAGTAATTAGGTTTTCTATCTGTGACTCCTCTCTAACATCACAGCTTACCATTATGACTTTTGATCCTAGTTTTTCTATTTCATCCTTAATTTCTTCTGCATTTTCTTTTGCATCTGGTTCATAGTCTGACACAAAGTAATCTAGAACAACATTTGCCCCTTCTTTTGCAAATTGTATTGCTGTTTGTGCACCTATACCCCTACTTGCTCCAGTTATGATTACTGTTTTGTTTTGAAATCTCATAAAAGAGTTGGATTAAATAATAGAAATTATACTTAAAGTATATGGAAAAGAGAATATTTGGTCCATACTTTTTTAAGCATAAGACACCTCCTTAAAAGAATGTTCTAGCACGTTATTATACCGTTTCAGGGAGATATCTGTCGATAGATGTATAATGGAGGTATGAATTTAGAAATAACCAGAGTAAATATATCTAACTGGGAGAAATTAAGAGATATTCGTCTTGAAGCTTTAAAGTACGAACCCGAAGCATTTTCTTCGTCTTTTAAGGAAGTAGAGTTATATCCAGATCAGTATTGGAAGGATATGATTTTGGATAAAAACAATATTATTTTGTTAGCTTTAGTAGATGGTATTACGGTTGGAATGGTTAGAGCTGCGTTAAAAGATGAGGATGTGGATGAGAATACTGCATTTATTGGAAGTCTTTATGTTAGAGATAACTATCGTAGAATGGGTATTGGAAAGAGACTAATGGAAGAAATTATTTCCATTATATGGTCTGAAAGTCGATTGTTGAATGTAAGACTTTGGGTGAATGATAAACAATTGGAAGCAATAGAATTGTATAAGAGTATTGGATTTATAGAAGTTGGTGAAGAAATAGAAGGTAGAAAGAGAGAGATTATTTTTGAAAAAAGAATCAGATTGTAGATGGTGAAGTGAGTTCGAAACTTTTCTAAATATGAACATTGAGAATCTCCTCCCAATTGGTTGTATATCTCGGTGATTTCATATTTTGTCTCATCTTTAAGTTATTCTCTAGTCCAAGTGCTCCTACTGTAACTGTATCCCTCCCCCATTTCTTATTAATCCTGTCGATACTATTCATTATTTGATTTTGTTTTTCTGTATGCTGTAAGAAACAATTTACGTTAAAATTTAATTGAACATCTTTTACTGATGAAATATCTGTAAGTATTACACCGGTCTTTTTATACAGATATCCTTGTCTAAATATTTTCTCTAATCCTAGGAAAGCATATTTGATTAATGTAGATGAGTCAGAAACAGGATATGGTAACTTAATACTAATGGAATTTGAGTATCGATTATCTCTAAAAGGAGAGGTTGTTAAAAATACAGTAAGAAAGCCAGCAAGACAGTTCTGTGCTCGTAATTTCTCTCCTGCCCTAGTTACATCTAAAGCCAATGATTTTTTAATATCATCTAAAGAGTCTGTCAATTTACCAAATGATTTTGAATCTACGATACTCTTTCTATTCTTCTTCTCTTTTTCGAGAGGAAGACATTCTATATTATTTAACTCCATTACTGTTCTGTAGCCATTAACGGTCATCTTTTTACGTATATATTCTTTATCTGCATACTTTAGATCTCTTGCTGTGTATATACCTCTCTCCTCAAGCCATTTTGAGTATTTTCTACCGACCCCCCAAACATCGTTGACCTCTACCATTTGTAAGTATTTATCATTTGTCCCTGTGTTTAGCAGAGAGAGTACTCCATTGTACTCTTTGTTCTTTTTCGCAATCTTTGAAGCTACTTTCGTTAGAGTTTTAGTGTATGCAATTCCTATTGTGGTAGGTATTCCTGTATTTTTTAGAATTCTCTCTCTAATCTCTTTACAGTATTTAGTACAATCATGCTTCCCTATAGATAATTGGAGGAAGGATTCATCTATGGAGTAAACTTCAATATTTGGAGAAAACATCTCAAGAGTTTTTACTATCCTGTTTGATAGGTCTGCATAGAGTGGATAGTTAGAAGAAAATATCTTTATATCATACTTTTTGATAATATCCATTATTTTGAAATATGCAGTACCCATCTCTATACCCAGTTGTTTAACCTCGTTTGAGCGAGATATTATACATCCATCATTATTTGACAGTACGATAACAGGTTTATCTCTTAAATCGGGTCTGAATACTCTCTCGCAAGAGACATAAAAATTATCACAATCTATTAAAGCGTAGATCTTTTCACTCATGGCATTTGTGTAATACATAAGTTACAACTCCCCATACCATGAAATCGTTCTCTGTGGTTACTGTAATGGGTTTGTAGTTATGATTTGCGGGATAAAGTATAACTTTATTTCCTTTTTTTACAAATCTTTTTACAGTAAACTCTCCATCTATATATGCAATTATTACAGAGTTATTTGTAGCTTCTAGCGATTTATCTACTACTAGTATGTCTCCATCCTGTATACCTTTATCTTTCATTGAGTTGCCGTTGGCGCGAACAAGAAACGTTGAAGAGGGGTTCTTAATTATCTTTTGAGATATGTCCAATTGACATTCTACAAAGTCCTCCGCAGGGCTAGGAAATCCTGCGCTTACAGTAGAGCCTACTAATGGTATGAAGTATGTATCCATATGTTACAGTATACCAGTTTAAGGAGGTGGGTATACCAGACGTATACTATAACTTATATCTTATTCTCAGGATGTAAATTCTCTTTTGTGTTGTTGTTGATATAGTTTACTTTCTTGTTAACTTCGTATACCCCAATATCTTTAGAATTGTATTGATCTAGGAGGTCTTTTAAGCTGTTAGTATCTTTCATATTTTTGTCTAACCATATTTCTTCTTCTTCTTTGCTTAGTATTACAGGCATTCGGTCGTGAATATATGATATCTTGTCGTTTGCAGCTGTTGTTACAATCGAGCACGTGTATATAGTTTTGTGATTGCGTTTCAATGTGGAGAATATTCCAGCAAATGAAAAATACTTTTGGTTTTTAATGTGTATGTAGTAAGGGGTTTTTGTATTATCTTCTTCTTTTTTCCATTCATAGAATCCTGTCGCTGGTATTAAGCATCGGTAATTAATGAAGGATTCCCTAAAGGATGGCTTGGTTTCTATTGTTTCGGCTCTGGTATTAATTGAGGCATATTTATTACTAATTGTCTTGGACCATGTTGGAATATATCCCCATTGCATTTCAACAATTTGTTTAGGGCTCATTCTTGTGATAACGGGGATTATTGAAAATGGAGCTACGTTATAATTAGGTTTTATTTCTAATACATTATCTACCTCATATCTTGGGTAGAATGTATCGTCCATTTCTAAAGAGAATCGTCCACACATAATAGATTATTATACTATTAATTGTTGAGGAGGGAATATGGGGTCGGTTATATGATGTTATTATGAACCTTGAACCTATGGAGGTAAATAATTTAAAAAAATAATGAATTTATTCAACGACATATATGAAGTAGGTAAAGTACACTTTAATATTTAGTATATTATCTATATAATTTCTACTACGCTATTACACATAAACAAAATTAACATGAATGAAATTGATAAAAGATTAAAAGACATTAGTAAAATAATTGATATTGATTACTTACTAAATGAACAAAATACTGAAGAAATAGTAAAGTCATATTACAAAATAAATAAACTTGCATATAGAGTATTCCATAATAAGGAAGGGTATCTTCATATGGGTATTTCCAGTAGTGGTAAGTATTCAAATAATGATTTAGAAGTTCCTTTGTTAGAAATAGAGAAATACATAAAAGAAGGTAAAGTTGAGAAAGTTTTAGAATTAGCAAGTGGGCATGGAGCAAACACTATTTTTTTAGCAGATAGAAATCCACAGGTTGAATTTTTTGCTGTCGATTTGTCAACTAAACCAAAAAGAAAGTTTTATAGATTTGAGAATACTAACTTTGAGTATGGGGATTTTCATAATTTGAAAATGTATGAAAATAGTTCATTTGACATTATTTTCATTATGGAAGCACTTTGTCATTCTAACAACAAAAAGAAGGTTCTTGAGGAGATGTATAGATTGCTAAAAGTCGATGGTAAGGTCATTATATATGATGGGTATTTTGGGAGGGAATATTCAAATATTAATGATAATGAGAGAAAGGCATCTGTTTTAACATCAGTAGGTATGGCAGTTGGTGAATTTGGAGATTTGAGAGAGTTTGAAAAAGAAATTAAAATTTCAGGTTTTGAGATTTTTGAAAGAGAAAATCTTTCTACCCATATTATTCCTACAGTTAAAAGATTTGAAAAATTGTCATCTTTTTTCTTCTGGAATAAGCATATAGGTAAACTTCTAAAGTTTTTACTCCCAGAGATGTTTGTAAGGAATAGTATATCGGCATATTTAATGCCTGTTTTACTCAAAGAGAAGATTGCTGTTTATTACAAGCATGTTTTAAGAAAAGAGTAAGCAAGATGAGATGGGTGGAGAATTTGAATGGTTCTGAACATTTTAGTCATATACAGATAAAAGGTTTAAATAGCATAGGAAAGGTATTAGAACAATACGACAAGTTGATATCTGATAATCTAGCAAATATAAATGTAGAGCCTTTAAGCTACAATCTTTAGGGATATTTTTATACACGGAAGAATTTCTATGAACATGTATTGATGATAGTAGAATCTGTTTTACTTCAAATCTTTAAATTTTAGAAGTATAATGACAACAAGAACGAGGTCATTACTATCTAATATACTAGTATATAAGTAATAAAAATGAGTAAAACAATATTCAAGACTATTCAGTATCCTATCCAGACTTTAATTGATGATATTGACCACGGAAAGATTGCTTTACCAGATATCCAAAGACCTTTTGTTTGGAATACAACAAAAGTGAGAGATTTGTTTGATTCAATATATAGAGGATATCCAGTTGGATATTTGCTTTTTTGGGAAAACATAACAGACAAGAATAGAAAAGATATAGGAATTGATACAAAAGAAAGCAATGCTAAAAATCTTATTATTGATGGACAACAAAGGCTTACAGCACTCTTCTCTACTATCAAAGGTATTTCCATAATTGACGAGAACTATAAAGAAAAAAGAATCAAAATTGCTTTCAATCCATTAAAAGAGAAGTTCGAAGTATCAAATGTTGCTACTGATAAAGATGTTGAATACATATCTGACATAAGTATTTTATTCAAATCTGATTTTAGTGAGTATCGCTTTATCAATGAATACATAGGTAGACTAAAGGATAATCAGGAAATTACACCTACTATAGAAGAAATGGTTTCAGAGAATATCACCCACCTTAGGTCAATACTTGGATACGATTTCACTATACTCGAAATTGCTGAAAATGTTGATGAAGAGACTGTTGCAAATATATTTGTAAGAGTTAACAGTAAAGGTGTGGTATTAAAGCAATCAGATTTTGTTCTAACACTTCTTTCAGTCTTCTGGGAAGAAGGTAGAAAGAAAATAGAAGAATTCTCAATGCAAAGCACCAATTCTAATCTTAAAGACTTAAAGTTTTCATCTTTTAATCATCTAATAGATGTTAAAGCAGGAGAGATTTTAAGAGCGATTGTGGGATATGGTTTTCATAGGGGACGAATGAGTGATGTTTACTCGTTATTAAGAGGAAGAGACTTTGAGACGAGAGAATATAACGAAGAGCTAAAGAAAAAAAGATTTGTAGACCTAGAAGGTTTTGTTTCCAATGGACTAGATAATACAACTTGGCACGATTATATAAATATAATTCAATCACTGGGCTTCAAGCATAAAGATTTAATAACATCTAGAACAAACTTCTTTTATTCTTACGCTTTCTACTTAATAGGTAAATACAAATACAATATTGAGTTCCACAAACTTGATAGAATAGTATCTAGATGGTTCTTAATGTCTGCCTTAAAATCAAGATATTCAGGTTCTTCAGAAAGTGTCTTTGAAAGTGATTTAGCTCTAGTTAGAAATATTGAAACAGGAGACGAATTTATTTCTCTTCTTAACGAGAGAATAGACTCAGAAATAACAAATGACTTCTGGGAAATTACAATGCCAACTCTTCTAACTTCTTCCTATGCCAAGAATCCTCAATGGTTAATCTTTGTAGCATCACAAATTAGAAACAATGTTGAGCTGTTATTCTCTACAAAGAAGATATCCGACCTTTTTGACCCTATTATTACTCCTAAGAAATCTAGATTAGATAAACATCATATATTTCCTAAAAATTATCTAAAAAAGATAGGTATAGATTCACAAACAGAGCAAAATCAAATTGCTAATTATGTCTATCTTGATTATATGACAAACATAAAGATTTCCGACGATTCTCCAACAGATTATTTTAATGATTATGAAAAGTTTAGTAACGAGGATATTAATATGGTATTAGAAAATCATGCACTTCCTAGGAATTTCTACGAAATGGAATATACAGACTTTCTCACAGAAAGAAGGAAGCTAATGGCTGAATATATAAGAAAATATTTTGAAAGTATATAGATATGGAAACAAAACAAACAGATACACAGGGAATTTTTAATCAATATCTAAAAGATGTTTCTCTTAAATATGCTGATACAAACACTTCTGAATATGGGTATAGAACACCGTTTGAGAACTTCCTTAAGGAAATTTTCAGTGAAATAAAAGTTACTAACATAGACCATGATGGTAAAGCTGTTGGAGGAAACAAGCCCGATTTTGTTTTATCAAAAGGAAATGTTCCTCTATTATATCTTGAGGTTAAAGATATTGGAGTATCACTAGATAAGATTGAGAAATCTGAACAATTAGCTAGATATTATGGTTACGATAACCTTGTATTAACAGATTACTTGGAGTTCAGATTCTATAGGAATGGTCTTAAATATACCGAGCCTATTTCTATTGCATCATATGATAAAAAGGAACGAACACTTACATACAATCCTGAAAATTTTGAGCTGTTAAGAAAAACTTTAATACAGTTTACTGAATCTCATAAAGAACCTATTAAATCTGGTACACACTTGGCAAAGATTATGGGTGGTAAAGCTTATCGTATTAGAGAAAATGCAAGGGATATGCTTAATAGCCCAGACAAGGAGAAGAGAAGCATTTATAAGGTATATGAGACTATGAAAAGACAACTAATACACGATATGTCTATGGATGATTTTGCTGATATGTATGCTCAAACTCTTGTGTATGGATTGTTTGTTGCTAGATTCCATGACACTTCACCAGATACCTTTACTAGGTCAGAAGCTAGAGATTTAGTTCCAGCTTCAAATCCTTTGCTAAGACACTTCTTTGACCACATAGCGGGAGCTGATTTTGATGACAGATTAGATAGTATTGTAGATGAGCTTTGTAGGGTCTTTTCCCATTCAGATATATCAAAACTCATTAGCAACTATTACGGCACGGAGAAAGGCTCTAAGGACCCTGTAATACACTTCTACGAGGACTTTCTACAAGAGTATGATAGTAAGAAGAGGAAAGAGTTTGGTGCTTACTATACCCCACTACCAGTTGTTAAATTCATTGTAAATGCGGTTGACCATATTCTAGAAAAAGACTTTAAGTTAGCTGGTGGTTTAGCAAACAGTTCTAAGAATGAAAAGGAACATATTGTACAAGTATTAGACCCTGCTACTGGTACAGGAACTTTCTTAACGGAAACAATAAAGCTAATACATGATAGACGAATAAAACAATCTGGGAATTGGCCAAGTTATGTGTATCACGAAGTTCTCCCAAGGCTTTTTGGATTTGAAATCATGATAGCTCCATATACAATAGCTCACCTAAAAATGAGTATGTTATTAAAAGAACAGGGTTTTATATATTTTAATAAAGCTAGGTTGGGAATATATCTTACAAATTCCTTACAAGAAGGAAATACCATTGAAGATATGTTTGGTGGTTTTGGGTTGGCAGAGAGTATTTCTGATGAATCGAAAGAGGCTTCCAAGATAAAGAAAGAAAAACCTATTATGGTTGTATTGGGGAATCCACCTTATTCTGGAGAAAGTTCAAACAAAGGTAAAAACTTCGAATGGATAGATAGTCTTTTAGATGATTATAAAAAAGAACCAGGCGGACTTGAAAAACTTAACGAAAGAAATTCAAAGTGGATTAATGATGATTATGTGAAGTTCTTAAGATTTGGCCAACATTTTATTGAAGAAAACAAAACTGGTGTTGTTGCATTTATAAATCCTCATGGATTTTTGGACAATCCTACATTTAGGGGTATGAGATGGAATCTTCTTAAAACATATGACAAGATTTATGTATTGAACCTTCATGGAAACGCAAAGAAAAAAGAAGCCTGTCCTGATGGCTCTAAGGATGAGAATGTGTTTGATATTCAACAAG
Source organism: uncultured Candidatus Saccharibacteria bacterium (assembly GCA_964621195.1). Classification (GTDB taxonomy): domain Bacteria; phylum Patescibacteriota; class Dojkabacteria; order SC72; family SC72; genus UBA5209. The sequence continues at coordinate 27,428 of CAZULJ010000001.1, forward strand.
GAGTTTCGATAAATATATTTGTTAAAACAGGGGAAAAGAAAGATGATGAGTTAGGACAAGTGTTTTATACTGATGTATGGGGTGTTAGGGGAAAGAAATTTGAATATCTTACAGAGAAAGAGTTAGAGAGTATTAAATGGGAAAAGATAGAGAACAAGGCTCCTATGTATTTCATGGTTCCTAGAGATTATGAGCTAGAAGAGGAATATAACAGAGGTTTTAGCTTAAATGATTTGTTTGTAATTAACGGCGTAGGATTAACAACAGCTCATGACGATTTTGTTATTGATGAAAGTTACGATAAATTACTTAGACGATTTGAATCATTTAGAGATTCGGAAAGAAATGCTGATTTGTTACATGACAAGTTTGAGGTTAGAAAGAAATCGGGATGGGATATTTTGGATGGTTATGACAACATACGCAAGGAAGATGATTTAGGAAAATATATTAAACCAATTTCATATAGACCATTCGATAAGAGATATGTTTTCTATGAGGATAAACTTGTTTGGAGGACTGTTCGAAGGGTTATGCAGTCTTTCATCGATGGGGAAAATATTGGATTAACAATTTGTAAGCAATTCAAAGCAGGCAAAACCTTCCAGCATGTTTTGGTATCAAACAATATAATTGAAAGCTCCTATGTCTCGAATAAAACAAGCGAAATTACTTCAATTTTTCCATTATATATTTACGATGGGAAAGGCAGTAAAACTGAAAACCTGAATTCAGATTTAAAAGCAAAAATCGACGATTGTATAGGAGAAACAGAACCCGAGGAGGTGTTAAACTACATTTATGCAGTGCTTCATAATAATATATACAGAGAAAAATACAGACCATTTCTTAAATCCGATTTTCCTCGAATCCCCTATCCTAAAGACAGAAATACTTTTGATAAACTAGCTAAATTAGGAAGTGAACTTATTCAATATCACCTTTTAGAGCATGAAAATATAGACCCATATCAAATATCGTACTTAGGAGAAGGAGATAATGTTGTAGATAAACCTGAGTATAAGGATGGAAAGGTATATATCAATTCTACTCAGTACTTTGGGAATGTATCTGAAGTAGCCTGGAACTTCTATATTGGAGGTTACCAACCTGCTCAGAAATGGTTAAAGGATAGAAAAGGAAAAGAACTAACACCTGATGATATCGAACATTATTCAAAGATAGTAATTGTTCTTAAAGAGACAGATAGAATTATGAAAGAGATTGATAAGGTAAGTTTTAGATAGTTGGTTAGGAAGAAAACTTTGGTTATGAAATTAACCTAACCACTTATTACTATTGCTAAAACAAAAACAATTACAAGAGCAATTAGAACAGACAGAATTATTCCAAAACAACCTATATTGTTGTCCGTCTTTATATCTTCTTCTAAGTCCTCCTCTGCATCCACCTTTTGCTCAGGCGTTTCAATCTCTTCAGGAATATCCAATTGAACAATCTTCTGTTCGGTATTATGTCTACGCACTTCCCAATCAGGACAGCTCGTTTTTAAAGAGTTATTTTTGACAATCTTTTTAATTCCATCCATAAGCATGTAGATACCTATTCCCAATATAGCAATAGTTAACAGAAGATATCCGGGAGTTGCAAAATCATAATCATAGTCATCAATAAGCCAAATAATTAATAGCTTCAAAACGCTCGGTAACACAAATACGAGGAGTAATCCCGTGACAAGTCTATTAACAAACAAATTGTTTTCGTTGGGGTATTCAAAACTGTATCCGCATTTATTACATGTAAAGCCAGATTCGTTTTTCTCGAACAAAGAATCTTTGTTAAAGGAGGTATTACAATTGGGGCATTCTACAAATTTAAGTTTTCCCATAGTGGTGGATTATATCAAAATAATTAATACTTTCATAGAATCCCATTTTGACTTGTTGTATTTGGGTTGTTACTTTAACCAAATTGCGCAAAAAAGAAAAAGTTCCCCTGCCCTGCTTCTGGAATATAAGACACATTATAATAACAATATATTATTAAACTTATTAACTCCTCTCGAAAAGTAAAAATATTTTTTTATTTGAATAGGAGGGTATCCACAGGTGGGGGTGTCTTTATATGTATATAATCCTTTCCAAGTAAGGAATCCTTCCATACCCTATGCTTTACGTTCAGATATTTCTATGCTATATTCGGCTGGTATACAAATTTAAAAGTTTGTATATTCACACAAAAAACATGCCGGATTGAACTGGGTGTTCGATAGAAAAAGTTAGTAATACCTTTTGGTATTAGTATCTGAGAATCTTTATCAACCCCTGTTCCCCCATTCCGATAAGATTTCATAAGTATAAACCCAAAAGGACATTTAATATGTTTATTTTGGGACTTGAATCGCAGGGTTTTAAACAAAAACGAAGAAGTTAAGAAGAATCTGTCTGGGGTAAAGATAGAAAATAATATACCTATCTCTAACCTTCCAGCTTTAATTCGTGCGGTTGAAGAGTTGAATAAAAGTAAATATACAACAGTAAAAAGAGATAGCAAAGGGAGGGTTCTTTTTAAAGATAAGAAGGGATGTTATATAATGTGATATGCAAACTTCTGAAATAAAAGGTAGTTATGATAAAGAAGCTCTTAGGAAATATTCTCAATCATTTGTACTTAGAAAGAGGAAGAATAAGTCTGAAAAACAACTGGAAAACACTAGAAACCTTTATGTTATATATGCAAGGAAATCCACAGAAGATGACCAGAGACAAGTACAATCAATTGAAGACCAGATAGAGCATTGTAAAAAATACGCAAAAGAGAATGGATTAGAAATAGCAGATGTTGTTCGAGAAGAAAAAAGTGCAAAAACGGCAGGTAAAAGACCTCAATTCCAAAGAGTTTTAGATACTATCCAGAAAGGAGATTTCTATAACAGTATTCTAGCTTGGCATCCAGATAGATTATCAAGGAATATGAAAGAGTCTGGTGAAATCCTCGATATGTTAGATAATGATGTGATAGTAGATTTAAAGTTCTCTTCCTATACTTTTAATAACGATACAGCAGGAAAGATGACTTTGAGCATACTGTTTGCAATGGCAAAAGAATTCTCTGACAAGCTCTCTGATGATACTAAACGAGGTATTCACAAGACAATTAAGGAAGGAAAACATTGTGGTTCAGACAAGAGAGGATATTATAAATCAAGGGATGGTTATTTTAGAGAGGATAAGGATACTTTTGAATTGTATTCTCAAGCTTGGTCTGATTATCTTAAAGGAAAATCTCAACAGCAAATTATAAAAGAACTCAAACTAAAGGGAGAAAATGTAGATAAAAATTCTCTTTCGAATCTCTTCAAAGACCCTTTCTATGCAGGATACTACTGTTATGGAGATTTAGTTGTAGATATGTCTGTGGACCCGAAATTCAAGCCTATGGTAAGCCCTAGCGACTTTTTAAAGGCTCAAAAGATAAGCAGTAGTACATCTAGAGGTTGGAATGTGTCTGAGGAGTTTAGACCGTTCCGTGAATTTGTCATATGTAGTGATTGTGGTAATTTTATGACTCCAGGTGTTAGTTCAGGAAAAGGTGGTCAATATTTGGGTATCTCTTGTGGTAATAGTAAATGTAAGGAGAAGAGAAAGGAGAAAGAGCTTAAACCAATATCTAATACCGTGAGAAGTAATGTTGTTATTGATTTTATAGAAGATTTCATAAAGAATGAATTGAAGGTAAATAGAAAGACTTACAATAAGGCTAAAGAGAAGTATTTAGAAAGTAAGAATTCTCTAATTAAAGGGAATAATGAACAGTTAAAAGCTATTAAAAGTAATCTTACTAAATTACAGAACAAAGAAGAGAAAATCACTAATAGACTTTTGGATGAAAAGAATCAGAGTGTAGCTGAAAAGCTTTCTAATGATTGTAAGATTATTATTAATCAGAGAAGAGTATTAGAAAGGGAAGTTGAAGAATTGAATGTTCAAAATAAAACATATGAAGCAGAAGCTATGACTGACTTTCCTGAATATGAGTCATTTCTGAACTTCTTTGAAAACATAGTTATAGCAATGGAAAACACAGATGATATGTATCTAATCGACCAATTAGTCAAATTAGTGTTTCTGAACATAACTGTAGGGGGTAAAAAGGTCCTTGATTACAAGCTTAATGAACCTTTTAACACGTATAATTCCTTGAAATTCTTATCTGGGGTGAATGAAGGGACTTGAACCCTCAACCCTCGGTGCCACAAACCGATGCTCTAACCAATTGAGCTACATCCACCATAATGAAATCATTATACCCTACTTTACTCTATTTTATAAATACCTTTCTCCCTTCTCTCTACTTCTAATTACCTTACAGGGTATACCATAGGCAGTTGTATTATTGGGGATACTTTCTAATACAACACTCCCTGCCCCTATTACTGTATTCTCTCCTACTGTAATACAATGCTTAGCAGTAGAACCTATACCCATATATGAATACTTACCTAGTCTAAACTCTCCACCTACATTTACACCTGCTGATACAGATGAATATTCTTCTAATATACTGTTATGTGGTATTACACTATTTGCTCCAACCCATGTAAATTTCTCTAATACACAACCCCTATCTATTGTTACATTAGCTCTAATGACGACTCCCTCACCTAACTGTGCATTTGGACTAACATATGCACTTCTATGTACTAATGATGGGAATGTAATATTAGGATTAATATCCTTTATTTTGTTAACTACTATCTCTCTAACGTTGTTATCCCCTATACATACCGCCATATACTCTATATCCATATCCTTAATACTCTCTGTATTCCCTACTACTTTAAATCCATATGCTTCTGTTAATTGAGGATATCTATCATCTATTAATCCAACTATTTTGTACTCTTGTGTACTCTCAATTATATCTATGTATGTATTAGACATTGTTCCTGCTCCGAAGATGTATATATCTTTCATGTATATGTGTAATAAAATATATGTTTTGAATTATACAATATATTTCCTTATTCAAATGAGGTAATATTAAAGAGTATATATAATTTGTAAAAATATATACGCATATGTATCTATTTCTCCCAGGTAACAACAAAGAAAACAAAGGTTGGTGTCAAAACCTTAGAGACTCTTTTAACGTTAGTAGTAAAGCAATGCTTTGCTATGATCATTGGAAAGGAAGCGGAAATATTGACTGGAATACTGAGTTAAACAAAATATTGGGATTAAAGATAGAGGGTAAGGTATATGTAATTGCAAAGAGTGCAGGCTGTATCTTAGGACTTAAAGCAGACAAATTGGATTATATTGATGTGGAAGGATATGTATTTATTGGTTTCCCATACTATTGGGCAAAGGAAAGAGGTGATGAGGTAGATTATCTAATAGATAACCTTGGTAAGAAGGCACTCTTTATTCAAAAGCCAAAGGATCCTGTAATAGGGTTTACAGAATTAGATACAATACTTAAGGCTAAAAGTAAAAATGTAAAGACTCTTGAGTATATACGAAAGGGTGAACCTGATAGTGATCACAATTATGCTGATATCAAGTATCTAAAGAAGGTAATACAGGAATTTATTAAATCTTCTTAGGAAAGAATTCTCCCTTTACTTTCTCTCCCTTGTCACCTACTTCCCATGTATTCCAGTACTGTTCACTTGGGGTAGAGAACTTCTTCTTTTTACCATCCTCTGTTTTAAATACAAGATAGTAGTAAGGGTTTGTATCCATATCTCCTGGTGTTGAGTTCTTTTTTATTAACTCACCCTTCCATACTTCATTTCTTTTGTTTATATACCACCAGGTCATAATACCTGCTACTACTAAAAATGCTACAACAGAGAGTACATACTCCATTTATATATTGATAAAAGGTTATTAAATATTTTAATTCAATATACTAAGAATTACTATACCCTTTTCCAAAAGAACTACTCTTTACATTCTCCATCGGAACATCTGGTTGGTTGAGAAGGATATCTTTCATTTCTGATATAAATTCTAATGTACCAGAGATATTAAATATGGGGTTGTGGTATTGATTAAGGATCTTTGCTAATACATCCCTATCTATTCTTTTACCATGGTACTTTTGTATTGTGAAATTAGGAAGATTCTTTATTGATTCTTTCAGTTCTTCGCCAAAGATATATTCATCATCCCTATTTGCATACAAGAGAGTGCCTTTTAAGTCTTTTTTCAATAGAGAGTAATCCATAATTACAGATCTAACAGGTGTTATACCAATACCTGCAGTAAGGAATACATATGTTTTAGATTCATCGGAGGCATTAAAGAAAGTTGGAGAAACGGAAGGTTTTGTAAATGTAACTTTATCTCCTTCCACTAAGTTAAAAAGTTCTCTTTTAAAACTACTTCCTTTCTCATTGAAGTTTCTTGTTGTAATCATAACTATATTTTCTGATGGTGCTGATGATATTGAGAATACCCTATCTTCCCCTCTCTCATCTTTGTTTTCATGGGGGATATTCAGTAATATGTATTCTCCAGGAATCCAGGTGAAATTCTCTGGCTTGTGAAAAATCAGAGAGTATGCATTCTGTTTCTCTTCTTTTACCGTTTTTAGTGTGAGTTCCATATCGAAGGGTTAAAATTTTAGATAGTTAGTGTATCTAAATATTACAATTATATGGAATATTTGGTCAATTAATTTTCTAAAAAGAGTTCTTCCCAGGAAACTAAAACATCAAACTCTTGAGTCCCGAGATCCATTCTACTGCTTGCACTCTTTGGAATAAGGATTGAGCCGTCTATTGCGGCATCATCAATATGTTCAGGTATTAAGTCGAAACTACACATTACCTCAAGATATCTTCTATCTTCAAAATCATAAAGGATTGGTAGATTTGCATTGATTTGATATGCATAGGGAGGAATCTTACCCTCTTCTTCTACCTTCTTTGCTATTTCTCCAAGCATTATTCTAAGGTATGCTATTAAGGTTTTCTCAGATAGATCAAAATGAGGAAGAAACTCTAGTAATTTCTCGTAACCTATTTTGTATTGTTCAGTTTCCTTTATTTCGGCCATATATATTTAACAAGGTTAATATTTTGATTGATATTATACCTTATTAAATTTCTTGTAGAAAGGCGATCCTTTAATTATATTCTCCATTTCTTCTTGCTTAAGGTCACTCTCTATCCAAATATGAGGAGAAAGCTCTAATCTCTGTTTCAGATACTCTTTTACATCCTCTATTGTAATTTTCTTAGCTTCTCTTACTGCAATATTTGAATTGAATATTTCACTTCCTTCTAAAAGAGCAGTAACAGCGTTTTCTGCTAATTCCTCATTGAATTTTGTAGTCCTTGGGAATATATATGTACTTATTACATCATCAAACCACTCCTTTCCTCTTTTAGATTTAAGGAAAAGAAAGGAAGTAGTATGAAGGACAGTATACAGCTCCTCTAACATCTTGGGGGTCTTCTCTTTCTCTGCTACAAATCTAAATCCACTCATAGAGTAATCGAAGGAGAGATTCCCAATTCTAAATACTGAAAAATCATATACTAAGCTCATTTTTTCTCTTAAAATATCATATGAAAGCCAGTCAAGCAGTCTCCCGTATATATACTCTATTGCATATCTTTTGTAATCAATTTTTCTTTCCTCTTTATCAAAGTATATGAAAGAGACACTTAGACCATTAGCCCTTTCTTCGGTAAATGTTCCAATACTAAGTTTGTTCTCAAGGTTTACTTCTCTTAATCCATCCATATCACCATTCTCAACCTTTTTTGATATCTCTTCTAATCTGTTTACAACAGATTTTCTTAATTCACCATTGCTTTGTATTGTGAATGCACAGTTACCTGTCACAAATCTTTTTTTAAAAAACTTCTCTAAATCGTCTATATCAATACTTTTAATATCTTCGCTTTCCCCTAGGATATCGTATGTAAACTCATCCTGTATATCTTTGAAGAGAAACTCAAGACTCATTAGGTAGGAATCCTTCTCCTTTTTTGATTTCCTGCTTTTCTCTGCAAGAATTATTCCTCTCTCTTTCTCCATTTGATTAGAAAATTTCTTCTTTGGGAATTGTAAAATACTTTCCATACGGTCTAGTACACGCATATCACCTTGTTCATTTGAGTGTCCAGTAATATATATATTCTTTCTTGTGGTATATGCATTTGTGTATATTGCTGGTCTTTCCTTGTTCCCCTGCTCGAATCTATCAATATCTTCCTTTGTTTTAAATGTTGAGTTTGGATTAAGAAGCATATGCTCAAGAAAGTGAGCTGTACCCTTTGGAACCTCCTCTTTTATCTCAAAACTGCTTCCTGCTTTAAATACTAATGCGAAATCAAAGTCTACTGTTGCGGGATTATCTAAATGGAGAAGTTTTATGCCGTTATCTAGTTCATATGTCTTGTATGTAATATTGTTGTATTTGTTCGAGAACTGGGCTATTAGTTTCATATCTATGTGTTTAAGATTAATTTCTAATGCTATTATTACATATGTCTGTTGTCAAAGATATTACAAAGGAGTTAAAGAGTTTCTCCAAGAAGGAAAAGATTGATGTTTTTACTAGATTCTTTAAAACAGGTGAAGGTGAGTATGGATATGGAGATATGTTTTGGGGAATAACGATTCCAGAAATTAGGGGAGTTGCAAGGAGATATTACAAAAGTGTTACACTGCAAGATATCTCTGAATTAGTAGAGGGTAAAATCCATGAGGTGAGATTAACTGGATATATTATGCTTACATATATGTATGAGAAGGCCTCTAAAGATCTCAAGGAGAACATTGTGTCTTTCTATTTATCTCATCTTTCTGGTGTTAACAATTGGGATATTGTGGATCTGTCCTGTTACAAAATATTAGGAGAGTATGTATTAGAGAATCCTTCTAAAAGAGTACTGCTATATGATCTTTTAGAAAGTAAGGAGCTATGGAAAGAGAGAATAGCTATTGTATCTACTATGGCATTGATTAGAGCGAATGAATTTGATGATACATTGAGAATTTCCAAATTACTCTTGGGACACAAACATGATTTAATACATAAGGCTGTTGGGTGGATGTTAAGGGAGGTTGGAAAGAGAGATATGAATCTCCTGAGAGAGTTTTTACAGAGGAATATACAAGGGATGCCTAGAACTACTCTACGATATGCTATTGAAAAGATGGATGAAAATGAGAGAAAGAGATTCCTGAGTATGTAGTAATGTGATAGAATTTGTTTGTTAAATTGCCTACTTTCATATATGTCTAAAAAGAAACCTCTATCTTTTAAAGATTATATAGATATTTCATTGTGGTCACTAAAGATTAACTGGCAGATGTCAAAATTTGTTACAGTGGCAACTTTTGTTACTACGATATATAGGAATTTAACTGCTCTTGTTAATACTTATTTAATGGCCCGTATTATAGACCAACTTATTGATCTTGTTGGTAGTAGTAATCCTCAGATCTCTAACATCTATCCTCTCCTTGTTATCATGGGTGGAGTGAAATTGATAGAGATAGCTGTTACAAACCTTGATAGCTATTTGAATAGGTATAGGAGAAGATTCTCTATGTCATATCTAATGCAACTCGAGTACGAGAAGATTATGAGCCTTGGAGTGCAGACGAACCAATTACCATCGGTATCTAACAAAAGGCAGGTTACTCATGATTGGATATACAATATCGTAGATGTGAATCAGGGAATTGTAAGGATTGTAGCTTCATTTGTACAGAGTGTGTCTGCAGCAATAATTGTATTTTCTTTCTCATCTTGGATAGGGATTGCGGTATTGGTGATCTCAGTAATTGCATATTTGCAAAGTAGATACTTCTTTAGAAAGGATTTTGAGTGGCAAACTTCAGAAAAAAATATTCAGGAGAGAAGAAAGACCTGGTATATCTCAGATATCCTTTCTAATCCAGACACTATGGATGAAGTTTCATTAGTTGGGGCTTTCAAATATCTCGATATGAAGGTAAAAAGTTTCTACAATTTCTACAATGAAGGTTACAAGAAAATTCTAAGATTAGATTCTGCTACTACATTCGGTGTAGACCTGCTGAATCTGTTTGTAATTATTGGTGGAACTATTCATGTATTTATTCTAGCTATACAAAAGGTTATATCTGTTGGTGATACTACTTTTTACGTCGGTGCTATTAACAGCTTCTATGGTGGTGTCTCATGGTTTTCTGCTGAATTAGTAATGTTTGGAGATATGGTTATGAAAGAAAGAGAGGTATATGAATTCTTTAACTTAAAGCCCTCTGTTGAGGATGGGAGTATAAGGTTGGAGAGATTGATTAATCCTCCTAGTATTGAATTAAAAGGGGTTACATTCCACTATCCTAATTCTAAAAGAGAGATATTTAAGAACTTCTCAATGAAAATTGCGTCAGGTGAAAAGATTGCTATTGTTGGTGAGAATGGTGCTGGTAAATCTACTCTTGTTAAGTTACTTTGTAGAATATATGATCCTCAAGAAGGTGTTATTCTCATTAATGGTACTAATTTAAAAGATTTATCCCTTAATGATTGGTACAAAAATGTTGGTGTATTGTTCCAAGATTTTAACTTCTATGGAAATCTTACTGTTGAAGAGAATATATATATTGGTAAGTCTGTAAAGCAATTAGATAAGGAGAGGGTCATAGAATCCGCGAAGAATGCTGATGCACATGAATTTATACAGAAATACAAAAAGGGTTATCAAACAGTAATGAGTGAGAGATTCAAGGATGGTATTAAACCTAGTAAGGGACAACAACAGAAGATTGCTATTGCGAGATTCTTTTATAGAGATGCCCCATTCGCAATATTTGATGAACCCACAAGTGCAATAGATGCGGATGCAGAGTATAGGATATTTAATAGAATATACAATTTCTTTGATAACAAAACCGTATTAATTATCTCTCATAGATTCTCTACTGTAAGAAATGCAGATAGAATAATCGTATTAAGAGATGGTAAAGTTATTGAAGAGGGCTCCCACAAAGAGTTGATGAAACTAAATGGTGTATATACTGACAACTTCAGAAAACAGGCCGAGGGGTATAACTAATGTAAAAAAAGGGGACCTACTGTCCCCTTCTCTTTTCATTCCATTTCAATGAGATTTACCTACCGCTTGCTTGGCCATTGTCGCCAGCATCTTCATTGTTTGGGCTCTCACCTGGAGTATCATTACTGTTACTCTCTTGATTGTTAACACCGTCTCCTGCGTCATCGTTAACATTCTGTTCTGAGTTACCGTTGTCTGTTGCTGTTTCCATTTCCCTTTGTGAATTCTCAAAATTCTTCTTTGTTTCCTCTCCCATATTTTGATATTCCTCTTGAACCTTTTCCATATTCTTTACTTGGTTTGCAAGCTGAGTTTCATATCTATTTCTTACTCTTTCTAATTCTGCTTCTTCATAGTTTCCTTCTGCATTAAGAAATTCTTGAACTCTTTCCTCTGTCCTTTCTCTTTGTTTATCTAAGTCGTCTACTGCTACACCTAATACCTCTTCCTCTGCTTCCTCAGCTAAAAGCTCTTCTAACTCTGCAGCTCTTTCATCGAGTACATCCTGCTCGAACTCTGCTTGGGCTAATTCACCAAATGTGAAAGCTCTTTGGAGAGATTCTGCAACAACATCCACCTTATGCATAAATGGCTCTGCTGGAGTTGATGCATCTGCTGCTGTGGCAAGTAGGTATCCGCCACCTCCTAAAAGAATAACTAGTACTAGTAAAACACTAAGTACTTTTTTCATTTTATATAAAAATGATAATTAAGATACATTTAATTTTATACATCCAACGAATGGACATCAATATGTCATATATGTTTGAAATTTCCTAGATATTTGAATATACTTAAATATATTAATTTAAGTCGTTTTTAAATATGTTGTGGACAGTATTACTTGGAGTATTAGTAGTAGTTGGAATATTTTTAATAGGTCTTTACAACGGTTTAGTAAAGCTTAAGTTAACAGTAGATGAGGCCTCCTCAGATATTGAGACCTTCCTTAAGCAAAGATATGACATGATTCCAAATCTTGTAGAAATTGTTAAAGGGTATGCTAAGCATGAGAAAGAAATTTTTGAAAATGTTGCAGAGTTAAGAAGTAAGGCTATGGGTGCTGGTAGCTTAGACGAAAAGATGGCTCTTGAGGGAGAACTATCAAAAGGTATAGCAAAGATATTTGCTATTGCGGAGGCATATCCAGAGTTAAAAGCAAATGAGAACTTTATGCAACTTCAAGCAAACTTAAAGGAGTTAGAGGACAATATTCAGAAATCAAGAAGATTTTACAATGGCACAGTTAGAGACTTTAATACAAAGATTGCAATATTTCCTAACAACCTTTTAGCTGGAGTTCTTGGATTCAAGAGTATGCCTTTCTTTGAAGCAAGTGAAGAGGAGCAAAAGAACGTAGAGATTAAGTTCTAAGTATACTTAGATGAAGAAATTATATATTCTTCCTCTTCTACTAATTTCTTTTGGTAGTCTTTTCTTTGTAAATCCTGTATTTGCACAAAGTGAAGATGAAAAGATCTTAGAATTCAAAAGTAGCATTACAATCAATACTGATGCTACTACCGACATTGTTGAAGAGATTACATTCCAACCATCGACTATATCTCCAAGGCATGGATTAGAGTGGCAAATTCCATATATATATTCTGTGAACTTCTTTAGAAGAAATACCGAGCTTACATTCAATGATATTTACTACTATCCTTTAGGTAATCCTGAGTTAAAGACATACAATCTTTTTTCAAGGGCTGATGAGAATGGTTGGGCAGTACTTCGTATCGGAGATCCTAATGTATATATAGATGGAACTTATGTTTATGTAATTGATTATACCCTCAAATATACGGGTATTTCCTACTTCGAAGAGAATGATGAGGTATATCTAAACATTATTGGTCCTGGGTGGTCTATCCCTATTGAAAACGCTTCTGCGAATATTACTGCTCCAAGTAAGATTTTAGAGACAGTTTGTTACAAGGGTGCAGAGGATGCAAATACTCAAGATTGTAATATTGAAGATATCTCTGAGAGTAATTTGTTAATATCCCCAAAGACAAGATTAGAACCGTATGAGGGATACTCTTTTGCAATAAAGTTGGAGAAGGGAGTAATTGAAGATACTACTAAAGAACAGATATGGTTAGGTATATTATCAAATATAGGTATTCTACTCCCTATTCCTGTTGGAATATATCTATTTGGATTTTTAAGAAAGAAATTTAAGAATGAAAAGATTACAGTAATCCCATACTATGAACCGGAAAAGGATATGGACTCTCTTCTTTCAGGAGTATTAGCAGAAAACAGGTTTGTTCCTAAGCATATAACAGCATTGATTATTGAGCTTGCTATTGGTGGATATATAAAAATTAGAGAGTATGAAAAGAAGAAGTATGAGTTTGTTAAGTTAGAAAAAGAGACTTCCTCCTTATCCCCCCACTCTTCAAAATTGTTAGAGAAAATATTTAAAAGTGGTGATGTAGTAAAGATTAAAAGTCTTACAGATTTCTATACCACATCAAATGTAGTATACACAGAAGCGAGTCAATCATTAAAGGAGAAGGGATTGCTTTCCAAGAAAAATATAAATTCAAAAACTTTGTTTATCGTTTTAGGTATTATTGCAGTTGCAGGAACAATATTTGGTGGAGCATTTTTTGCAATGATGGCTATGATAGGATGGGCTATTGGTATATTTATTTCAGGCCTCCTTCTTTTCATCTTTGCCTTTATGATAGATGTAAGAACTCACGAAGGTAACAAAAAGTATCATTATCTCTTAGGACTAAAGATGTATATTAATACTGCAGAAAAGCACCGAATAGAGTTTCATAACGATCCGAAAAGATACAATGAGATATTTGAAAAGCTTCTTCCATATGCAATGATTTTTGGATTGGAAAAGAAATGGGCAAAGGAGTTTGAAGATATATATACTCAAAATCCTGATTGGTATGAGGGTAATTTCAATACCTTTAATGCTTGGTACCTTGCTAATTCTTTGTCTAGTTTAAACAATACTGTTGTACATAGTGCAACTCCTCCTTCAAACTACAGTAGTGGTGGTGGATACAGATCTGGAGGATGGAGTTCAGGTGGAAGTGGCTTTGGGGGTGGTAGTGTTGGTGGTGGAGGTGGTGGCTCGGGTGGTGGTGGTTGGTAATATATATTAATATATTGATATATGGGTATATTTGACTTTTTGTTTGGATCTAGAATTGAAACTACTACATTTTTACAATTACATAAAAAAATTGTAGAGCTTAGATCTTCTAACTTGTATCCATATCCATATAATCTTCCTCAGGCTATACAGTTTCCTCCGGATTTCTGGAAGGATTTAATAAATATATACAACAAGACATACAAGGATGGCTTAGAGAGGGCCTTCTCTGTTTTCTGGGCTGATGGGGAGGTTGTATTAACAGAGGTTAATACTGGTTCTGACAAGATGGTAAAAAGTGGTGGTAGTATTCAAGTTAAATACTCACATCATCCTACTAAGAGAGAGTATGCAAGGAAGGAGTTATATTTAGATGGTAAATTGCTTAAAAGGAGAGATGTATACCACAAGAATGTTCCTAAGGCTTTAGAGGTTCAGTATCTTTTTAATATTCATACTCATCCAAAACATACTAGGGAGGATGGTAGTATATATTACAATTTCTTCTCTGCTCAAGATATTAAGGCTCTACTTGGTTCAAAAGCTATTATGACAGGATTAGTTACAGACAAGCTTTGGCTTCTAATTAGGACGGACAAGACCCCTTCCTCTGCAGAGGATCTTACAGATTCACAGGTTACTCCCGATTTTGTAGAAAATACCCTTAATATTGGGCTCTACAAGGCCGACTTTCACAAAAAAGCGTTTAGGTTTTCTCTATTAAAAGAAAGACAGTCTACTTAACAGTTACTGACTTTGCTAAGTTCCTTGGCTTATCAATATTATTACCTAACTCTCTTGCTATATAGAAGGAGAGTAATTGAAAAGGAATCACATTTGCTATTGCTTTTAATGTATCAGTAGAGGGTACCTCTATGAAATGATCAAAGCATTTCTCTTCCTGTTTATCTCCAATACCTACTGTAAGAGCTCCCCTAGCCTTTACCTCCTGTGTTGCAGAGATTAGATCTTTTCTATTCTCATCATTTGAGATTATTGATATTACTGGAGTTCCCTTCTCAATTAATGCTATTACTCCATGTTTAAGTTCTCCTGCAGCGAATCCTTCAAAATGCTTGTATGAGATCTCTTTTATCTTTAATGCCCCCTCTTGAGCTATATGGAAGTTTTGACCTTTTCCTAATATAAAGAAGTGTTCATTTTTAACAAGTAGTTTTGAAATCTTTTCTATCTTCTTAAATGTTTTAGGTGTGAAGAAGAGTTCTAAATTTGAAGAGAGTTTTGTTAATTCTTTCTTTGCTTCTAGGTATTTACCTACGATTGACATTGAGAGTAGATATCCGAAGGATATTTGTGATGTAAAAACCTTTGTAGATGCTACACAGATTTCGCTCCCTGCATTTGACATAAAGAAGGTATCTGAGAGTCTACCAAGTGTTGAACCAGGCATATTTATTATACTTGCGATAAATGTACCCTTCTCCTTTAATTTCTCAACTACTTCCAGGGTGTCAGCTGTTTCTCCGCTTTGTGATATTGCTATCAATGTATCATCTTTGCCTATTAAATCTATATATGATTCTGTTTCGTATGCTTTAATTGAGATTGCATTTACCTTCGCTATCTTTCTTAAATAAAAGGCTATTTGATCTGCACTAAAGCCTGCAGTACCTGCTCCTACAGTATATATATTTCTTGATTTTTTAATTCTGTCTATTAGTGGCTTAAGATCTTTTTGTGAATATTGTGTGGCTTTTAGAATAGTGTGTTGTTGTTCTACAATTTCCTTGATCATAAAGTGGGAGTATTCTCCTTTAGATATTTCAATATTTAATAGGTCTTCTTTCTTAGGTTTTCTCTCTATATACTTACCTTTCGAAATATCGAAAATCTTGTAACTATTTGTATCTATTTCAACTAATTCACCATTGTTTACTTCTACAATGCTTGTACAGTATTGGTTAAATGCTAAGGGATCAGATGCTAAGTATACACTTCCATCCTCTATACCTAATATTAGTGGGCTACCATTTCTGATGGCATATATACGGTTTGATTTGCTATCTAACATAATGACAGTATTTCTTCCTTGTAACTGTTTAAAGGCCTCTACAAGAGCCTGTTTGAGGTCTGTAGTATGTTTGTACTGTTCTTCCACTAGTTTTACGATTACTTCTGTATCAACTTGGGTATCAAAGATATATCCTTTCTTAGAAAGAAGGACTTTTAATTCTGTATAGTTTTCTACAATACCATTTTGTGCTAATACAAAGCTTTTATCTGTTGAATAGTGGGGATGTGCATTGGTTATGGTAACACCACCATGTGTAGCCCATCTAGTGTGTCCAATTCCAACTTTATGGGAGTTGTCATTTACTTTATACTCTACGGGTATTTCTCCGATTGCCTTCTTTGTTACAATCTTCCCCTTTTCTATTGTACTTATTCCCCATGAGTCATATCCTCTGTATTCTAGTCTTTTTAATCCTTGATGAATTATATATTGGGCATTTGATTGTCCAATGTATCCGAAAATACCGCACATATTTTTAGTGTTTATACTTTATATCGTTTTGGGAATGTAATGAGTGATCCTTTTGTTTCCTTTGTAGATCATCTTTAGGTTGTTACAACAACCTGAAGGTACCCGCTGATTATTTCGATAGCCTTCTCCTCGTTGTATACTTTTTAGTATACCCAGTCGCTTAAATATATTAAGTTCCCTTCTCTATTATACATATCTTAGGGTAAATGTTAATCCCTTCTCCTTATCAAGGATGCATAGTACAAAACGTTGAGTATAGAGGTTAGAAGTGATGCAATATATGTTGTTGCAGCGGCAGAAAGAACTGATTTGGCACCAGAAAGTCTACTCTCCTGTATTAGGTTATACTTCTTAATTAATCTTAGTGCTCTGTTACTTGCATCTATTTCAATTGGTAGTGTTACTAGTGCAAATACTGCAGTCAAAGAAAAGAGTACCAAGCCAATTTCTGCAAGTCCTAGTAGATTTAGAATTAATCCAGCAATTATTAATATATATCCTAACTGTGATCCAATATTAACTATTGGTACAAGTCCTGTCCTAATGTTAAAGAGTAGAGACTTTTCAAACTTTTGTTGAACATGGCCAAACTCATGAGCAACAACAGCTATAGATCCTACAGAGGAATCTAGGGCTGGTGTAGAGATTGTTACAATGTCCTTACTCGGATCAAAATGATCGCTTAGTGCTGGACCATATATTTGTATATCAACAGGAAAGCCCTCTCCATCCTTAATTATCTTTGCAGCTTGCTCTCCTGTATATTCTGTTCCAGGTGATAGGTTGGAATACTTCTTAAAGGACGTAGTAATCCATATCTGAGCTATGAGGGCTAGTGCAAGTGCTGGGAGCATATATATGAAGTATGATGAGTCAAACATATGTGTTTATTCTAATACCTTAAAGTACCTTTATTTTATCATTGATTTGATTGAGGGGGTATATAGAGGGTAGAGATTAATCTACCCCCTATTCATTTAAAAAGTTTTCTTCTTGTTTTGACCGAAGAGAAGAATACCCGAGACTGTTACCAATCCAAGTATTACTAGTATCCATATCCAGTATTTCTGTAAGAAGTTTCTCTCATCTAGTATAGCAAAATCTATTGTTACATCCTCATTCTCTACTATCTCAACACCAAGAGTATTCTCTTCTATATTGAAATTGTCTGGGAGCTTACTCTCGTCGATCTCTACAAAGTACTCACCAGTACATAGTGTTGTTTCCCAGTAGCCATTTTCATCGGAAGTTAATTCTTTAACTGTCTCCTCTGTTCCATCATCTTTTGTATATATTCTTACAGGAATATCTGTGTAGATCTTTTCATCTGAATCTTTTTCTCCATTCTTATTACTATCTACATATATATACCCAGAAATCTTTGAAGGATTCTCACATGTTTGTGAACCTTTTACCTCTGGAGATGAGACTTCCTCTCCTTCTTCTTCAAAGTCTTCATCGCCACTTCCAATACCAAATAGGTCAGAGACATAAGTGGTTACCTTCTTGATAATAGTAGGCGATTTTACAGTGTCTGTTGCTCCTGCGACCTCACCCGTTTCTGTTGGCAAGATAATTGGGTCTACTGTAATTTCTATGTCCTCAGATGCACAGAGGGCAGAGCTTTCGCACACTTCTAATTCTGCTGTAAATACTCCAACTGCACTGTACTGATGTGAGACATTACTTAATATCTGTCCAATTACAGGTGTACTTCCAGTAACATCTGGAGTTCCATCTCCAAATGAGAGTGTATATGTCCAGTCGCTATCATCTAAACCTGGATCAGTAAATGATCCGTTGAATATTACATTATTACCCTCTGTAATAACTGTGGAATCTGAAGAAAAGATGAGGCTGGGTAATACGTTTTCGATTGTTACTACAAAAGTATGAGGGTTGGATTCGTTACCAGCCATATCTCTACTGTAGTAAGTGATTGTGTAGTCACCTTCTGGTATAAGTGATGTATCTGCAACAAGGGTGTTAATACCATAGCTGTTATTCAATTCTGTAAGTATTGTAGCTGTTAAATCGATATTCCAGCTATTTGTCTCTACTGAGGGGAAGATACATGTGTTAGGATGGTCTCCTAGATCACTTTGGATTGAATAGCAGAATTTCTCTATTTCAAAATTGTCCTCAGCGAGTACTTCTTTTGTTGGAATTGTAGAACCTTCGAGGATTGCAAAATCATCTAATGTAGATACTGTAGGGATTGTATTATCTACAATTACATTTATTACATCTACCGAAATATTGTTGTCCTTATTATTGGCCTTATCTCTTGCTTCAAGTCTCATTTCGTACTCCCCATCAGGTTTGGCTGTTGTATCCCAAGTGTAGATGGTTTCATCTAATAAATTGGTTGATGTTGTAATTGTTTGTGACTTTACTCCTTCTATACTGTAGTAGTATCTAAGTAGATTACTGTCTTGAACGGAGCCTCTAAAGTCTACAGTACCTTTTACATACTCAGTGTCTGAAGGGTTAGTTATTTCAACTGATGGTGGAGTCCAGTCTATAATGATCTTACAGCTACTTGAGAAGCCGTATGGACCATCAAGTGACCAACCAGATATATTACCTGCTAGGTCTACTGTTCTAACTTGAAAACCATATGTTCCCTCCATTGGTATATTCCACCATGAACTGTCAAAGTAATTTGTATAAAATGGTGAAGATACTAATCCTGCAGATCCTGTAGGAGCATTAAATGACGAGTATTCATATTTGTAGAAATTTATATCTGATGTTGAATTCCAGTGCTCTTTAATATGTTTTGTATTGCTATATCCTCCACACATTACCTCTTTGTTGTTATCTACATCCCAGAAGTAAAGTCCAGTTGGGATTTCAGGAACTATTGTATCCAATTCTATTGAACAGTTATCTTGCATTTCATCTGTTGTAAGGGTACTCGGTGTTAACCAATCTTGACTCCAGTTACTCCAGTTTCCAGCCATATCTTGAGCGCGTACTCTAATGTAGTGTCTTCCTTCATTTAAAGAACCACTGTATTGAGAATTGACTCCGTTAAAGAATACGGTCCATAGGCCTCTTGTACCTGAGGTAGTTGGATAGTTAATTTGATATTCATAACCTTTTATTGGAGATCCCGTACCATCAGAATCAGACCAGTCAACAGTGGTATTTTTTACGTTTGTATATCCACCACATTGGGTTGTTGGATTATTAAAGCCTAATACTTCTGGGGTGGAAGGTTTGGTTGCATCATAGAAATAATGGACAGGAGTACTCCATGCACTTTCGTTACCGACATTATCTATCGCTTGTACCCTTATTGTGACTCCTCCTTGTTCTGAAATATTTGGAACATGATTCCTTTGACTTAATGTTGTAAGTCTATATGGACCTCCAGAGAATGTATGACCATCATCATAGATATATTCTATTCGATATTCTTTGATACCTGATGTGTCAGATACATCAGTCCAATCATTTAAGATAGGGGTAGAGTTGAAATATTGACCCTCTGCAGGAAATACTATTGAAGGAGCTTCTGGTGGTGTACTGTCATATGTTATTTGGCAACTCCCTAGAAGTGTTTTGTCACTTAATGACCAGGCTGATTTATTTCCAGCGAGATCAACAGCTCTTACAGCATAACCATATGTTCCATCTACTGTTGGTACCCAACTATGTACAAATTCAGATGTAAACAATTTCTGCTCGTTAATACCTATACTCCCATTTGGGTGGAAAGAGGTGTATTCATAGTGTGAGAGATCTGATTCTGTATTATCATCCCAATCTGGGATTAAAGTTTGCAATGTTGTCAAATCACTACATTGATACAAAGTACTATCAAGTCCCCTTCTATGTAGGCCTATTGGAGCACTTGGTGCAATAGTGTCTATAGTGAACTTTTCAAGCTCTGACCATTCGCTCTCATTATCATTCATATCCACTGCCTTAACTTGCCAGTAATATGTTCTGTCTTGTGTTGTTCCAGCCTGATATTCAGAAATAGGTCTCCAAACTCCTGTAGAATTGGGATATACTGAGCATGAGGCGGGGATATTAGATATGTCAGAACAATTGTAGAAAATTCTGTAGTAGTATCCCTTTATTGAGCCACCTGTAACCGTAGAATCTTCCCATTGCATCAAAGGTGTATTGTCATTGATTGAAACCCCATCTATTGGATATTCTAGTACAGGAATACTTGGTACAGGGGGTTTGAGAGTATACAATCTTTTATTTTCAGAATCTGCATAATTATATTGATTATCAATATCTGTAACGGATGAGTCTGTAGTAATATCATCTATGTAGATATGAAAAAGGTCGGATTGATTGCTAATTTTTTCGATTATTAATCTTGCTTCGGATGTTACACCAGATCCCTGAGCTACATTTATACCATGCCATAAGTTACCACTAGTTGTTATATCTCTTGCAGTTACAATTGATCCATTAACAACTATTCCCGATCGGTCGTTATTAATTGAGGTTACCGTATCAAGAAGTATGTTATTAACTGTATATATGTTTATACCGTGCAAATTGGTTCCATCTGTTCCATCTATAGTTAAGTCCCTGATGGTTACATTATTTGCTTGAATACCAATCGCTGAGTTATTTGAGTTGTCTGTTTTTGCAAATTTGCTAAAAATTGTAAAACCATTTCCTTCTAAAGTAATTTCCTTGTTAATTGTAATCTGAGATGTAATATCTACATTGCTTCGAATTAATATAGTGTCACCATTCGTTGCAGCATTTATAGCGGCTTGAACAGTATCGTAGCATGTGTACCCACTACCAGAGGCTACACAAGATTCTGAATCTGAGTTGTTGCCATTGCCTACTGGATTGGGCGTAATAACTACAAAAGTTGTGAAATGATCTAAACCTGATATCCTAATCGTATTTCCCTCTACAAGTACTGAGTCTATTGGATTGTATGTACTACCATCTTCTGTATATTTAACCTCAATATTTTCTCCTTGATCATTGGGTAGTACTAAATCATATGTAAACGATCCATTAGCCATTGTAGAAGTAAAATCCCAAGCATAGCTATCTGTTGTATTTAAAAGCTCTTTCTCTTCATCTGTAAGCAAAACCTTACTTATTCGGAGATCTCCTTCCTCTGTAACAGAAGTGAACGTTATTCTTACTCGATCATCTTCAGGATACACATATTCTTTTTCTTCTACAGGAAATACTGTATAGATTCCCTCTTCGAATATTGAGGTTGATATCCCCTCTTCTAAAATATCTTCTGATTCGTCAGTCGGTATTTCAGCAATACTATCTGTCTTTGCAAGATCTAAATCTTGAGCAATAACAACAACGGGTGATAGAAGATTGGGTATTAGAATTGAAAAGAGTAAAAGGGAGTTTAAAATTTGGGCACTAACTCTATGAAGGGTTTTCTTCCTCATTTAATTAAGTATTTAAATTACTTATTAGAGATATATCTCTATATCTTATAATATAATCGTAAAATCAAGAAGTCAAATACCGTTATTTTCCCTTTGTATAGAGATATAAAAGGATGGCAATTGAAGAGCCTATTCCTGCTGTAATAATTTGCATATACCCCATAGATGTGAGGAATATGCTTGGTAATCCTATTAATTCTATAAGTATTAAGGTAGAGGTATACAAGAATCCAACCTTAAAGAGTATTCCCAATACTCCTCCTATTACATTCTTAAACTTAGAAACACTCAAAGAAAGTAATACATTTGAAATAATGATAAAGGGCATTAAGTAAAGAAGAAACAACGTAGCACTACCAAATAACAATCCAGTACCAGTTGCAACCAAAGAGGGAATTATTAAAAGTGGTATAGATTGTTTAAAACCGTATTTTAATGATGAAAACACTATCAAGAAGTTGATAGCACTACCAACTATTAACTGGGGTTGTGGAATTAGTAATGGAATTAAGAAGGAAGATAGATAGAGAAATGGTAGTAGTAAGTAATCAATATCAAGTATAGACTTTTGTAAATGTATTCTTGTTGGTTCCATATCCAAGTTTAACATATGGAGATTTGAAATAAAATCACTAAATGTTTAATATGTTGTTATGCAGGATTCTAGAGGATTCAGAGAAAAGATTGAACAAGAGCGTTTAGACTCTATTAATGAAGTTCAGGCTATCCTTGATCGTGTAGATTTTGATATGGATGAATTAGAAGATGTAGAAAGTCCTAGGATACTTGTACTCGGGACTGGACCATACAACCCAGAAGCTCATATTGTAAAAGATTGGGCTGATAGAAGAGCGAAACCAGTAACAGTAACATGCGTTGATAAAGAGGACAACGATGAACTATTTAATCGAACATTTCTGAAGTTAGAAGAGACTGATAACTTTAAAATTGAAAGATATAGGGGACTCTTTGAAGATTTTCCATTTGAAGAATACGATTTAATATTCCTATTACGATTCCCCACATTATCGAAGATACCAGATTCTGTATATGAGAGTATTGCCTCTTCTTTGAGACCTGGTGGTATGTTATTACTTTCTGGAGGATATAGTGAGAAATATTTCACAGGGTACTCTCTAAAGCAGCCAGGTATAAATTTAGAGTCAATGGAGACAATACCTAGGTTTACAGGCGATTTCTGGGGGTCATATTCTGGTGATAATGTCATTTTTAAATTTAAAAACAGAATTAATGAAATTTGAGAAAGAAAAAAAGTATCTATGCCTGTTAGCCCCATCGTTTGTATCTGTATATGACTATCCAGACATTGTATACAGGTTAAGAGCTTTAGGGTTTGAAAAAGTTGTAGAGGTAACATTTGGTGCTAAGATGACAAATTTAGCTTACTATCAATTACTTAAGGAGAAGAATGATAGAACTTGGATATCATCTCCTTGCCCTACTCTTGTAAATGTGATTAGAGGGAAGTATCCCCATTTATTAAGGAATCTTGTTCCTGTTCATTCTCCAATGGGTAGTATGGGATTAATATGTAAGAAACACTTCCCCGGTTATGTAAATGTATTCGTTGGACCATGTTTAACAAAGAAAATGGAGGCTAAAGAGCTTGGTACTATAGATGAGGTTTTAACTTTTAGAGAGTTAGATGAACTATTTATTCAATACAATATCCCAGAGAAGATTACAGACCCTAAACATTGTATTACTTTTGATAAATTCTATAACGACTATACAAAGGTATATCCATTGTCTGGTGGGCTATCTAATACCATGCAATATGAAGATATATTAAAAAAGAAGGATATATTGGTAATGGAAGGAATGAGTAACATAATTAAGATTCTTGATGGATTTAAAGATGGATATTACAAAAATTATAAATTTCTAGATATTCTTACATGTGAGGGGGGATGTATAAATGGCCCTGGGATAAACTATCAATATCCAGTAAAAGAAAGGATAAAGAGGGTAAAGAAATACAAAGAGTATGCTAGTAGATATGAGAAAGATCTGGGAAGGACTGGAAAGAAGGTTCATGCTGAAGGTATAGACTTCTCTAGGAAATTTGAGTAAAATTTTTTACATTCAATATTAGGTGAGAACTATCATCCATCTCAATATCTATTAAAGGTGGATCTTCATTTTCTTCTGTAGGTATATAGAGTGGTTGGATACTGTTTTCACTACATTGCATATTACCTTGTAGATATCTTCCAAAAGAGAGCAAGTTGTCCGGTTCTGTCATTTTTAGTAAAAGAAGAATATGTATTACTTCAACCTGTCTTTTTGCATCCCTTGATTCTACTCGTATCCATTGCCTTTCTTCTCTCCTATTAGTTGAAAATATACATAGAAGTGCTTTGTATAGATCATCCATAGAAAGGTATCTCCATTTGTTTTCAGTCATTTCATATGCCTCTTTTATCATTGCTCTTCTTGTACTGTCCTTTTCTCTTTCTTCCATGATAATATCTAACATTAATGTATTAACGAATTATACCTCATGAACCAGTATATGAAGATAGCTATGGATGAAGCCAGAAAAGGAATGTCTAAGGGACATGGAGGCCCATTTGGAGCCGTAATTGTTAAAGATGGTAAGATCCTAGCAAAGGATCACAATACTGTTTTAAGAAAAAAGGATGCTACATGCCATGCAGAGTTAAATGTAATAAGGGGGGCCAGTAAGAAGTTAAAAAGCTTTGACCTTTCTTCCTGTGAGATATATACCACTGGTAAACCTTGTAAGATGTGTGAGGCAGCAATTAATTGGGCAAAGATAAAGAAAGTATATTACGGCAATACATATCGTGAAGCAATGAATATGGGTTTTGATGATGAAAGAGGAAATAATGAGGGTTTAGTTGAAGAAAGAATTGATAGTTCGGAGACAGTAAAACTTGTTGAAGAATGGAATTCTTTTTCAAAAAAGAAAACTTACTAGTTGTTTGACTTTTCTTTCTTAGCCCTATAACCTATTCAATAACCTCTAACTAGTTCTAATATGTCTAAATACATTTTTGTATCAGGGGGAGTAATTTCTGGTATAGGAAAAGGAATCTCCGCAGCCTCTATAGCTTTCATTTTAAAGTCATATGGTTACAAAATAACCATGATAAAAGCTGATCCATATTTAAATGTGGATGCGGGGACTATGAATCCACTTGAACATGGAGAGACATTTGTACTAGAAGACGGCTTTGAAACAGATATGGATATAGGTACATATGAGAGATTTGTAAATGAGTCTTTTGCTAGACCGAATTCTATGACATGTGGTGCTATTCTAGAGAAAGTAATTAAGGATGAAAGATCTCTTGCATATGAAGGTAAATGGGTAAGTCTAGATTACCATGTACCAGATGAAATTATTACATGGATAAAGGGGGTAACTACCCAAAGTGGCGCAGATATAACTATTGTTGAGATTGGAGGTACTGTAGGAGAGGTAGGTAATGCCCTATTCCTTGAGGCGAACAAGATTATGAAAATTCAAAATCCCCAAGATGTTGTACATGTACACGTTTCATATCTTCCAGTTCCTGGTACTCTTGGTGAAATGAAGAGTAAACCTGTACAGATATCTACCCAACTACTTAATGCTCACGGTTTACATCCCGATTTTTTGATTGCTAGATCAAAGCTTGGTCTTGATGATGTTAGAAAAGAAAAGCTCTCCCGTTATTGCTATGTCCCAACCGCTCACATAATCTCTGCAAATGATGTTGACTATATATATGATGTCCCAGAGAACTTTGAGAGTGCAAATTTAGGAAAGAATCTTTTAAAAGCTCTTTCATTGAAACCAAGAAAAACAGCTCTAATGAAGGAGTGGAAAAGGAAAACACGTAAGATGAGATCTTTGAAGAAAGAAATCAATATTGGAATTGTTGGAAAATATTTCAAGAGTGGTAAATTCGATTTAAAGGATTCATATGTGTCTGTACTAGAGGCAATTAATCATGCGAGTTGGGAAAAAGGTGTTAAAGCGAATATTCATTGGATTGTTGCAGATGATTTTAATACTGATAAACAGTTGCAAGATGAATTGCTTAGTATGGATGGCCTTATCGTTCCTCAGGGATGGGGCAGTAGAGGGGCTCAGGGTAAGATAAGGGCAATACAGATTGCAAGGGAGAACAAAATTCCATATCTAGGTCTTTGCTACGGTATGCAGATGGCCGTTATTGAATTTGCTAGAAATGTTCTAGGCTTAGAAGATGCTAATTCTGAAGAAGTGGATCCAAAAAGTAAAAACCTGGTTATACATCTAATGGAGGAACAGAAAAAAATACTCAAAGATGGAAAATTTGGGGGAACAATTAGATTAGGTTCTTGGCCATGTAAAATTTTAAAGGGCAGTTTACTTGATTCTTTGTACAAAGAATACAAAAATGATCTCTTTAAGAAATTACCAACTGTTTTAGAAAGACATAGACATAGATACGAATTTAACAATGAGTATAGAGAGCAATTTGAAAGGGCTGGTTTGATTCTGTCCGGTAAAAGTCCAAATGGTAAGCTTGTTGAAGCGATAGAGATCGATAGAAGAGTTCATCCATTCTTTGTAGCTACACAGTATCATCCGGAACTTAAAACAAGATTCCTTTCACCTCATCCAATATTTCTTGGCTTTGTTGAGGCTTGTTTGAACAAAAAGTAGTAAAATTGTTTAACTACTTTAACTTGTGAAAAATAGATATGACTGATTACAAAGATATTGGATCATATACAATCTTAGGTATTGGAGGTAAGGGTGCCTACTACGTTGCAAAATATCTTCTCCTGAAGGGTTGTGAAATTAAGGGGTATGATCTTCGTAAGTCAGAAAAAACGGATGAACTGGAATCTTTGGGAATTGATATTGTGTATGAGAATCCAAAAAATGGTGAAAGATTTGATACCGATGGATATATATATTCAAATGATTTACCTCAGAGATTACAAAGTGAGATCTTTGCAGCAAATAATAATGTGCCAAAGTTTGAGGTTGGTGAGATATATCATATGATTTTGGATGATTATGAATCTCAAAAGCTTTCTGATGTTGAAATTAAAGCTTTTAAAGACTCGAATATAGCCCCCTTGTATCAAATAGATTATTCCAAAATGAAATATATTGCTGTTACTGGTACTGATGGAAAAACGACTACCTGTACCATGATATATCATTTACTTAAAGAACATGGCTTTAAACCAGCATTGATCACTACAGTATCTGCAAAAATAGGGAATGAGAATATTGATACTGGTTTTCATACTACAACCCCTACTTCACAGGAGCTATATTCACTTCTACAGAAAGCTGAAAAGTCTAATTGCACTCATATGATTCTTGAAACAACCTCTCACGGTCTCTCACAGGGTCGTATAATGGGATTAAAGTTCGATGCGATAGCGTATACAAATATTACAGAGGAACACTTAGACTATCACAAAAGTTGGGTAAACTTAGTAAAAGCAAAATCTTTACTCCTAACCAGGCATACAAAACGAAATTGTATTGTCGCATTAAATATCGATGACTCAAGATCGTATGATTATCTATCTCCTTTGCATTCTCATTTTACCTACTCTCAGTTAGAAAAGGCAGACCTATATGCTTCAGAGATCAGGGAATCTGATGAGGGAATATATTTTAACGTAGATAGCGAAGATATCTTTCTTCCAATCTTGGGTAAATACAACATATCAAATTTCTTAGCAGCTTCAATAGTTGTTAAAAATCTTGAAAATATGTCTATGGAAGATATTGGTAAATATATTTCTTCATTCAAAACAATTACGGGTAGGATGGAAGTTATACAAAAAGATCCGTTTTTTGTAATTGTAGATTATGCTCATACTCCCAATGCTTTAGAGAATGCACTTAAATCTGCCAAAGAGATGACCAAGGGTAGATTGATACATGTTTTTGGATGTGCTGGGCATAGGGACTACTTTAAAAGGCCACAGATGGGTAGAATTTCTGGAGAGATTGCCGATATTACAATATTAACTGCAGAGGATCCTCGATTAGAGTCTTTGAAAGATATTAATGATGAGATAGCCAAGGGTTACAAAGGTAAGGAGTTGATTAGGTTTGATGATGAGAGTATGAATGTAAAAAACAGAAGAGATGCAATAAGTAGAGCAATACAGATTGCGAATGAGGGTGATACTGTAATAATTACAGGTAAAGCTCATGAATCCTCACTATGTTTTGGTCAAACAGAGTATATTTGGAATGATATAGAGGAAGTGAAGAAACTTCTTAACGTTTAATAAATATCTTAATATCTACAAGAACGGCTCTCTCCTCTGTTAGTATTACTGGGTTTATATCCATCGTGTATATCTCTGGATATGTAACTAATATTCCTTGTATCTTGTCTATTGTTTCAATTAAGGATTGTTTTGCTAATGGTGCTTTTCCTCTAAATCCATTTATAACTTTGTATATATTAGTTCTTTCTAATGCCTCTGTAATATTTTTTATACTTTCTGGAACTAAGAATTTTTCTATATCTTTATATACCTCAGTATATATACCCCCTTGACCTATTGCCATTAGATGCCCAAATCCCAAACCCTCTGGTTCGTAAATATCTATATCTCCCTCTCTGTTTGCTCCTATGAAGAACTCGGCTTTTGGTTCAATCATTTCCTGTATAAGTATTTCTGGAGTTGTTTTACCTGTTACCTTCTCAATATTTGAAGTTAATTCTTCAAACTTTGCTTGTAGCTCAGATATGGTCCTAATATCAAGGAAGAGTCCTTTAAAATCTGTCTTGTGAGCCAGATCTTTCGCTGTTGCTTTAATAGCTACTGGAAAGTTCTTCGCTGCAAACTCGATTGCCTCGTCGATACTTGCTGTAATTAGTTGATTAGGAATATCTAGGGCAAACTCTTTAGCAATTTCCATTGTAATATTATCAGGTAGAACCTCTAACTCATCTGTAATTATTTCTTCAATATCTTTTTTAAACTTCGCCTTCCCTTTAAGTGTAGACACATCTCTAGAGGTATATGTATTTTCATTTATGACATAGTTTGTTAACTTGCTTACTAGTTTTACTGTGTCCTCTATATCATTTGAGTAATAAAGGCCGTATGCACCAAGGATACTATTACCATCTTGAATCTCTTTTCCGCCTAAGAAGCATGAAAATATGGGTTTGGATGTTTGTTTTTGTATGTTTGCAATTAATTTTGCAACTCCAGTAATATCTGTAACTAATTGAGGAGTAAGTATGACAAGCAAGGAATCTACATTTATGTCATCTAGAACAATATTTATAGCTTTCTCATATCTATCTAAGAGGGCATCGCCAAGTATATCGACAGGGTTGTTTACGTTTGCAAACACAGGCAACTCTTTTCGTAGTTTCTCCTTGGTTTTATCTCCAATATTAGCAACATTAAGACCAAAGCTTTCTACAAAGTCGGTAGCCATTATTCCAGGCCCTCCTGCATTTGTAACAATACCTACATTTTTTCCTTTCGGTAGTTTCTTGCCTGAAAGCACTTTTAGCGTATCAAAGAGCTCTTCTGAGCTTTCTACTTTTATTAAATTTGCTTTCTTTATTGCAGCTAGTGTTATGTCATATGATTTTGCTAAAGAGCCTGTATGGGAAGATATAGCCTCCGTGCCTTTTTGTGAACTTCCTGGGGCAATTATAACGATTGGTTTATCAACCTTCTTTGCGATTTCTACAAAGTCTTTACCATCGTCAAATTCCTCAAGATATATTGCTATTGATTCTGTATATTTATCCTTTTGTAGGAACTCTACTAATTCATTCTCATTTATATCTGCCTTATTACCAATGGAGATTATCTTCGAGAATCCGATATTATCTCTACATGCCATATCCATTATTGCTGTAGCAAAAGCTCCTGATTGAGATATGAATGCGGTAGTCCCATCTCCTGGATTAGCTCTTGCAAAAGAGAGGTTAATGTTTGAATTATTATTAATATATCCAAGACTATTAGGACCGATTAATCTTATTCCTGCATTTTTAAGTTTAGTAGCAATCTCCTCTTCAAGAGCTTTACCTTCTTTCCCTGTTTCTTTGAAGCCAGCAGAGATTATCAATACAGTAGATACAGATTTCGCAATACAATCATCTACAACGGCAGATACAAATTGAGATGGTACAACTATGCATACCATTTCTACGGATTCTTTTATTGATGTAAGCTCTGGAAAGCATTGTTTTCCTTCGATTTCTTTATACTTAGGATTTACAGTAAAGACTTTTCCATTGTAGCCACCCTCTAGCAAGTTTCTAAGTATTACATTGCCTATTTTATTTTTATCTTGTGAAGCTCCTACAATGGCAATACTTTTAGGAGAAAGGATGTTTTCTTTTATCATTCTATTCGAATCTTGATAATATATTTTTTATCTCATGACTTCTTACTTCGTCTACCAGTTCTGTTTTGTATTTCTTTCTGTTTTCCAAATTACTGTAGAAGTCTTGTCTTCCAATATTTTTGTATATGATACCTGTATAGATGTTTTCTGGATCCTTAACACACTTTACTGCATCACTAATTGTGCCTTTAGGTTCTGTTACCTTAATTCTTTCTTTAAACCACTCTGGTGAACATTCCGGATTGTATGTAGGGCAAAGCTGCATCACTTCTATTACACTAAACCCCTTGTGCTTTATACCCTCTTTAAATAGTTCTGATAGCTGTCGGAGCTCTCCTGAGTATCCTCTTGCAAAGAATGTTGGATTTAAGCTTAATACAAGCTCTCCTATGTTAATATCTCCTTCAGGTTTGCCATCGGGTAGTGCATACATTCTCTTGCCCTGTTTTGATGTTGATGTAGCTTGGCCCGTTGTAAGAGCAAAATTCTGATTGTTATGAATAACTACGGTAATGTCATAGTTGGATCGTATACCATGTATTAAATGATCTATACCCTCGTGCAAACAGCCTCCATCCCCTATATCTGCAATTACAGTCATCTTTCTGTTTGCTAGGTGTGCACCAACGGCTAATGGTATTGATCTTCCATGTAATCCTTTAAACCTAAAGCCTTCGATATCATCTACACCATTACCGTTGCATCCTATATCAAAGGTAATTACTACTTCACTAGGAGATTTTTTTAGATCAACAAGGGCCTGTTTAAGAGCCATATGTATGGTGAAGTTACCACAGCCAGGACACCATGTATTTTTTATATTTGTATTGTAATCTTCAATACTTATTGACATATTACTGTTCCAAAAAATCTAAAATATCCTCTACAAAAAATGGTCTAGCATCAAACTTAAGAAGTTTTTCAGGAAATTCAAAGTTACACTCCCTTTTGATTAACTTCCCTAACTCTCCAGTTTGATTGTTTTCAATCAGTACGACTCTGCTACCATCCTCGTACATCTCTAATATCTTTTCAAACTTTAATGGGTATATGTATTGGTAATGTAGATATCCAATCTTTTTCTCAGATTGAGTTATTGCATCTAGTACTGCATTCTTTGTTGTTCCCATTCCTACAAATACTATGTCTGGATCTTTTGATCCAAAATATTTGGGCTCTGGGAGATCTTTTCTTAGAGTATTGATTTTCCTTAATCTTTTTTCAGACATCTCTACAATATTTTCAATTTCTTCGGTGCTAATACCCTCCTGGTTATGCTCATCGCTATTTATAATATATGTTTGACTACCTTTTTGAGGAAGCCATCTTGGGGATATTCCACTGCTAGTAATTTCATACCTGTATTTTCCCTTGTTTAGTCCTCTTTCAATTTTTAGAGGCTTAGGGAGATCTTTAATATTAAACAGGGATTCGGCGTTCTGTTTCTCTGTTAAAAGTATTACAGGAAGTTGATATTTCTCGGCAATATTAAAAGAACTTTGTATTAATTCGTAGCTATCTTTCGCATCACTAGTAGATATTACACACCTTGGAAACTCTCCATGCCCAGCACCAATGGAAACTCCTAAATCTCCAGCTCCAGTCCAAGTAGGAACTCCAGTGCCTGGACCAGATCTTTGTCCTAGGACTATTACTAAAGGTGTTTCTGTCATACCGGCACATGAAAGTGTTTCTGTCATTAGATCAAAACCTCCTCCTGATGTTGCTGTAAAAGCCCTTGTTCCCATATACATGCTTCCCATAGCTAATTGAACTGCGGTAATTTCACTTTCTGCTTGCTTAACTAGTAAACCTGTTTCTTTGTATGTATCCCCTAACACCTCTAATATTGCAGTAGAAGGAGTCATTGGATATGCATAGTATGCCCTACAACCAGAAGAGATTGCGCCCAATGCTATGGCTTCATTCCCTGTAAGTATTTTGGATTTGTTCCAAAAAGGAATCTTTTTTACAGGCATATCTTTTAATTCATATTTCTGAGGTTTCTGGTATGTAAAACCAGCCCTTAAGCATCTAAACTCTGCATCCATATCAATATTTTTACCTTGGAATTTCTTCTTAAGGATATTTTCTAATACTTTTATATCTAGATTTAATATCTCCCATATATATCCAAGCATAACTACATTGGCCATGATCTTTGGTGCCTTGTTATCCTCTGCAATAGCAACTGTATCTAAAAAGATTACTTCAATATCGTTTTCAGAAATATATTCATCCTCTTCTTTTGTAAACTCAAACTCTTTTACAGAGTGAAGGATAAGGCCGTTTCTGTTAACTGATTGAATATATTTGTGTAGTGCCTCAGGTGCCAAAGAAGCTAAGATATTAGTATATCTTGAGGAAGAGTTTACTTCGCTATCTGAGAAATCTATTTGATATGATGCATATCCACCCTTAATTATTGATGGATACTCCCTATATGCAAATGTAAAGAAACCTGAGTTTTTTATACCTTTCGAAAGAATCTCACCAAGAGTATTAATGCCTTGTCCTGATTGGCCACCAAATTTCAAAGAGAATCTGTTTTTCATCTGTATATACAACAAATTAGGAGCAGTAATATATCCAGAGTAACATTCTGGAAATATATTGTCAAAAGGTTACAAAAGTCCCTATTCTAATGTAGAATGTTTGCTATGAAAGATTTTGCAAGAGTAAAGATACAATCAGGGAATGGAGGAGAAGGCTTAATTGCATTTGATAGTGCAAGAAAGGCTGATGGTGGTAGTGGAGGTAAGGGAGGAGATGTATATATTGAAGGTAGTAGTAATATCTTTGACCTATCACATCTGGAAAAGACTACATCTCTTCGTGCACAGGATGGTAACAGAGGAGAGAAAAACAAAAGAACCGGAAAAGATGGAAGTGATTTAATTGTATATGTTCCTCTTGTAACAAAGGTTCTTAATGCCGATGGAACAGAGATATTCAAAATATCAAAGGTAGGAGAGAGAGTTAAGGTATTAAGTGGTGGAGTTGGTGGTATTGGTAATTTTGCACTTAGAGGTGAGGGTTGGGATGGGAAACTTTCAAGAAAAAGGGCTGAGAAGGGAGAAAGTATTCAACTTTCTTTTGAATTAAACTTGAGGGCAGATGCTATCTTCTTGGGGTTTCCGAATGCAGGTAAATCTAGTTTGATAAATGCTCTCACAAATGCAAAGTACAAGGTTGCATCATATGAATTCACTACATTAGATCCTCAGTTAGCTGTTATGAAAAGATTTGTATTAATGGATTTGCCGGGTTTAATCGAAGGGGCATATTTGGGTAAAGGTTTAGGAACTGAGTTTTTGAAACATACAAAATACTCTAAACTTCTAGTGCATTGTATTAGCTTAGAAAATGAGAATATATTGGATAGCTACAAAAAGATGAGAGAGGAGTTCTCTAAAATATCTAAAGACTTGGATCTTCTTCCCGAGTTTGTAGTATTCACAAAGGCTGACATATTATCCCTTGAGGACTTAGAGAAGAAACAGAAGGAGATTGAAAAGTCTTTCAAGGATTTTATAATAGTGTCGGTGTTCAGAGAGGAAGATGTCTTGAAATTAAGAACCTCCTTAGAACAGAGATTGAGTTCTACTTCTTAATCCTTGGTCAAGCGCTCTTTTTGCATTCCATTGTAAATCTGGCTTGTCACTCATACTATCTACCAACCACTCCAAATACTCCCTGTCTGTTCTCTCTATTTCCTCGAATGTTTTACCCATATATTTCCCAAAAGACATCTCTCTCATTATCTGTGGTTGTTTAGTTATCAATTGCATATTCTCAATACTTAACTTTGTGTTGTCTTTAAGGTAGTTGAATAGGTCTCTAAGGAAGTAAACATCACTTAAGGCATCATGAGCAGTCATATGCCCCTTATCTTCTGTTTTGTATAGTCCAAGATAGTATCTGAGATATTGAAGTTTGTAGCTTTCTAAATCCTTGCCATCTTGTGTTGTAAGGGCATTTCTTGCTACTTTTAATGTACATATTGGGTCTTCAATGTGTATTCCCTTTTTCTCAAGAACTTCTACATCAAAATCGGAATTATGGGCAACAAAGACGTATTTCTTTGCAAGGAATTCTAAATATTCTTTTAATGAAGTACCCGTGAATTCAGGATCTTTCCCATCCTCTGGAACTAAAGCATCTTCAAAGTATTCCCTATCTTCTACATCTTCTGGAGTAATATTATGAATTGCCATTGATCCAAATGTTATCTCTTGTCTTGGTTTTACAAAAGAATTTAACCATATGTTAGGGTCATCTGTAACAAAAGCCACTTGTAAAAGGTCTTTGCTTTGTACGTCTGTTGTTTCTGTATCTATATACAGGAGGAGTTTGTTTGACATATATTTAATATTCCTCCGATCTGTGAGCATTTTGGTTTATTTTTATAACCAAATTAAGAAACTGTTTTTGCTCTTCCTTTGTTAAGGACTTAAAGACCCAGTCATATCTTTTAACAGTTTTGTCTACAAGAGCATCTACCTCTTTGTCTGCCATTTTTGTTAAGGTAATATTTATTACTCTTCTATCATTGCCGTCATCACATCTTTCCAACCAACCGTTAGAAACTAATTTATCTATCTGTGCGGTTATTGTTGCAGGTGTTACATTAAACTGCTTTGCGAGATCACTAGATTTAACACACCCTTTGTCTTTGATAAAGACAAGGGTCCGAAGCTGAAGGGGAGATAGCTCACCTTTTTTGTATGAGCGTAACTCTATATTTTTGATAAAATCGAGGGTGTTTTGGATAATTTGTTTCTCGAGTGGCACAATCATTACTCTAAAAATTTATTGTTGAACATCATTGTAACACAACAATATTTGATAGACAAATTAAAAAAGTTGTAGCATTTTAGTTATACTGGTATATTCAAAAAGATATAAATTAAAAGTTCTAAATCAATGGAGATACCACAAGGAGCAAAGTTTGTATTTATTGCTGTACCACTAGTATTGATTGCATCACTATTAATATTTGTTTATATGGGTAAGGACAGAGAAGTTGATACCTTTACAGATTATGAAATGGAGCAAATCTCAAATGGAAAGGAGGTAG
Organism: uncultured Candidatus Saccharibacteria bacterium; assembly: GCA_964621195.1. GTDB lineage: Bacteria > Patescibacteriota > Dojkabacteria > SC72 > SC72 > UBA5209. The sequence continues at coordinate 62,967 of CAZULJ010000001.1, forward strand.
ACGCTTTGAACGATTTTGATGAATTAGAAATTGAAACAACAAAGGAGGGTACTGGCCCTCAGGCTGTGGTAGGAGATACGGTTGTTGTTAACTATGAGGGTACACTAAAGGATGGAACTAAGTTTGACAGTTCATATGACAGAAATTCACCATTCGAATTCACATTAGGTGAGAATATGGTGATTTCTGGTTGGGAAGAAGGTATAAAGGGAATGAGGGTTGGTGAAGAAAGAACACTGAAGATTCCTTCATCACAAGGATATGGTTCATATGGTGCAGGTGATGTCATCCCTGCAAATGCTGGTTTAATTTTTAAGGTTGTTCTTTTAGAGATTAAATAACCCCAAGAACCATTAAAGTTCCGATTAGAAGCATTAATGCACCTGCAACAAGGTGCATTTTTCTTACATTTCTCTCTTTCCAATCTTTTACATCCTCTGCTTTCTTAGAACCTATATATACCAAAATTGTTACAATAATCATTGGAGATACGAAGACTAAGTTGTAAAGAAGTAACATTGGTATTGAAGCTACAAAGCCTCCATCAGCTAACATTCCACCAAGAATAATGTATGGGCCTATGGTACATGGTAGTAAAAAGAGTGTAACAAAGAGTCCCATTCCAAATGCACCTGCAGGAGATGTTACTTTTGATATTATCTCGTTTACCTTTGGTCTTAAGAAAAGAGGCATCTCAGTACCAATACTACCCGGTTTGTACTTAAAGTAGTCCTTTAATTCCAGTATACCTAAAAGTATTGCCCCTACCCCTAATGCTTTGTAGATATACAGCTTAATAGAAGCTATTGATTGTACAAATTGGAAGGCAGTGATTATTAAATATCCATACAGAAGGTACATAATTATTACAGCGAGAACAAAGGATAGACCTGCAAAAAGTATCTGCTTTCTATCTCCAGGATTGTAGGTAACTATTGCAATGAGCATTAGAGCTAGAACTGAGATTGCACATGGGTTTACAGAGTCTGCTAAACCGAGCATGATAGTTTTCCATACAGATACTCCCCCAGCTTCATCGCCACTCTGTGTATCTCCATCGTTAACAATACCAGAATTGTTTTGAGTATCTTCGCCATTCCATTGTAATAACCAACCATTGACTTCTAATGCGTTATCAAAGGTCAATGAACCTCCTGAATATTCTAGTTTAGATGTTTTTACACTTTTACCATCTAAATCTTTTATCGCTTCGCTTATTTCCTTTGAGGATATGAATTCCTTAATTTGTGTATTTTGTTCGTCCGTGAGTGTTCTTAAAGACTTCTTTATTGCAACCCTATCTTTTGCATAGAAAGTTGGATATCTCTCTAAGTCATTTAAATCAAGATCTTCAAATGATACTTCAGTACCATCTGATAGAAAGAGTGTATTAGGTTTTGCATTACTAATCATTTCATCCAATTTTCCCAAGATAGGGGTATCTCCAGACTCTTTGCTTTCTCTATCAAACATGATCTGAGGAATTCCTAAGCTCAGATCGTACTCGTCAGCATATGAGGAGAGTGCTTGTGAGTTTGCAAGATTTTTGTATATTTCATATTCAACAAATACAAAGCCACCTTCGCTCACCTTTTTTAACAAAACAGGGGAAACTTTCGCACAGTGTGGACACCCTATTCCACCAAAATATATTGCATATTTGTTTTCAGATACAGTTTCCTCTTGAGCGTATGTAAGATTCGTATTTAAGAAAGGTATGACAAGAAGTATAAACAGGAGGATACTTTTTATTATTTTTTCCATTGGGCTTAACATTGTAATATTATATATCAATCTACTTAAAGCGTTACTATGAAAAACTTCGAGCTATCACCTACACAATTAAAAATAACTGATAATATTTTAGATTGGTTTAGATCGTCTAAATGTCAGTATACCACACTAGGAGGTTACGCTGGAACTGGGAAAACTACACTACTTGGATACGTAAGTGAATATCTCCACAAAGAGAACAAAAAGTTAAAGATTGCTTACTGTAGTTACACTGGTAAGGCAACTAGAGTATTAAATAGAAAATTAGTTGAGAGTAAATCCGTAAGCAATGATGATTTCATTGGTACAATTCACAGACTTATTTACAGAGCGATTGTAGATGATGATGACAATATAATTGGGTGGGAGAAAATTCCAGAGGAAGATTTTAAGTACAATCTGATAATTGTAGATGAGGCCTCTATGGTAACCGAAGATATTTGGAAGGATCTTTTAAGTTTTGATGTCCCTATCCTTGCAGTAGGTGATCATGGTCAATTACCACCTATAAATAGTAACTTCAACCTTATGTCTAAGCCAGATCTTACACTTGAAGAGATATATAGACAGGAAGCGCAAAATCCAATAATAAAAGTCTCTGAAATAGCTAGGAAGTATGGACACCTTCCTTTTGAGGAGTTCTCTAGAACAGTTAAAAAAATGAGTAAAACAGAACCTGCGACTCAGGATACACTTAGAGATATATTCGAATCATACAATGATGATACTATGGTTCTATGTGGGTATAATCGAACAAGAATCAATCTTAACAAAGCAATTAGGAGTTTACACTTTGAAACTGCGAATCCTCAAGTCGGAGATAGAGTAATTTGCTTAAAGAACAACCGGATAGTAGATATCTTCAATGGGATGACAGGTACAATACTTGATATATCAAGAGAGGGTAAAGACTCTTTGGAGTACTATGATGCAGAAATAGCTCTTGATTATGAAGATCTGCCATTCTGGGGAAAGATCTCCATTGAACAGTTTAACTCTGTAGATCTAATTGAAAAGAAAATTCCTGAACTTAACTATTTTGACTTTGGATATGCTTTAACTGTTCACAAAGCACAAGGCAGTCAAGCAAAGAGGGTTGTACTGTTTGAAGAAAGGTTTTCAAAGATGGATGATGATACCTTTAGAAGATGGTTGTATACAGCTGTAACAAGAGCAGAAGAAGAGCTATATATTGTAGCTTAATTTCTTTCTGTTTTAGGGATATAATTAGGTATGATTTTAACAAAGCCTAAAGATGAGAAACTGCTAAGAGAAGCCTCCGATCTTTCAGTAAAGATATTAAAGAAATTGGGAGAGGATCTTAGAGTTGGTATTACACCTCTTGAAATAGATAGAAGAGCTGGATTTCTTTGTAAGGAGTATAACGTACAACCGGCATTTAAAAGAGTTGAGGGTTACAATTACAACACCTGTATTTCCGTAAACGATGTTGCTGTACATGGTATTCCAAAGGACATACCCTTAAAGAATGGAGACTTCGTTTCTATAGATTTTGGAATAATTAATAAAGGACTCTATACAGATCATTGTTGGACATGGAGTATTGGTAAACCAAATGCAAAGAATATTAAATTACTTAATACTGGGAGAGAAGCTGTTGAGAGCTGTATTCCTCTTGCAGTAGTTGGTAATCATACTGGTGATTTAGGATATCAGATGGAGAGTGTTGCAAAGAAAAATGGTTTTAATGTTTTGAAGATGTTTGTAGGTCATGGTATAGGAAAAACATTGCATGATTTACCAGATATTCCCGCATATGGTAGAAAAGGGAAAGGTACACTACTTGTAGATGGTATGGTGATTTGTATTGAGTGTCAGGTTGTAGATGATACTGGTGAGGTAGAGATAGACAAAGATGGGTGGTCTGCAAAAACTCGTAATGGTGGTAACTCTGTAATGTTTGAGTATATGGTAATTGTAAGAAAGGATAACCCGGATATCCTTACAGATACTAGAGATTGGAGCATATCTGTAGTATAATGTCTGAAGGTTTTTATACCGATTAGTCCCACTATTGTGGGATTTGTTCTTTAAAAGATCTGTTGCGTATTCCATCTGGTTGGTTCATATCTGATATCTACCCTGAGTAGATGTTATATACGAATCAACCACACTGTGTGGAATATTGAAAAGGAGATGAAGGAAATGAGTAAGCACTCTGCAACTCTTTTACTGGTGTTCGTACTTGGTCTGGGTATAATAATTGGATTGGCAGTGCTTAATCACTACACTAGCCAAAACATACAAGCTGGAGAAGCAAAGGGCTCAGCAATTATATCCACGATGTCTCAGACGGGAACCTTTTCCTGGACTAGCGATGAGTACAAACTCGTTGCTGTTGTTAACTGCAAGGGTGTTAAAACCTTTGTGGAAAGACTTGGGAAAAGGTTTTCTTCAGAGTTCACCAACTGCAGCTATGAAATGGCTCAGGACATTCGTTTGGTTCCCCAAGGGGATCCATGGTCAGAGGAGGGCTTTGTCACTTTCACTCGTTGAACAGATCGTTAAGAGGGTATCTTCCACTTAGACGACCTAAGAATACATACTCTTAATTATTGGTAATATTTGCTTCTTTCTGCTAACTACATTAGAAAGAATTACAGTATTGTTAATAATTTTCTCTTGTAAGGCTATACTAAACAGTTCCAGATCTTTACCTACTACTAGAAGTTTACATTCATTCTTTAAAATATCTGTAATCATAGCAATCCTCAAATTAACAAGATCTCTTCTATTTAGTTCTTCTAAGAGAGTCTTTTCATCAATACTATCACTATCTCTGGTCTCAATCTGACTAATCACTATCCTTTTTCCATTAATCACTACCTCTTTCATATCCATTTCTAAAATATCCTTGGGTGTCATAGAGGACCATTGATCTTTCCTAGAGAAGATTTCCTCTACAAATTCCTTTAGATCCCCTATTCCACTAATATCCGCAAGTGTATAGAGCATATCAGTATCTAGTGCAGTAGTTGTTGGAGATTCTAAATTCAACGTATCATCAACTATTGCTGCGAGAAGAATGGATGAGATATTTTTTGGTATCTCAATTCCTGATCCAACAATCATCTCTGTTACTAAGGTTGATGTAGAACCACACTCTCGAATATGTATTTTTTCTGGGATAATATCCTCTAATTTAACATCATGGTGATCTATTACTTCCAATATCTTTGCCTCTTCCCAACCCTTTGGTCTACTTTCTGGATATGTATGGTCTACAAGTACCAGATTCATACCAGAAACATTAGGTATATACTCTGGTAGTCTAGTATCAAAAGCTTTAAAAACCCAATCTGTTAATGGGTTAACATTGTCACATCGTATTGCGTAATAGTTAAAGAAACCTTGGGAGTTCATAAATGCCTGATAACCTAGAGCTGAGGCTATTGAATCTAAATCAGGTCTTGTATGTCCAACAATATATACTTTTTCCTTTGTCATGTAGGCAGTACTAATGTATGAACAAATGATATCAAATATTGGGGGAATTAACCAAATGTATGGTAAAATATGAATCGGATAATTTGAGTATCTAAGTATTATGCCTGATACATTAAACAAAGTTTACGATATAGCAATAATTGGTAGTGGACCAGCGGGATTTTCAGCAAGTATATATGCTAGTAGATACAAATTAAGCAATATTGTCTTTGGAAGATTACTTGGTGGAACAATATCAGAGGCACACAAGGTTTGTAACTATCCAGGAGTAACAGATATTAGTGGATTAGATTTAGGTATGAAGTTTTTTGAACAGGCAAAGGATCTCGGTGGAGAGTACTCTGCAGAGCATATTGTTACAATTAAAAAAGAGGGTGGTATTTTCAAACTTACATCAGATTCTAACAAGGAATATGTTGCCAAAACAGTAGTACTTGGTATTGGTACAAACAGAAACAAATTAAACCTTAAGGATGAAGATAGATTCTTAGGAAAGGGAGTCTCCTATTGTGCAACTTGCGATGCGATGTTTTATAGAGACAGGGTTGCAATTGTTGTAGGGGGTAGTAATGCTGCAACTATGGCAGCCTCTATGCTCTCTGATATTGCTAAGAAGGTGTACTTGATATACAGGGGGACAGAGTTGAAGGGTGAACCTATGTGGATTGAACAGGTAGAAGCGAAGGAGAATATTGAGATAATCTATACAACTATACTTGTTGCTTTAGAAGGTGAAGAGAAATTGGAAAGGGTTAAGCTTTCTAGACCATATAATGGTTCTGAATATATCGAAACTGATGGTGTATTTGTTGAGATTGGCTCAGTACCTAATGTTGATCTTGCAAACAGTCTAGGGCTTGAATTAGATGACAAGAAATATATTAAGGTGAATGAGGATCAGAGTACAAGTTTAGAGGGTGTATGGGCTGCAGGAGACTGTACTAGTGCATCTAATAGGTTTAGACAGGTAATAACCGCTGCATCTGAAGGGTCCATTGCTGCAAACTCTATCTTCTCCTATTTAAAGCAGGGAAAAGCATGTGGTAATGCCACAGAGATATATTAATTCCCTTTAGAATTAACAAAATCTACCCACTCTTGTAGATAGTTTGAGCTTGACCAAACCTTCTCCTTACCTACTCCATACTCTATATGTCCTCCATATGACTCAATGAGGTCCGCTTCTACTTTTAATCCACTGTTAGGATCATTTCTATCTTTATCATTTCTATCACCTCCTTTAGTAAATACATCTGGCCTAATAACTTCCAGAACCTCAGCACAGTTTGTAGCATTTGGATTCTCATGTATTACAACATAATCAACACCTTTAAGAGCATCCACTATTTCAGCCCTATCCTTTGCTGGTATAAAGGGTTTTCCTTTCTTGTTAATACACCTACTATCTCCGTCTACAATGACAAAAAGGATATCTCCGAATTTTTTTGATTCCGTAATACACGACACATGGCCTGGATGAATTGGATCAAAATATCCTGAAGTACAAACTATACTTTTTCCTTTTAGTAGAGTTTCCTTTAGTTTGGGGATTTCGCTGAGTTGAATGATCATTAATCTTTTCTAAAACGTTAGTGTAGATTTAACCAGAGAGATACACTTCTGTCAACACAATTTAATATCAATCCTATATTTTGCATATTTCAACCTGTAGTACTTTTCTCTTTTTGCACATACAACGTATTGTGGGCTATAACTCAAAGTTTGCAAACTACAGGACTTTGACGAACACAACGGACTGGGGTAGCCTGAATTACTAAGTACAACATGTTGTGGTTAATGAGATGTCCATACTGTGCCTGTACGACCTCTAAGGTCGTAGACAAAAGAGATAATACGGATGACTTCTCTACAAGAAGGAGGAGGCAGTGTCTTAGATGTGGAAGAAGGTATACTACATACGAGAGAATTGAGAAAGTAGATATTGTTGTAGTTAAAAAGGATGGCTCTTTAGAAAATTTTGACTCTAACAAGCTGAAGAAGGGAATAAAGAAAGCTGTTGATTTACAAAGGATAACAGAGGAAGAAATTGATCTTTTTTGTGAAGAGGTAGAGAGAAAAGTAATGGTGAGTACAAACCCACTCTCTACTACAGATATAGGGAATATGGTTCTTGAGTGGCTAAGAGCATTAGATCCATTAGCATACATGAGATTTGCTAGTGTATATAAAGACTTTGAGACACTTAAGGATTTAAAAAAAGAACTTGAAGATTTAATTTAAAATAGAACTGCCATGCCTACTGCCAGTACTACTGTTAATTTTAAGGTAAAGAAGAGAGATGGTCGATTAGTTGATTTCGACCAGGAGAGAATAACTACGGGCGTATTTAAGGCCGCAGAGAGTGTTGGTGGGCATGATAGAGATAGGGCTCAAGAAGTTTCAGATGAGATAGTAAAAAGGTTAGCTAAAAAGCATAGTGAAGAAAAGTATGTATCTGCAAATGAGATTGCAAAGGTTGTAAAAGAGACCCTTAAAGAGATGGGACATGGTAAAACTGCTGTTGCTTTTGAACTTTTTGTTGATCTAAAGAACAAGGTAAAGAATATCAAATCCTTGATAGATGCAGAGTCATTAGTAAAGGGATATATAAAGGAGGAGGACTGGAGAGTCAAAGAGAACAGCAATATGGCTTACTCTTGGCAGGGTCTTAATAATCATATTTCTTCATCTGTACAAGCAAACTATTGGTTGTATACCATATATCCTAAACATATCTCCAATGCACATATTAATGCAGATATACATATTCATGACTTAGGTATGTTAGCAACATACTGTTGTGGGTGGGATCTTAAGGATCTCCTAGTAAAAGGGTTTACAGGTGTACCTGGGAAGATTTCCTCTGGCCCTGCAAAGCATTTTGGTGCAGCACTTGGACAGTGTGTAAACTATCTTTACACCCTTCAGCACGAAGCAGCTGGTGCCCAAGCATTCTCTAGTTTTGACACCCTACTCGCTCCATTCATCAGATATGACAAACTTTCGTATAAAGAGGTAAAACAGAAGATCCAGGAGTTCCTCTTTAATATGAATGTGCCTACAAGAGTTGGATGTCAGACACCATTTACAAACATTACTATGGACCTTATACCCCATGGTATGTTAGCAAATGAGAATGTAATAATTGGTGGTAAGCCACAAAAAGAGAAGTATGGTGATTTCCAGAAGGAGATGGACATGTTAAACAAGGCCTTCTGTGAAGTTATGATGGAAGGTGATGCTCAAGGTAGACTATTTTCATATCCGATACCAACTTACAACCTAACAAAAGATTTTGATTGGGAGAGTCCTAAATACAAACCTTTATGGGAAATGACTGCAAAATACGGCATCCCTTACTTTTCCAACTTTATTAACTCCGATATGAGTCCCGATGATGCAAGATCTATGTGCTGCAGATTAAGACTTGATAACAGGGAGCTTAGAAAGAGAGGTGGTGGACTTTTTGGTGCAAATCCTCTTACTGGGAGTATTGGTGTAGTAACGATAAATATGCCTAGGATTGGGTACTTAGCGACTGATGAGAAAGATTTCTTTAATAGGTTGGACGAATTAATGGAGATTGCAAAGGAGAGTTTAATGATTAAACGTGCGAATATAGAGAAATATATGGAAATGGGATTGTATCCATACTCCAAATTCTACTTAGCTGATGTTAAAGAAAGATTTGGTGAATACTTTAAGAATCACTTCAATACGATAGGGATATTGGGTCTTAATGAGGCATTAGTGAATTTCCTTGGAAAAGATATTACTACAAAGGGAGGAAGAGAGTTTGGTCTTAAGGTTATGGATTACATGAGAGAGAAGCTAATGACATATCAGATTGATGAGAATCAATTGTTTAACTTAGAAGCTACACCGGGTGAGAGTACTACGTATAGATTTGCGAAAGCAGATAAGGCTAAGTTTGGGGATGATATAATAGCGGCTTCTGATATAGGAAAGAAGAACGGTTCTGCGCCATACTATACAAATTCTTCTCAATTGCCTGTCGGTTTTACAGATGATGTTTTTGAAGCATTAGATAACCAGGATGATTTTCAATGTAAATATACTGGAGGTACTGTTTTGCATATATTCTTAGGTGAAAGAATGCCCTCTATAAACAGTGTAAAGAATTTCGTAAAGAAGGTTGCCGAGAACTACAAACTCCCATACTTTTCTATTACACCAACGTTTAGTGTCTGTCCAAAGCATGGCTATATGCCGGGCGAGCATGTGTACTGTCCGAAGTGTGATACTGAATCCGGCTATATAGACGGAATGCAGTTTGATGAAGCTATTTAATATTTTACTGTCCATATTATGACTAAGAAGCAAAAACCAGTAACCAGACAAAGATGCGAGGTATACTCAAGAGTTGTCGGTTACATAAGACCTGTTACTCAATGGAATCCTGGGAAACAGTCAGAGTATAGCGATAGAGTAACATTCTCTGCCTAATGCTTATCTCTGGATTTCAAAAATCTACACTTTTAGACTACCCTGGTAAGGTTGCAGCTTTGATATTTACATATGGCTGCAACCTAAGATGTGGTTACTGCCATAATCCAGAGTTAGTAATATTACCCTGTATTAAAGAGAATATCGTTCCTGATACGGAGGTCCTCGATTTTCTTAAAGAGAGAGCTCATTTAATAGATGCTTTAGTTATTACAGGTGGTGAGCCTACATTACAAAAGGACTTAATTCCTTTTATCAAAAAGGTAAAGTCTTTAGGTCTACTCGTTAAATTAGATACAAATGGTACAGATTCGAAGACAGTAAAAGAAATACTAGATCTAGATATTGTCGACTATTGGGCTATGGATATTAAATACGAAGAAGAGCTCTACCAACAGAATTTAGAACAGAATGTTGAATACAAAGATATTGTAGAAAGTATCGGACTAATTATGGAAAGAGGAAAAGAGTATGAATTCAGAACAACGTATGTAAAAGGTATACATACAGTAGAGTCTGCAGAAGGCATTGGGAAGTTAATAAAGGGTGCAAAGAATTATTATATCCAGAACTTTAGACCTGGTAAGACAATAAACCCATCATTAAACAATACGAACTCTTTCACTCATAAAGAGCTCATGCGTATGAAGAGAATCATCTCCAAGTATGTAGAGAATGTAGAGATAAGGGAGTAGATATCCTATACATTAGGATTATCTAAAACCTTTATAACCTTTCCATTTATAATAGAATTACTGTTAATATCAAGATAAATTGGTTTGTGTATTGGATTACTTGATTGTGGGTATAGTATTACCATATCTTCCTCTCTTTTAATATTTTTAACTGTTGCTGACCCATCTACAATTGCCAACACAACATCTCCATCTTCTATTTCAGAATCTTTCTGTACAATTAGGTAGTGACCTTCTTCAATATTCTTACCATCAATATCTCTTAAGTTCATTGAGTCACCTTTAACAATCAAGGAGAAAAGACCCTCTTTCTTACCTATCAAACTCCTATCAAGTTGTAATACTCCCAGATTTTGCTCTTCTGCAATTACAAGAGGAGTACCAGCGTTTGCATATCCAAGGATAGGTATACCAACAAGGTACTCGTAAATCATATCACTGTCGGATTCTTCAATGATTTGTATACCCCTTGGTTCGCTTGTTCTAATTATAAAGCCCTTCTTTTCTAAAGCCTCTAAATGGCTTACAACGCCTCTTTTTGTGGTAATACTAAGCATTCCCTGTAATTCAGTAAGAGAGGGAGATTTTCCATTTTCTAGATAGAAGTCTCTTATAACCCTAAGTACTCGATCCTGTTTTTCAGTTAATTTTCCATCCATACAAAAGGTATACTCAACTTATTACCCTAGTATACCACCGATAGTATACCCTGCAACTACTTATAGTATACCGTTGTTATTGTTTATATATAGATATATACTTTAGTTATATAAATTATGAGTATCTCAATACAATGGCAGAGGAAAAAGAAGCCAAGAAGGTTTATACCTTAGAAGAGATTAAGTTCAACGAGAAGAACAAGACTATGGCTGTTCTTGCTTGTATTCCTATTGTAGGCCTAGTGCTTATGTTCATAGAAAAGGATGATCTTTTTGTAAGATATCATGCAACACAGTTTGCATTCTTTAACTTACTCTTTGCAGTTGCTTGGTTCCCTCTAATAGGGCAGTTAATTGCTCTTGCTGCATTTGTAGCCTTTATCCTAGGGTTGGTAAAGACATCAAAGGGAGAGAGATTTGATATGCCAGTACTTTCTGATCTTGCATTAAAAGTAATGAGTGCATTAGATTAGAAATCGTTATTAGCTTAAACAAAAAGGGAGAGTCACCTCTCCCTTTCTTTTTCGTCATATACTTATGCCTACTCTCGTATATCCTGTTGCCAGTTACCTCTACCATTTAGGATCCTTACAAAGTAAGACTGTAGTGTGTTGATTGGGAAGTCAAAACCATACTCAATATCTACTCCATTCTCATTGGTTATCTGTAATCCATCATATCTTTGGACATCTGATTCCCATCTACTTACATTATCTGCAGTAAAGTCTACTGGTTCATATGAGTTAATACTTTGTATTAAACTCTTGGCTGTATACTGCTTTACATTTGTTCCATAGGTTCCAATCAGATTCCATCCTGGATACAATGTTATTGGAGCACTGTCTGCAGAGGTATCAAACAATACAGGATATCCTGAGAGCGATATTGAACCACTACCTTTAGATTTTAGTATATATCCAACCCCAGGAACAAGCTGGAAGTCCTCTCCTTCAAATTCTCCACCGTTAGTACCGACAATATCCCAAGTTCCATCATACTTTGCAAGGGAGAAGAACATATTATCAAGGGATTCATTCAGGTAAGATAGCAGACCATATGCTGTTCTCTGGTTGTAATCTGAAAGAAGGAATGGTACTGAAATAAAGTTATAACCAGCCGTAAAGTTATATGAAAAGTTTTGATGAACTTGAGAGACCTTAATTATAGAAGCTAAATCGGAGATCTTATTATCAATACCCTCATCATATTTATTATTAGAGTTTGTATCTATATATACTCTAACGGTACCATTTTGTAAATCTGCAGAGTCAATATCAAGCAAGTAGGTAACTCCCTCTAGTTCGAATATATACCTTCCAGCATTTAGTATGTTAATAGATGATGATGTTTGATCTATTACATATTCTGTATAGCTAGGTTCCTCTTCTTGTGCGAATACTTTCTTACCTAAAATCTTTTCGATTAAGAAAGAACCTGGAGCCGTCGGTGTAACCGTTGGGGTTATGACTGGTGTCTCCACTGGCTGAATTACTGGATCGTCGGCGCAGGATGCCTCATCTGCAATAGTTGTTGTGACGGATTCTCCATTGGAATTCTTTTTATGACAAAGACAACTCACATATATGGTCTTGGCGATGTCACAAGTTTCAGGCGCAGTGATTTCAAGCACTGGATGCGCACCAACGTAACCATCGCCGCCTTCGTACGTTGAGCAATTTTCACTCTGGCTCACATTATCAGTCCTAGGAATGTATGAATAAACGCACTGGCATCCGTCTGGATCCTGACAGGATACCATTCTCGGAGCGTCAGTATCAAACGAAATCGTACAATGATACCCATCATCTGCTGAAGAGGTGCTACAACTAACTGGACCATCTGGTTCATTATCTGAGGAATCCCCTAAAGATGAAGCAGAAGGACAGGGGGATCCACAACGTACACTTCTATCAAGAGCTTCATTATTGTATGTACAAGAGCACCCATCTGGATCTTCACATTCTCTAGGAGATGTTGTACCTGCCATATTGTGTGCAGAAGCATACCCATTGTCTTCTATTTCACAGATATCAATATCTTCACCACTCCCTGTACCCTGAGTTTCAGCGGGACAACTCTCATTACAACTTACTGAAGAGTTTCGACTTGTATCGCGATATTCACAATCACAGCCATCTGGATCCCAGCAAAGACGAGCCAATGTAAGGGAAGACATGTCGTATACCGTTGCAGTCTCATCCCCTTGCTGCTCACAAGGGAGGGTACGATCTCTATCATCTGTAGGATCAACACATAAGGGATCATCTGCATATGTAGCAGTATTCCATTGGCACGGCTCTCTATCATTAGGGGTAAAAATACTGCCATTTTGATTGGACTCACAGAGAGAGTTATTTATATTCCCCCAATATCCTTCTTTAGAAACTCCACACTCCTTACATTGCCCACTGAAGAAAACTCTATCTCCCTTGGAACCACCACCTGCACAACCACAATTTGATGTGCATCCGACCTCTTGAGCAGCTTCTGCTGCACTGGCATTCTCCTGCTTGTCACAACCCCTTGCTTCATATGTTGATTGTGGATCACATTCACAGTCGTTCCACTTATTTTCTGCATAATAACCACAGCTACAATATCCTATCCACAGACAACTTCCAGCATTAACACTCTTTATGGTTCCCTCTGGTAAGATGTTCATAGTATCGATTCTTATTAAACCATCTGGATTACTTGCATCTTGAACAATATCCCTGGCATTTAGAACAATCGTCTCTGCAGGAGAAATCTCGTTTATACTCACGGTCTTTTTCCAACTACCATGGGGACCTGCATTAACAATAATCTCCCCCAATATATTTGTTATCTCAGAATTTAACCTATCAAGGAATTTTTCTCCATTGGAATCAGTAGCTGAAGAAATATCTAAATACCAAGAACCCGTTCCACTTAACGATGATGAAAAAGTATTACTTCTTTCATTTGTATTTTCGTCTACAAGAGTAAAATATATAATTCCATCAGTAAGAGGTTTCAAACTATCAACTGGGAGATCCTTACCCTCGGAATCTTTTACAAGACCATATACAGGGTGTGGTGTTTGAATACTAGATGGTAAAACCTCGGTATTAATATTGAAGTCATCAGAGAAAATCCCCATATTATAGAAGAAGAAACCATCGCCAATCATCACTCGGTATGAAGTACTCTCTTCCAAACCTACAACTTCTACATGATGAGTATAATATGAGCCTCTATCTTTAATGACCCTCTCAACAACAAAGTCTGTGATTTTAACCCCGAAACTATCCCTTTGATCTGCATTTTTACCAGTTTTATCTCTTGAAGATAGTTCCGCATTTCTTTCATCCCTCGTGTCATTATAAAGTTGATCAAATGGGAAAATGGCAACAGGCAAAGAATTCTTTGTATCAATTACTGTTATGGCACCTTTCGTTGGAAATCTAGTACTCCAGCTTACAGTAAAGGAGCTAGAGGAAACATTTGTAACCTCTATATCCTTAGGGATTGTTCTTACAAATCCAAATACTAGTAGAAGTAGAAATAGTACTAGGAGAACAATTGAAGAAATTTTAAGAATCTTCTTCACCCTATACTTAGTAATGATACTCTTATCCATAGAGATAATATGTTTTTTGATGTTAAATCTTATACTTTAATATAGTACATATGGTGCCCTTACTTTGCAATATCCTTTTTTAATTGAAATATCTATGATAAAATTCACCTGTTTAGCATCGGGGAGTAGTTCAGTTGGCTAGAACGCTGCGTTTGGGACGCAGAGGCCGCAGGTTCAAGTCCTGTCTCCCCGACCATACACTACTTTCTCAAAAAGATTCCGCTATTACTCTCTAGTTTTACATCATCTCCAAATATTTGACCGTCTTCTTCTTCCCTTCTGTAGTTAAATCTGGCCAGTTCCTTAGACCAGACCCCTACGGTATCAATATCAATACTGTTTTTCTCCATTGCGGAGATAAGAGAGGATGCTTTGGAAGACTTGGTATAAAGAGAGCCTCCAACTAGGTTCCATCCGGGTTGTATCTCTAAATACTTAGCAGAGGAGTCTTTCCACCCATCTAGTTCTAATACAAACTCCTCAGAAGAAACAATTAGATATCCTTTGTTTTGTTTTAGATAGAAGTCATTACCAGCGAATGGTAGCTCTTCAGACTTTTTTACAAGATCCTTCCATTCATATCCTTCAAAGTTACCAATCAGAAGTATATTACTGTTTGTTTTAATAACCTCAGAGGCATACATTTCTTTTGCTTGGTAAACAGGTGAGAAATCAAAACCTACAAAATTAATACCCTTCTCGATTGTAATCTTGTAAGTAGAAAGGTTGTTTCTAGCTTTACATTGAGACTCAGTAGTAACATCTACCAAGTAATCATCCGCAATAGATTTCGGTAACCACTGGTACGAACCATCTCTTAAGAAACATGCTCTGTTGTTGGCATACTCCTTACAAGCTTGAGAATTAGCAACACTAGGTATCTGATTTTTACAAACACTCTTTGGGTACCACTTAATATCATTTTCTAACTGACAACAAACACCTGAATAGTCGACTTCACATGCTCCCGCAACCTTGTCTGGTATTTCTACTGAATATTCGAGCTTGCCACCATATACTGATCTTCCCACTTTCCATAAATCGTCACAGGTTTTACCTTCAACATTATTCTCATAGTCACCTCTAAGATCTTCTCTGTTATCTATCTTAAGAGCACAGCAAATTGACCCATCGGTATCTTCCCAACCTCCACCTCCATCATCATCTCCACCACCGTCATCTTCACCTGAAGGTGGGTATCCATTTATCTTACTTGGTAAACTTCTTCCATTTGTAACCCAGCTATATACAGTCTCTATCTGCTTGTAGTAATCAATACCATCTTGTCTTTTTACAGGATCATCGGTATTACAATTTCCCCATTTATACATATTCCCCCACGCTTCCCAATAGTTTAATCCTGGACAGCTATATTCAAATTTTAATCCTAAAAAATGTGTAATCTGTTTATCAAAGTTCTGAGGAGGAACAGAACCTAAACCGTGTATTCCAAAATCTTCAATAAGACCATAAAGGCTCATATTCTGGGTGTAGTTGCTAGCACCAGATTCATTTAACCATATTGAAAGTGTAAATGCAGGATCAAAACCAGCCCTCTTAGACCTATATACAACATCGTTGTAACACTCTGAGGCATAGTTCTTTCCTCTACCAGCTACCCATCTCGTAGCAAGGTCTGTATAGCCCTCTTTTGTTGATCCAGGAACACTTTGTGCACTTACACTCTCGTTGCAATTTATTTCAGATGCAAATATCGAAGAAATATATGATTGAGAAAGAATATTCCTCCTGTCTGTATAACCGATATTCTTTATCTCTGTCCCCTCATCTATATCAACTCCTTCAAATGAATATATGTCTACAGCAATTCCACCGAATCTATTTGCTGTATATGTCTTAATATCTGAATATTTCTCCTCAACAGGATCATATGCAACAAGGTATACCTCTTCGTTGGGAAGAGTTTGTATTTCTCTAACTTCTGGAATAGTGATTTCTTCCTTAGATTCCTTAGTTGTGAAAACAAATTCCTTAATCAAAAATTCCTGTATATCTTCAGAGTTGCTCTCGGATGGTAATACCCAATCTCTATTTCCATCTGAAATAACAAAGGTATATGTACTAGACTCTTTTAGTCCTTCTAATTTAACTTTGTGTATTTTTGAAATTTGATCTTGTCCAAAGAGTTTTTCATTTTCTCCAATTTTCACATATGTGGGTAGTTCTGATGCGCTCTTCCAAGAAATGGTTACGGAATTGCTTTGTATATCAGAAAGTAAAACATCATAAGGGGAGTCCTTAACATAGGCCTGGTACTCTACAAGTTTGAAAATACCAAAGGAAACAGCTATGAGCCCAAAAACAGCTCCAACAAACAAAATGAGAAATTTCTTTGATACTTTCATTACCTTCTAGCTAATATTAAATATATAGTTGGTATATCTAAGATACGAATATCTTTTTTCATTCTCCAATCTTTTATACTCATTGTTTTAATACTCTCATTTGTACCAGTTATATCTACAGCTAGTGTTAAGTCTGTATTTTGATTACATGATGCTAGAAGATCTTCAAAAAGCGACCTATTACGATATGGGGCTTCAATAAATATCTGAGTTTGATTCCTTCTTAAGGACTCCCTTTCTAGATTCTTTATCTTCTCCTTTCTCTTCTGAGGATCCCTAGGTAAATATCCTACAAAGGAAAAAGATTGTCCATTCATTCCAGAAGCCATTAAGGAGAGGAGTATGGATGATGGGCCAACCATAGGTACTACAGTAATACCTAAGCGATGACACTCTCTTACAACAAGGCTTCCAGGATCCGCTACTGCAGGTACACCTGCGTCACTCATTAAACCGACATCAAACCCAGCAATTAAAGGCTCTAAAAGAAATGGTAAGCCCTTAAGATTTGTATGCTCATCTAATATCCTCATATCTATATCTTGTATTACAAGATCAAGACCTTTTAAATATGATCTGGCAACTTTTGGTGTTTCAACTATTAAGTACTTCAACCCCTCTACTATCTTCAAATCAGATTGTTTAAGCTCATCCTTTAGTGGTCTCTTTGTTAAAGAGGTTGGTATTAAGTATAGTTTGCCACTCTTTTTCATTAATATGTCCTTTCAAAATTCATATCAATATCACTAAGTTTCATTTTCCATACTGCAGGTCTACCATGAGGACAACTATATGGGTTATCACACTTTACTAATTTCTTGTAAATATCAAACATCTCCTCTCTATGCAATGATTGGCCACTACGCACACTACCGTGACAAGCCATAGTAGCATATATATCCTCTTTTAATCTTGCAATCTCTTTTGAAAGATTTCGAATATCATCGCTCAAGGAGAATATTTCATCAAAAAACTTCTTAAAATCAGTATTAACAAACTCCGATGGAGAGGCAGATACAGAGATTCCATTCTCTTTAATTGTATATTCAAATCCCAAATCCATGAAGAATTGATTAAGCTCTTCCATTGCTAAAATCTCTACCTCTGACATTTCAATTTCAAAAGGGACTAAGAATTTCTGATTGGTACTTTCACCTGGCTTGCTCTTTTTCAATCTCTCAAAGGTAATTCTTTCCGCAGCAGCGTGTTGATCTATCACCCAAAGAATATCTTCCTCAAACTCAACAACAATATATTTATTAAATATCTGAAAAATATTCCTAATAGTTTTAAAATCTTCTTTTTGAACAAGGCTGGAGGTTGGAGTTCCCAAAAAATCTTCTTTTTGAACAGGAACATATTCATTTAAAGCCTCTCTACTAAATAGTAAGCTATCACGAACAGACCCACTTGATTTCTCTTTGAAAGAGATATCTCTTGGTACATAAACCTTTGATTGGCTTGTATTGCCAATATTAGATACAGGTTCCTCTTTTCTGTAGGAAGTTGCTGATTCTACAGTCTTCTTTACTGCCTCTTCTACTGCAGAATATACCCTGAAAGGATTCAAAAATCTTACCTCCTCCTTTCTGGGGTGTACATTTACATCAATTAGTTCTGGATTAATATCTAGCAAAACGACATATGGTATTTTCTCCCCATGAGGCATATATCTTTCCATTCCCTGATATACAGCCCTAGAAATACCGAAGTCTTTTACAGGTCTCCTGTTTACAAATAGGTATTGGTGAGATGCTTTTTTTTGATGATCGGAAGGGTGTCCTACAAATCCAGAGATCTTAGTACCGCTACCATGGTAGGAAAGTTTTAGAGATCTTTCTACGAATGTCTCTTTTAATATCTCCTTTAATCTTACTTTCTCTACGTTATTGGCTCTTGAATTAGGTATCTCATTTAAATCCAAAACAACTTTGGAATCCCTTTGTAAAACAAAGTGTATATTTGGATATATTAAAAAATATGGAAGTAATATTTCATATATTTTCTTGTATTCTGTTTGTGGTGATTTTAGGAATTTCTTTCTTGCAGGGATATTTTCAAAAATGTTGTTAACTAAAATTGATGTTCCCGATTCTCTTGCACTACTTTTAACTTTGCTTTGAGTACCATTTGAATATGAGATTTCATTAGCAAGTTCTTCCCCTTCATATTTTGAAACAAGTCTTACAGATGATACCGACACTATCGTAGACAATGCCTCACCTCTAAAACCCATTGTTAAAAGGTTGTTAAGATCTTCTAACGAAGAGATTTTACTGGTCGTATGTGCTTTAAATATATCTTCAATATTCTCTCTAGGAATACCAACACCGTTATCGCTCACCTCTATACTATCAATCCCCCCATTAACAACTTTCACTGTAATCTTGGTAGCACCAGCATCAATGCTGTTGTCAACCAGCTCTTTAACGACAGATGCAGGCCTTTCAATTACTTCACCCGCAGCAATTTGATTTACTAACTCTTGTGGTAACTTGTTTAAAACGATTGGTTCACTCATACGAAATATTTTAACACAGATGAAAGATATTCTGTTAAAATCTACAAATGATACAAGAGAAATTCATATTAAAATCAAAATATACCCCATCACCAGATCAAGAAAGGGTTATCTCAACTCTCAAGGAGAATATTACAGAGGGGAAAAAAGGGCAGGTCTTACTCGGTGTAACAGGCTCAGGTAAAACATTCGTGATGGCCAACCTTGTGAAAGAGCTTAACAGGCCTACTCTCGTACTTTCTCACAACAAAACCTTAGCTGCTCAGCTGTATGAAGAATTCAAGGAATTCTTCCCAGAAAATGCTGTTAAATATTTCGTATCCTACTATGATTACTATCAACCAGAGGCATATATTCCTGCTAGAGATTTGTATATTGAGAAAGAATCAGAGGTAAATGATGAGATAGAGAAACTGAGATTAAGTGCAATGAACGCTGCAAGAACAAGAAGAGATACCATAGTAGTAGCATCAGTATCTTGTATTTACAATATTGGTAGTCCAGAAAACTATGAAAACAAGTCCATGGAGATTCTTGTTGGACAAAGTATAGATATTGCAAAGCTCTCCCAACAGTTATCCTTCCTAAGATATGAGAGAGAGTCTACAGACCTAATATCCGGGACATATCTTGTCAGGGGGGATACTATGGAACTCTTCATGCCATATGAGGAGTATCCTGTTCGTATAGAGTTTTGGGGGAATGAAATTGAGAAGATATCATATATTGAGCCGATATCTAAGCAGAAGATCTATGAGGTAGATAATCTGGACATCTTTCCTGCAACTCCACTTGTATATGATGCCGAAACTATGGCAAATGCGGTTAAAAATATAGAGGACGATCTAACTAAAAGGGTAACCTTTTTAAGAAATATTGGTAAGGAATTAGAGGCTCATCGATTAGAACAAAAGACAAGGTATGATATCGAAATGATGAGAGAGATCGGTTTTTGCAAAAGTATGGAGAACTATTCAATATATTTTGATGGAAGGAGAAGTGGACAACCTCCATTCACTTTACTCGACTACTTCCCAGATGACTACCTTCTCTTTGTGGATGAATCTCATATTACAATCCCACAGGTAGGTGGTATGTACAATGGTGATAGGGCAAGAAAAACCAATTTGATTGAACACGGTTTTAGATTACCAACCGCATATGACAACAGACCTCTGAATTTTGAAGAGTTTAGAAAGAAACAGGGCCAAACTGTATATTTTTCGGCTACACCAGATGAATGGGAGATAATCGATAGCAACAAAACTGTAGTAGAACTACTAACAAGACCTACTGGACTTCTGGATCCTGAAATTACAGTTAGGAAAACAGAGAATCAGATCGATGATGTAATAAATGAGGTGAGAAAGAATATTGAAAAAGGAGAGCGAGTATTAATTACCACATTAACAAAGAGGATGTCAGAAGATCTAACGGAGTATTTAAAGGAATACGATATTAAGGTTGCATATCTTCACTCTGATATAGATACTGTGGAAAGGGTAGATATCCTTCGTAATTTAAGACTGGGAGAATATGATGTTTTGGTTGGAATCAATCTTTTAAGAGAAGGTATCGATCTTCCAGAGGTATCTCTTGTTGTAATTCTTGATGCTGACAAGGAGGGATTCTTGCGCTCAAAGACTAGTCTTGTTCAGACAATTGGTAGAGCTGCAAGACATCTAAATGGAAGGGTAATTATGTACGCAGATAAAGAGACGGAAAGTATGAAATTTGCAATCGATGAGACAAATAGGCGTAGAACCTATCAATCAAAGTTTAACAAAGAACACAACATTACACCCCAATCAATAAAGAAGGCGATAAGGGATAGATTAGTTGAAAAGGAAGATATTGAAAAGAAGAGTCTTGATATTGAAGTTGAGAAGTTAACGGAGAAGCAAAAGAAGTTACTAATAAAGGATCTAAGAGGGAAGATGATGTTAGCGGCTGATAACCTTCAATTTGAAAAGGCAGCAGAGATAAGGGATAAGATAAAGGAATTAAACATCTAGTTTATATTTTCTCAAAATATAGCTGATATATAGCTCCTTCTTCTTGATCTATCACTCTCTCGAAAACTATTCTATATTTACTCAATATACCCTTTTCAGTTAAAGGCATAATCTCAGACCTAAGTTCATCATAACTGTATAGTCTCTTTAGTAGGACTCTTGATCCAGATTTATTCGTTAAAGCTTTTATACGCTCTTCAATCTCTGTAATTTCCTCTAAAGAATTAAGAAGAATGTAATCAAAAGTTTCTTCCTCTTCAACGCAATCAATATTTTCTAATGGTATATACTGAGCACCAAGCTCAGTAAATAATCCTTCAGAGTCAGTCTCCCAAGAAGCTACGAGATCTATAACTCTTTTACCTTCAAATTGATGCGTAGAAGATATAACAAGAGCTGGTTCTTTTGATTCACCGATCTCTAATTTAATATCCTGATTCTTTAAATCCATAGGCTTATAATATCAACTATCTACAAAAAAATAAAAGGGGTAGTATTACCTACCCCTTCTAATTCAATTTCAGTTTCTTCAGGAATTATCTGTAGAAGTCATCTCTTCTACCACCCCTGTCGTTACCTCTTCTGTCGTTTCTGAAACCACCATCCTCTCTAGGAGGCTTAGCAATAGAAACGTTGATAGCTCTTCCGTCAACCTCTTTACCATTTAATTGGTCGATTGCTGCAAGTGCTAACTCTTCTGTAGCCATAGTAACAAAACCAAATCCCTTGGATCTGTTCTTGAACTTGTCTACAATAACCTTTGCCTCGACTACTTCTCCAACTTGGGAGAAAAGTTCTAACAAAGACTCATCTGTGGTACCCCATGAAAGGTTTCCAACAAAAAGTTTGTTTTGCATTTATAAATAAATAAAAAATAAAAAGACTACGGATAAGCACACCAGAAGGTAACCTACACAGGGTATTACTAATATAATACCTTTCTTAACATAGACACTTAATTATACCATAAACTTTCAAAAGTAAATAATTATTACAATTGCCTTTATGAAAGCATTTTGGTAGAATAACAAGTTCTAAATTTCATTCTTCTACTAAAAAGTGGAAACAAGAGGTGAAGAACCTGAGCCTGGCGAAGGCTTAAATAGAAAAATTACTAAGAAAATAGAGAAATATGAGTATAAACTTGATATTACAAGTCTTGGGCTACTTTGGCGTTGGCTTTTTAGAGATGTTTTTGGCCACCCAAAGAACCTATTGGATTTCAAAAGGCCGATCAAAAGGAGTGGCCCTCTTAGTATTTTTTGAAAACTTTATCGCTTTCTATATTATCTATAACGTTGCAAACCACCTTGATGGTCAGTGGGGATTACTAGTCTCATACGCTTTTGGCAACGCGATCGGTACATATATTAACCTTGAGAAAGTACCTTTTTAAAGAATAATACCCCATAACAGTCGGTCACATCATAAGCTTAAATCTCTTGATATAATTCATCTCGATGAGAATAAAATATTTAATAAACAATGATCCAAGAGTTGAGGAGTTTAACAGCCTTGTTAAAAGTAAATTCCCACAACTTCTCACAGAGAAAGCCCCTGAAATATACCTGGTAGCTGGGGGAGATGGAGCAATGCTTCATTTCATACATGAGACAATAGATACAGGTATTCCATATATCGGCAAAGCTATGGGAACTTTCAATTTTCTAATGAACAGAATAACTGATGATGAAAAAACAATAAATGATCTTCTAGAAGACAAAATCGATTTAGAAATCTTTAATTCATATGCAATAGAGGCCTCTTTAGATGGGGAGAAGCTTGGAGAAGCCGTAAATGATGTAATACTAGGAGACAAACTCACTGGATATCACACATTCAAAATATCTACAGAGAATGGAGACTTTGAGGAATTTGAAATAAAGGGGTCCGGAATATGCATAAGCACACCAATAGGATCTACAGCTTTCAATTTCAACAACAACGGAAGAATATTACCCCTAGACTCATGCCTACTCTCTATGACAGGTGTTGTATGTAATAGATATTTGAATGATATTTTTCCATTTCAAGAGATAAATATTGAGGCAAATGGGGCAAAGATATATTTAACAAATGTTGAATCTAAGATCCTTTCGGAAGGATCCAAATTAACATTAAAAAAAGGTAGTAAAATTGGTATCACCTTTATTGACAAAGAGGATTTTTTAAAAAGAAGAAGAGATATTGCTCATAGATATAGGAAATAATATGAAAGATGTACAGCTAAGAAAAAACATAGAATTAAGCTACTTTAATTGCGAAGTTGCAATAAGGCCATTAATTGGTTCATTTGTAAGTAGACACAGTAGAATCTCAACGAAAGAAAAGGAGTTAATATCCTCAAGTATTAATAGATATAAAAATCTACTAATAGAAAATCTTACCGAAACAGGACAAGATAGTAAAGAGAAGATTGTGGGTATATTCAACAGATTCGAAAGGTATATAGAGAGGGAAATATCTATTGCAGATAAAAGAGAAGACCTTGACCTCAAAAAGAGGTTCTATGAAACAATAATACATCTTAACGAGTT
This sequence comes from uncultured Candidatus Saccharibacteria bacterium, assembly GCA_964621195.1. Classification (GTDB taxonomy): domain Bacteria; phylum Patescibacteriota; class Dojkabacteria; order SC72; family SC72; genus UBA5209. Next base: position 87,069 of record CAZULJ010000001.1, read on the forward strand.
TATGTTTTTCACAAGTGCAGTAATTACAGGATACTTAGTATCTCCCATCATTTCATATTCACCAGTTTCTGTACCAGTTCTTGGGCTTACAGGCCTACTCCTATATTTCCTAAACGAACTTACGGAATTAACAAAGATACTTTCTTTAAATCCTAGAAAAACCTATGACTCAAAAGAGATTAACAAACCTAATGTAAAGAAATTAGACAACATAGTGAGCAGAATGACAGATAAAGAAATAGTAAGGAAGATAAACAGACTTGAAAATATTCTACTCTCAACAGACCCAGAAAATACCCTCTCACTCAACGAGAGTCTACTTTTAGAAAGACTTTACTTCAAGCAAATAGAGAATGGTGAGTTAAAGATATTAACAGATTCCCTGGAAAACAAAGATATAAAGAGAGGAATCTATTTACTAGAGAATCTAATAAATGAGTATATAAAACTCTTTGTTTTAAGCCTATCTGCAGTTGATAGTAATCGACCAATACCCAAACCAATAAAGATTGTACATCGAATTTTTTCGATAAAAGGTTTAACTAAGTTCGTTGGCTATGTTTTACTTAACTCGGTAACCTTTACCTTCTTTTACAACAGCTTTGAGAGTAATAAAGTAGTAATAATACTAATAACCATACTACTAGCGATTGGTGCTTTTTACTTCATCTCTCTTTTAGAAAAAGAGTTTACAAAAGAGATATCGAAGCTTTTGGAAAAAATACAGAAGAGATAAATACTTGCGGGACATAGACTCGAACTATGATTCACGGCTTCAAAGGCCGGTGTCCTACCATTAGACGATCCCGCAAAAGCAAACTATTATATCATTAACATATTCAATCTTAAAACTCCGTTAAGAATAATTGAAATCTTTAAACTTTAACAGTAACCTATTAAAGATGAAGATATCTCCAAGAAAGAAAAGAACAAAAAGCCCTGTAATTATGCCGAAAGGTTCTACTAAAAGAATCAACATTGTAAAAAGAAAAAAGAAATTTCAATTACCACAGATATTTTCCAAAAAGAATAACAAATACAACAGGAGAGCATCACATAGTATAAATTACAAACTCTTAGCGATTCCAGTACTAGGTATTCTCTTTTTGGTATTAGTATACATATCAATTAGGTATATTACCTTTATAAGAAGTAATGCATTTGATGAAGAGGCATATATAGTTGGTGATGTTGTAGGACTAGAAGAAATACCTGAATATCCTGGCTCCGAATTTATCTTCAAAAACAACTTAGAAGACCCTGTTGTTAAAGAGTTCCTTGCATCAGGCAATTCTGCATACAGGCTCGTAGAAAGCACATCGATCGAAGAAATTGAAAGTTACTACCAAAGTGAACTACCCAGTAAAGGATGGGAGCTTGCAAATCAGGTGCCACTTGGTACAGAGGACAAGAAGTATGGTCAATATTGGATTAAAGATGGACTGGGACTTAGGATATACTCAAAGTTTAAAGATATTTGGTATGAGACTATAACAGAAGAAGAGGCAAAGACAGCACTTGCAAACCGTGTACAAGAAGAAATTGAAAGAGAGATGCTAATGGCAAGTAGTGAGAAACAAGACTTACTACCCGATTATCCTTGGAAAATACAAATACCAAAGGAGTATATAATTAAATATAGTGCTACAGATATTAAAGATTACAGAGCAGTATCTTTTCAGAAATTAGGCAGCAATGAGATTGTGGAACTATATCCCGTTGCTAAGTTGGGTAGTAAAGCATTAGATTACCACTTAGAGGATTACTGTAAAAAGAAAAGTACAGAGGATAAATCCTACTCCATTATCAATACCTTCCCTGTATCTTTTAGAGACTCTTTGTCTCTTAAAGGTAGCATTACAAACGGGGAGAACAGTTTAGAGGTATATGTTTTAACAAATAGCTTTAACAATACAGTATATGTACTCTCATCTACCCAGCAAAATGACCCACTTCTGGGATATATATTCGAGAATATTAAACCAATGGGTAGCAAAGATTAAGAGATCTTCTCCTTTACTAACTTGGCAAGTGATTCACTTTTCAAAACATTTGTAATATCAGACATCGATGCCTTCCGTAGTGATTCAATACTACCGAATTTCTCCTTAAGTAATTTCTTTTTCTTTGGGCCAATACCTTTTATATCATCTAATACTGATCTTTTTGAAACTTTTATAGATTGTCTTCGATAGTGTGATATTGCAAACCTATGTGCTTCATTCCTTAAGTCTATTAATATCTCGGGAGTATCAATATTTATTCTTAAAATATCTCCTTCTTTTACAAACCAAAATTCATCAACCTTCCTACCACCAGATCTTTTTAGATGCTTACCCTTTGATATCCCCATCAATGCAATATCTTTTGGTACATACTCCCTTACAACTGACAGTTGGGAGATCCCACCATCTATCAATATTACATCTGGCTTTACAGTCAAACTCTCATCAATATCGATACCTATATTTTTGATTCTTCTTAATAGAACCTCTTTCAACATTCCGGGATCGTCAGGAGTATCCTTACTCTTTATTTTAAAGATTCTGTAATCAGATCTTTTAAGCTGACCATCTAAAGCAACCACCATAGATCCATATGCATTCTTGCCCTGCATGTTTGAAATATCATAGCACTCAATTCTGCGCATACTCTTTATACCAAGTTCGAGAGCCAAGGAGTTAAAACTTTTAATTCTAGCCTTCTCTCTTTTACTCTGATAACTTTCTGTATCGTCGTAATAGGTGAAATCTATAGCTTCACCTATATATCTTAAGTCATTTATACGATCTCTTAACTGTGCTGCTTTTTCGTAATTTTCCTCGGAGGAAAGTTTAATCATTTCCTTCTCAAGTCTTTTAATATGGTTACTTTGTCTACCGTTAAGGAATTTAACTATATTATTAATGTTCTCTCTGTATTGTTCAGATGTTATAGCTCCTGCATATGGACCTGGGCAAAGACCAATATGGAAATCAAGGTTGTTTCTACAATCTTTATCCTTACATGTACAGAATGGATATATCCTTCTGAGATATTTATATACCCTCTTTATTGTATATCCGCTTGGATATGGTCCAAACATCTGCCCCTTTTTATATTCTCCCTTTTTTAAACTTCTAACGATTTTTACTGTGGGAAATTCCTCTTTGGTGGATATATATATCCATGCATATGATTTATCATCCTTAAGATCGGAATTAAAGGGTGGATTGTGCTCCTTAACTAAAGCAGATTCCAATATTAATGCCTCTATCTCATTATTTGTCTCTTGAATATCCAAATCCGCAACAAGAGGCATCATCTGCCTTATCCTTGGCCTATCGAAATGCTCCTCACGAAAGTATGAGGATACCCTAGATTTTAGATTTACGGCCTTTCCGATATACAAGATCTCTCCCTTGTTATTTAGGAACTTGTATATACCTGAGGTATTGGGTAAACTCTCAATCTTGGTTTTTAAAATATGTGTCATATACCATATTATACCCTAGAATTTCCTTAACCATCTCTTTGTTTCGCTATTTAAAGCAATTGTTTTTTCTAATACAACAGACCGACTCTTGCCATCTTCATTTACAATTATCTTTACAGGGATATCCCCCTGAGACTCAGATATATATTTTTTTAAGTCACGAATCTGGTCTTCAGTATGTGATGGTCTAATTCTAAAAGTTATTCCATCAAAATTGTCTCCATATTTTGATTCATCTATATACTTCACCTTATCCATTACAATACTTTTTTCTCCATTCTTTACATTGATACTACCTGCAATTAAGATAGGCTTGCCCTCCTGTAGTACATCTTTTATCTCTTGATAGCTTTGGGGGAAAACTATTATGTCTGCAATTCCTGATTTGTCCTCGACAGTTAGAAAGGCCATCATATCTCCCTTCTTTGTAGTTATCTTTCTGACCTTGTTAACCATTACACCAAGTATTACCACCTCTCTATTCTTTTTATCTAGCGCATCTTTTACAGGAATAACTTTCTTTGACTCGAAAAACTCCTGCAAATTATCAAGAGGATGACTAGAGAAATATAGCCCAAGAAGCTCCTTTTCCCACTGTAATACTTGGAATTTAGGAGTCTTTTCAATATTTGGTAGTGGCGTACTAGTTACTTCCGGAACTGTACTTGCACCTTGAGAGAGTGAAAAAATATCAATTTGTCCTACACTTTTTGCAGAGTTACTCTTCTTTGCTCTTTCAAATATCGTTGGTAATATACTTAAAAGTGCAGCTCTATCACCAAACTCATCCATTGTACCAGCCATTATCAAATACTCTATTGCTCTCTTTTGTACACCCTTTTTAGCGACCCTTTCAACAAAGTCATCTAAGCTCTTGAAATTACCGTTCTCTTTTCTTTCCTTCACAACAGTTTGAACAATATCCTCTCCCACATTCTTTATACCGCCCAATCCAAACCGGATACTACTATCGCCCTCAATAGTGAAAAATACCTTACTTTGATTTATAGTTGGTGGTAGTACATCAATACCTAGTCTCTCACACTCATTTAAATCTATAATTACACGCTCAAAATTATCTAAATCACCTTCTAAAAGTGCAGCCATAAACTCTAGAGGATAGTGGGCTTTAAGATATGCAGTCCAATATGCAATCGTTGCATACGATGCACTATGTGCCTTGTTAAAACCGTAGTTAGCAAACTGGATAAGCTTGTCCCACAATCTTTCTGTCTCTTTTTCATCGAAACCATTACTCTTTGCACCCTCCAGGAATTTAGGCTTCTCCTTATCCATTATCTCCATCTTTTTTTTACCCATTGCACGTCTCAGAAGGTCTGCAGCACCAAGAGTATATCCTGCTACAATCTGAGCGATTTTCATAACTTGCTCCTGGTATGTGATTACACCATTTGTAACCTCTAGAACCGGTTGCAGAGCATCAAATACATAGTCTGGATCCTGTTCTCCCTTTTTGACTGCAACATACTCGGGGATGTACTGCATAGGCCCTGGTCTATATGCTGCTAGCAGATAACAAATGTCTTCCTGGGTTTCAGGTTTTAGTGCACGAATACTTCTCTTCATACCCTCACTTTCCATCTGAAACACACCTACAGTATGTCCACTTTGTATTACTTGAAAAGTAGATTTGTCATGTGGGTCTAGTTCTAAAAGGTCAATCTCCTCCTTCCTATTTACCTTAATCTTAGTAACAGCCTCACCAATGACATTCAAGTTTCTAAGACCAAGAAAGTCGAATTTCATAAGGCCAACATACTCAATATCGGACATCTCAAATTGTGTCATACCAATACCCCCTCCATGAGAATCTCTTTGTATTGGGCAGTAGTTAACAACAGGCTCGGGAGTAACAATAACTCCACAGGCGTGAGTAGAGGTTCCTCTACAGATCCCAGAGACCTTCCTTACGATCCTTGCTAGTTCTAAGGTCTTTTCGGATGAATTAATAACTTCTGCAAATTCAGGATTATGCTCTATCATATAGTCAATATCCTTGGATTTACCAAAAACAATCTCAACCATTTTTGCTAATTTGTCAGTAACTGCCAACTCAATTCCTAGAACTCTTCCTACATCCTTTATTGCCTGCCTTGTTTGTAATTTACTAAATGTACCTATCTGTTTTACATTGTCTATTCCATATTTATCAATAGTGTACTGTATAACTTCATCCCTTCTTTTATCAGCGATATCAATATCAAAATCAGGAGGTGAGTCTCTCTCAGGATTTAGGAATCTTTCAAAGTAGAGCTCCCAAGAGATAGGTTCAATATTTGTAATTTCTGTACAATATGCAACAACAGAACCACAACCGGAGCCTCTCATACCGACTACAATTCCATTCTGCCTACAAAACATTACAAAGTCCCGAACAACAAGAAAGTAATCGTTATACCTTCTCTCATCGATAATTTCTAGTTCGTAATTTAACCTATCCTCAAGATCCTTTGTCATCTTTCCATACTTAACCTTCGCTCCTTCAAATGCTAGTTTTCTAAGGTATGATGCAGATGTCTCTCCCTCGGGGAGATCAAGAAAGTGTGGCTCGACACGGCCGAATGTAATATCAAACATCTCTATCTCATCTGATATCTTTTGTGTATTCTCTATGGCCTCTGGTAAATCCTCAAAAAGCTCCTCCATCTCCTGCGGAGTCTTAACGTAGAATTCATTTGTTGGCATTTTTCTTCTAGTTGGATCGTCCCATGTTTTACCATCTCCTATACACCAGAGAATTTCCTGTATATATGCATCTTCTTTGTTTAAGTAGTGGGCATCACAGGTTGCAACAAGTGGCAGATTTAACTCCCTCGCTACTTTTATTAAAGACTCATTGACAACATCTTGCTCCTCCATTCCGTTTCTTTGGATCTCTATATAGAAACGATCCTTGAAAAGTTCTGAATACTTAGTAGCAGCCTTAATTGCATCACCGTAGTTTCCATTTAAAAGAGGCTTTGCGACCGGACCTGCCAAACATGCAGAGAGAGCAATTAAACCCTCTGAGTATTTTGACAACGTTTTGAAATCTATCCTCGGTTTGTAATAAAAGCCCTCCATATGAGCCAAAGAGACTATCTTCATTAAATTCTTGTAACCTTCCTGATTCTTTGCAAGCAAAACTAAATGGTTATACTTGTTATCTATACCAAAGTCTTTTTGCTCCATATCTCTTGGTGCGATGTATATCTCACAACCAAGAATCGGTTTCAAACCAGCCTCTTTCATTGCACTCTTAAACTTCATAGCCCCATACATATTTCCATGATCAGTCAGTGCACAAGATTGCATACCACTCGCAGTAAGCTTTTCTACAAGAGAGGGGATACGAATTGTAGCGTCCAACAGAGAATACTCTGTGTGCAGATGTAAATGTGTAAACATAAATTCAATAGCTCATCTAGTTCTGATATACTAGATTAGTATGGATAGGGATATGTTTTCAAGTACAAGTAGAAAAGGTCGTTTCCAAGGTATTCTCCACAAAGAGAACACTCTATTTCTCTCCCTTGTTACCGTTTTGTTTTTTGTTTACCTACTCTTACTCTCTCCACACATTGAGAACTTTATTAAAAATATCACCCTGGGTGAGATTCGGGCTAGCAGAGAAATAACACTCAATTATCTAACACCAATAGCTAATAGCGAAATATACTCTCAAGAATACTCTCTTAATACACTCTCAACTGCAGATCTGCTTAAACAGGTAAATAGTAAAACAAAGATAAGAACCGATGATCCTAGAGTTATTGCTATGCAAAAATTCCTACTTGCATACAACTCCCCTATGTATCCCTACGCAAGAAACTTTGTAGAAGAAGCAGATAAATATGGGTTAGATTGGAGATTGGTAGTATCAATATCTGGTGTAGAGTCCGCTTTCGGCAACTTAGTACCAAAAGGTACAAACAATGGGTGGGGCTGGAGAGGAATTAACCCAGATGAAAGAGGATGGAGCCAATTTGATACTTGGGGAGATGGTATAGCCGTTGTAACAAGTAGACTAGCATTAGGATACGGTACAGATCTAACACCATTTCAAATAGAGCCTACCTACTGTCCACCATGCGGTGCAAACCCAGCACATGCTTGGGCAAATGGAGTTACTAGATTTATGAACGAGCTAGATTACTACGTAGACAATTTAAATAACTTCTAATATATTCTAATATGCTGTCCCTAATATTTAGAATTCTATACACTGCATCAACTTTTATACAAACCTTACTTATCTTTAGGATAATATTGAAGGTTATAAATGCAGATGTCACAAACAATCTAGTAAGTTGGGTATATAACCTAACAGATACCTTCATACAGCCATTCTACGGAATAGTTGCAGAAGAGATGATGATTGATAAATTCACAATAGAATTAACACCCATAATTGCCTTAATATTCTTTGCAATACTCTCCTTTGTATTCGCAGAACTCTCAAAATCCTTTAGGCAAGCCAGTTAATCAGTTTTGTGGTATAATATGAACATATGGCAAGAATCGATTTGAAGCAATCTTCAGGATTGCCTCTTTTTTATAGTGGAGAAGACTTACAGCCCCAAGGATTAACAATTGCAGATACTGCTACTATTTGCATCGATGATATCCGCTCACAGCTATTAAATGAAGAGCTCAATTGTCCTGCAGTCTTTTACAAGAAATACAAAGATATTGATAAGGACAGTGTATTCAAAAGTAAAAACCTCAAAATAAATATATATCTCATCTATCCAAATCTTGCAGGCATTGAATACGCAAAAACATTCGCAACAAAATGCTTAAAGAGACCAAGAATTCTAGAAGTAATCTATGGAGGTGGTACAGTCTTGCTTCAAAAATATGACTCACCTGCCAAAAACAGAGTACTGAAATCCCAAATTAAAAAAGGCCAAAAGATCATTGTACCTCCTGGTTATACATGTGCGATTGTTAACTCAAGACAAACTTCCAATCTAATAGTGCTCGAGTTAGTTGCTAGGGATGCAAAATCAAGAGTAGTTCTTGATGATAGAGGTGGAATGGCCTATTATATTATTAGAAAGAACGCAAAACAGGAAATTGTTAGAAATCCAGATTACAAGATAGTTAATGAGCCAGAAAAAGTTGAGTGGGATAACATCATTTCAAAATATGGGATAACCGCAAAGACACCAATTGTAAAGCAAGTAATGAGAAAATATGAGAAATTTGAATGGATATTTAAAGAGAGCTCTATCGATATTTAGTATATCTCTTGTCCTTTCAATCTTACTACTTGTAAATCTTTCCCCTTCATATGCTCTAGACGGATTTGATATTAAATCCGACTTTTATCACGTATGGGATGGTAAGAAAATCGATACAACGATATATATAACCATCTCAACAACAGAGACCTCAAGAGTTCTCACCTACTATACAATCACAATACCACAGGAAAATCTCAGACCGAAGGTATATTCTCTCACAAAGAATATAAAGTTGGATCCAACATATTACTATAGGGATCAGGCTACAGATATGATCATTGATTTAGAAAATACTGTTGTTTCTAAAGAGAACCCTGTAAACATTAAATTAACGTTCTCAACAGAACAAGAAGGGAACAATCTCTCACTTATATCCTCAATAAAAGATACACAATCAAGAGTATTCAGTTTTACATATCCAAATAAACTGGGAGAGATATCGTGGTCCTCATCACCAATTACCGATATAACACAGAAAGGTTCCAATACAGAGATAAAAACTGCATCCCCTAGTAGTACAAAAGTAAACCTAACACTCGGGGAAGAGATTCTTTACTCCTTTCAAATATCTAGGAACTTAATAAACAGTAGTGAAGATATGATCTCTTCAGAGATATCACTACCTCCAAATAGTAACAATCAATTTGTATTGATAACGGAGTTAACACCAACTCCGAATGAAAGTTACAAAGATATCGATGGCAACTACATTCTTCAATATGAGATTGCTCCCAAAAGTAATATCGATGTAAGCATAAATGGATACATAGTTATGGATAAAAGTATTACAGGAAACATAACTGAGCCAGAAATTGAGAGTGAGACAATATGGGAAATTAAAGATACCGCACTAGAAAAAAGAATAACTAAGTATCTCAAAGAAGCTGGAATACCCGAAGACATTGAGGATATAAGTGAGATTGAAGACAACGGTATACGACAGCTACTTTACAAGACTCTTTATCTTTTCCTAGTTGAAAATCTAGAACCAAACACATTAACTATTGGATCCCTAACTGGTGGAACAAGACTCGGAGGAGAGAGAGCCCTAAGCGAACAGGCACTTTCAACCAGTGAAGATTACTCAGACTCTATGATTGCTTTGTACAGATACTTTGGAATACCTGCTCGATTAGTAATTGGATATGTCACAAACATCTCTGACTATCACCCAGATGGAATGTATCACTACTGGGTTGAGTATTTTGATACAGAAACAAAAGATTGGATAATCGTAGATCCATTCCTAGAGGATTACTCTCATACATCACTACTAAACAGAGCTTTCCCAGATCACATTTCTTTACTATACAGATATTACAACCCAAATACTCCAAAACTTACATACTACTCTGAAAATGATTTTCTGGTTTCATTGACACAGGAAGAGATACCAACATACAACAAAATGTCATCTGAGATATATTTACAACCATACAGGGCAATAGATTCCCATTTGCAGGGATACATTAAAGTAATAAACCTTGGTAATACAATAATTGATAGTGTAGAGATTGTAAAATCAAATCCGGATATAACAGAATATATGGATTTTGTAGAAAACAATACCTCAAAAATACTACTACCGGGAGAGAGCATGGAAATAAAGTTTAATATCCCCTCTCAGGAAATTACCACCCCATTCTATACAGTAGTGAAAGGAATAAGTGGCAACTTAGAGACGGACGAGATATATACAGAGAAAGAGATTGAGATATTAGAGCAAAATATTACATTAGATATCTTCGCAAAACTACTATCAATCTTAATATATTTCATACTAGCAGTACCTATATATTTCGTAGTTAACAAAATGACAAAGAAATATGGATAACTCAGTAATAATAACAATCTTAATAGTAGGATTAGTAATAGTACTCTTTGTAATGGCTAGAATAAATAGCTTACAAGTACCAACCAGAAAAAGAGAAAAGATACAAAAAGCCCTTAAAGAATTAGACCTTCAAATTCAAAGTCAAGATCTTTACGCTAGAAGAGATGCGATAATAAGGTTAGACAATCTACTTAGTAAGGCTTTACAAACAAGATATAGAAATGATAGCAGCTGTGGGGACAATCTTAAGAATGCAAAAAAACTATTTAAAAAAGAAGATTATCAAAAAGTATGGGATGTTCATAAAATAAGGAATGCAATAGTACACAAAGATGAAGATATAAGCTATGATAGTGCTCAAGAAGCATATAAAGTATATAAAATGGCAATAACAAAAGTATTAGGATGAAAATAAAAACATTGTGCATATTACCAATAATTTTTCTCTCACTAACTTCATTTGTTCAGGCAGATCAGGTACCTGTAGTTGTTGATGAGGAAATAGCAGAGGAGGAATCAATACCTGTAGTAACAGAAGATACAGAGAAGAAGGCTGTAACAAGTGAGAACCAATACTTTGAACTAGAGTTAGTAAGAGGACCTCAAAATGCACTAAATAAAACAATACCATACACACTATATATAACTCCTAAAATAGAGTCCGAGAAGACTCAAATACTTTGGGAGGTTCCATCTACATTAGGAGTAAAACCCTCTCATAGAGAGTTTGTAACACTTAACAAAGATGAAACATATAAATTCAAAGCTACTATATCTCCACAAAGGGAAGGAACCTATGATGTGACTGTTAACATTGTCTCTTGGCAATACAATACAAACTATACAAACAGTGTAAGCTCAACAGTTACACTGAGTGAGAACCTACTAGTTCAACCGGTTGACTCCGAATACACCGTTAGCATTTTACTTATGGTTGTTTTGGGAATATTGCTACTTGCTGCAGGAGCTTTCTTTGCATATAAATCTTCTGACAAGTTGATAAAGAGATTAAAGATCTGGCTTACGCCACCTTACTAAGTCTCTCTTTTATATCCGCAATATCCTTTTCAAGCCTTTCTACTCTTTCTAACAAAGACGCTTCTTTGTAACTTGGGGTTAGAAAATAATCTAAAGGTTTAACAAGTGTCTCGGAAAGCTTTTTTAGAACTTCTAAGTTCGGATATGATCTTGATGATTCATAGGAACTAATCGTCTTATCAGACAGTCCAAGAGCAAGACCTAAGCTTCTTTGAGAAAGCCCATACTCCTCTCTTGCTTTTTTTAATCTAAAACCAAAATCTTTAGGAGACATATTTACTTAATCAACATATTAAGTATTTCTTTTAGAAAATCTAAAAATGATTGCCTCTCTTTTACGACATGTACCTCTTTTCTACCTACGGAATAAACATCAAAACCTTCCTCATATCTTTTTAAACTATCGTTTAAATTGTATGGATTTTTTAACTCCTCTCTCAACTCCTGAATTATTGAGTTCTTTTCGTTTAGTAAAACTCCGCTTTGTTCGATTTGATTTCCCAAATCTTCAATTCTTTGCAACAATCTTCTTTCAGTAACCTGTAAGTTTCTCAGTTGGTCTTCTATTCCAGAAATCTTTTTAGCATTAGCAATTAACTTGGTATGCTCTTCGGACTTTAATAGCTTCGTTCTGATATCATCCTCTGACATTGCACCATATTTGTAATAGGAAAGCTCTCTAGTACTAGGTTTTCTACCAAGTACTTCTTGATATACACTCTCAATCATTGGAACGCGGTCTGAAGGAAGATCACTGAAGGAACTTTTCTTTCCCCCACTACTGTAATCATCATTTGTATCTTTGAAAAAATCCTCACCACCGGTTAACATATCTAATTATACAGTAGATAAGGGAATTTTTCACTAACACTCGGGGTTTACAAAAAACTGGAGCGGGGCACTGGAGGAAGTCCGAACCGCAATCGAAAACGGAACCCTCATAGTGCCCCAAAAGTCGTTTATTCCTAACTTTATTAATTTTCAGATTTAAAGTATCTACATTGTAAAATTGACGATTCGTCCTTTTACATATGTATATTTTGTATCAGAGTCAACACCGTACTTAATCACCGCTTCTATCGATTTTAATATTATGGCTTTCTCATTGTCATTTATTACCTCTAATTCCCCTCTCTTTTTACCATTGATCATTATAATAATTTTCTTCATTGATGTTTCAATTAAATCAGTTCTCATTACAGGATATTTTTGCAAATGAACAGATTGCTTTTCTCCTACCATCTCCCACAACTCCTCAGTGATGAAAGGAGCAAATGGTGCAAATAATTTAACAAAATCCTTCCAGATGAATATATCTACCATTTCATCTTTATTAATTTCATTAACAAAATCCATTATTCTACTAATTGCTACATTCCAGTTATACTCATGAAATGATCGACTAATTTGAGAGATTGCCTTATTAAACGCTTCTTTAACTTCGTTTCTAACAGGATAACCCTTTCCATCGACTTTATTTACACCTATTCTATATATACGGTTTAAGAATCTATGGATACCAGGAATAATGACTGGATCCCAAGGAACATTTTCTTGGAACGGTGCTGCAAATTGCGTAAACAACCTCAATGTATCTGCTCCGTATTTATTAACCTCTGTATCCATATCAGGTGCATTAGCCAATCTTTTTGAAAACTTTCCACCATCTTTTGCTACTACCAATCCACATCCAATATAAGTGTTTACAGGTTCTTCTACATCTAAATAACCGATATCATACAAAAACATCGCAATGAATCTTGCATAGATCAAGTGAGCGGTATAATGCTCTTGAGCGCCTTGGTACCAATCAATGGGAAACCAATTTTTTACAATTTCTTTTGAAAATGGCTCAGTTTCATTTGTTGGGTCAAAATACCTATACATATACCATGCAGAACTAACAAAAGTATCCATGACATCTACTTCTCTTTGTGCTTTTCCTCCACACTTGGGACAAGTTCCACCTTCGTAGAAATCTTGGTGCTTTTTCAAGGGAGCGGTTCCCGTTGGAATATAATTAACATCATAAGGCAAAATCACTGGAATATTTTCAATTGGAACTGGCTGTTCACCGCACTTATCACAGTAAACAATAGGAATTGGCGTTCCCCAATATCTCTGCCGAGAAATACACCAATCGTGCAATCTATATTCTACATCTCCGTTCTTTTTTACTTTTCCTATCCATTGTTTATGCAACTTCTTGCCTGTTTCTGGCCAGTCCAAAGAGTCAATTCCTTTATATAATCTTTCTTGATATTTTGTGATTTTAAAATACCATTGCGTAATCTTTTTAGTCGTTATCGAGTTTCCACATCTTTCACAAGTACCACCTTCAATAATTTGTTCCTTTGAAATAACCGTTTTACAGCTATTACAATATCCAACCTCGTCATTTGATCTATATGCTAATCCTTTTTCGTACAACTTCAAAAATAACCATTGAGTCCATTTGTAATAGTTAATATCAGCTGTATTTAAATATGTTTCTTCGTTGTAACTCAACCCTATTCGTCTGTATTGTCTGTGGATATTTTTAATGCTACTGTCCGTCGCATCTTTTGGATGAATACCTGTTTTAATAGCATAATTTTCCGCAGGCAATCCAAAAGTATCATACCCCATCGGGTAGAACACATTGTAACCATTCATTCTGTGGTATCTTGCAATCATATCAGTACCTCCAAAACTCTCGGTATAGCCTACATGAACTCCTTTCGCTGATGGGTAGGCGAATGTATCCATACAAAAGTATTTGGGCTTACTTTTATCAATTGCCTTTGTATAGTCTGACGATTTGGAATAAAGAGTCTTCTCCCAAATATCTAACCATTTTTCTTCGATTGTTTTATGGTCATATACGACATTTTCCGTTTCCATGTTTTTATTATATTAAAAATAAAATAAAAAATCCCTCTGTGTGTTTGATATTTCTTACACACAAAGGGATGAACGGATTAATGTCCATGGTACCACCCTAATTTGACTGCATAGTTGCCTATACAATCCTTTATAACCACTCTCAAAACTGGAAGAGATAAGTAAGCACAAATGTGCCTACGAACCACTCCGTTAAGGATATGGTCTGTCAAATTTATTCGGTTTGCTTCCGTCAGGTTCTACTTATTAGTAACTTACTAATTTTCTTCCTGCTACTCCCCGGCGAGTTTACCTTCGGCCATTACAGCGAGAAGACTCCGGATCATCGTATTAAATTAAAATTATTATACTAAATATTATATTTTTAGGCAAATTTAAGTTTTTATTAATACTCAGATGAATAAACTTAAACCTCAAGCTATATTTGACTTCATGAAAGTCTACTATGAAGTCACTGGCAAAGTTATCCCCTATGAACAAGCAGAAGATGAGGCAACACGACTTATGAGATTGATGACTCTAGTTTTGACTAGCGACAAGATTCGAGCCATGAAAATGCAGATAGCACGGACTAAAGCTAATGCAGAAGAGATTAAAAATAGATAACTACAGCTCTAATTTGTTGTCAAATTTTTTAAATCTTTAAAAAAAGGGATATCTCAGATATGCGGTTTTGTCTTTGCCTTAGGACTTTCCGGTGATTTTGATGCATCGCTTGCGATATATCGTCTACGATGTATGGAGCGGGGCATTGGAGGAAGTTCGAACCGCAATTGAGAAAGGTGAAATCAAATATATTCCATCAAATCTACATATTCCAAAGTTTATGAACTTTTATCAAGCATTTTAAGTAAATCAAAAAGATTATTTATTTTTATTTTGACAGAATCCAATATCTCCTTAGGTGTATTACTATTTGGATATAGAATAGGCATTCCAAGTTCTTTAAGCAACTGTTCATCACTATCGCCGTCTCCAATTATTGCGTATTGATCTAGTGTGTGGTTGTGCAAACTTGCGAAGTTTTTAACCTGATTAAGTTTTAACCCTGCTTGGTCTACCTTATAATCAATACCTGATAAATCTCCATTATTATCCCAGAGAAGCTTTGTATTAGAAAACCAATCAGATACTCCAAGTTTCTTTGAGATTGTTTCTACATATAAGTCCATTGAGCCCGATATGACCACAACTTTATATTTAGATTGTAAGGTTGCGATTACTTCAAATGCTTCTGCACGTACTTCAATTTCATCAAAAATTCTCTGAACGTTTTTTCTAGTTGCATTACCTGTTTCTACCCAACATTTTGTTACTAAATCATTTGCAGTTTGTATATCAATCTCATTTTTTCGAAGCTGGTAAAGATATTTAATAACCATATTGAAATCTGCTCCCAGTTTGTCTGTTAGTACCTTCCAAGAAATTTCCTCTACAAGTGTGCCATCGATATCAAAAAAGATTGTATTTATATCTGATTTCATAATTTTATTTACTTGTAGCTCTAGTTAAATAATAATTATCCATACCCTCGTTGAATAATCGATCGAGATGTGAAACTAGATCCGTAATAAAATCAAATTCATAGCCTTTTGTACTTGCAATTTGTACATCAAACATCTTCTTTATCCAGTTATGAGAATTTCCTTTTTGCTTATAATCAACTAGCTCTAGAATTATAGCAATGCCATCACAAAGCATTAATAGATCTTGTTCAGGTTTTGTAAGTTCGGGTAATACTATCCCAGAATCATTTAACATTTCGGTTTTAACTTTTTTCTCAGCCTTTTTGAAAATCTCACGAATATCTGTATTTTCAAAATATTGTTTCCAACTTCTGCTTCCTGTTGGGATATCGCCAATAACCGATTCCTGCCAGTCATGTGTAATAGCATGAGTAACTACATTTGAAACGTTGATACCTGCGACTTTGCTACCTAATAGAAGCACTAAGTTAGCAACCTTAAATGAATGTTCGGCAATAGATTCTGTTTGGTTTGTGTTTATACCTGCAAATAAGGTAGGGCCAGTCCTCTTAATGTATTTAAGATTGTTTAGTGTTTCAATAAGTTTGATAATACTGTCCATAGGCTTTTATTCATAATTTAATACCTTAGTTTACCATCTTGAATAGATTTAATAAAACTAAGTATTAAATTATTAAAATAATGTCTATGAAGAAACTTAAACCAGAGGCAATTTTAGATTTCATGAAGGTCTACTATGAAATCACTGGCAAAGTTATCCCCTATGAACAAGCAGAAGATGAGGCAACACGACTTATGAGATTGATGACTCTAGTTTTGACTAGCGACAAGATTCGAGCCATGAAAATGCAGATAGCACGGACTAAAGCTAATGCAGAAGAGATTAAAAATAGATAACTACAGCTCTAATTTGTTGTCAAATTTTTTAAATCTTTAAAAAAAGGGATATCTCAGATATGCGGTTTTGTCTTTGCCTTAGGACTTTCCGGTGATTTTGATGCATCGCTTGCGATATATCGTCTACGATGTATGGAGCGGGAGACGGGACTCGAACCCGCAACCCTCTGTTTGGAAAACAGACATTCTAACCATTGAACTACTCCCGCATTGAGTAGATTTTACTCTGCACTCTCCTCTTTTTCAACTTCCTCTCCAACAACAGGAACCTCAACCTCATCAGTTAAATACAAGTCCTTAAGATTAGATACCTTAAGAGCTCTTCTTCCCACCCTATCTTTAAGGTAGAATAACTTAGATTTTGTAACAGTACCTCTTTTTACAACCTCAATCTTCTCTAAAAGATTGGAATGCATAGGTACAACTCTTTCAACACCTACTCCATAAGATATCTTTCTTACAGTAAGTGTCTGATTCATTCCCGAAGATTTCATGGAGATAACAACTCCTTCAAAAATCTGTATTCTTTCCTTGTTACCTTCCTTAATCTTCATGTGTAATCTAACGGTGTCACCGACCTTTACATCTGGTCTCTTCTTTAGCTGATCCCCCTCTATTTTCTTCATCATATTTATATCCATGTCTTTTGTAGTAATATATAAAAACATAATAATTATTATGCACCGGCTATTATAGAATAATTTTCTAAATTATGCCACAATATACAGGAATAAAACTGCCATGAATATAAAACAGAAAGTACTATTAATAATATTGGACGGACTTGGTGCAGCTCCAGACTCTCCTGGCAATGCGGTAGTTAAAGCACAACCTCAGAATTTAGCAAAACTTTGGAGTACATCCCCACATACATATCTTCTAGCCTCTGGAGAGGCAGTGGGACTTCCAAAAGATGTAAAAGGTAATAGTGAGGTCGGACATATGAATATTGGAGCGGGAAGAGTCATCATGCAAACCTTACCAAGAATAGATCAATCCATATCAAAAGGCCTCTTTTTTAAAAATGTTACACTACTTGAGGCTCTTAAGTATGCAAACAAGATGAAATCAAGAGTTCATCTCCTCGGATTAGCAAGCGATGGAGGAGTACATTCACATATAGAGCATATAAAGGCAACAATTAAATACTTCTCCTTAAATAATTTCTCTGGAGAAGTATTCTTACACGCATTCACAGATGGTAGAGACTCTCCTCCAAATTCCTCAAAATCATACCTAGATCAAATCCAAAAATCCCTAGATGAAAATGGAATTGGGAAAATAGCTACACTATGCGGTAGAGCATGGGCTATGGATAGAAATGAAAACTGGGATAGAACTCAAAAAGCCTACAACTTACTAACACAAAACATTGGAATACAGTGTGGGACATATACACAATGTATAAATAGCTCGTATGAGAGAAAGATAACTGATGAATTCATAGAACCAACCGTTTTAGTTCCAGGAAGTAATATTAAACCAAGAGATGTTGTACTCTTTCTCAATTTCAGACCAGATAGATCCCTACAATTAACAAGAGCATTGGTAGATAGTAACTTTGACTTCTTCCCGAGAGCAAATATATATCCCGTATATATGGCAAGTATGGTTGAATACAGAAAGAATTTCCCTCCAAAAGTACTCTTCCCAAAGCAATACATATCTCTACCAATTGGAAATATATTAGCTTCATCTGGTCTTCGACAGTTAAGAATTGCTGAATCAGAGAAATTCCCTCATGTAACATACTTCTTCAATGGCGGGGCTGCTGTAAGATATGCTAATGAAGATAGGATAGAGGTACCTTCTCCCTCTGTACCTACATATGATATGAAACCCGAAATGAGTGCAGTACAAATGACAAACCTCCTTATCAACAAAATAGAATCAAGCGTATATGACTTCATTGTTGTAAATTTTGCAAATCCCGATATGATTGGACACTCTGGAAACTTAGAAGCTACTACAAAAGCCGTTTCGGTGGTAGATTTCTGCGTAAACGAACTAGTTAGACACTTCACGGTACGTGGAGGTGCCGTAATTATCACTGCAGATCATGGTAATGCCGAAGAGGTAATAAACCTTGAAACAGGAGAAATGGATACGGAACATTCACTTAATCCAGTTCCGCTGATAATTGTAGGAACAGGATTACCACCAAGAAGCCTACCATACGGAGCTCTGAAGGACATAACCCCAACAGTACTTGATATAATGGGAATACCAATTCCTTCTGATATGACCGGAGTAACACTCCTGAAATCAGTTCTTTGATCTTTTCTTCAAAAAACCTCTCATAATATACAGAACGAATATAAGCAGAAGAACTACTAAGATCCCTTTCTCATACTTTGCTATATAGCTACTAACCAATTCCCAACTATCACCTAGGAAAAAACCTGCAGAAGTTAATATCGTGTTCCATACTAATGATCCAATAAGTGTATATATACTAAATACTGTAAAATTCATCTTAGCAACACCAGCAGGAAAAGATATCAACGTCCTTACAATAGGTATAAGCCTTCCTATTAGTACAATCTTTTTCCCATGCTTATCAAACAAACTAAAAACCCAATCTACATCGTCTCTTTGTATAAAAAGGTATTTACCATATTTATCAAGAAACTTAAAAACAAACTTCTCTCCCCAAAGACCAATAAAGTAGAAAGTAAGAGTACCAAGATATGCAGCTAAGGTTGCAATAGCAATGACTAGATAGATATTTAAAACACCTTGGGAAGCAACAAAACCAGAAAAAGGTAAAATTATCTCACTTGGTATTGGGGCAAAGAAACTCTCTATGAATACAGAAAGTGCCACTCCCGGATACCCTAGCGTAGAAATAATGTTCACAAGCCAATCTATAAAGTTCTGAGTCATATTCAAAATGAAAAAGGTTAATTACTCTTCAGATGATATATTAAAGATCATACTGTTTCCAACTTCAACCCTATTAATTCTTACAAAGCCAGAATTTACCTCCAAAACATACTTAAAAGGGGCACCTGAGTAAATATTTGGACATTTATATATACTCTCACATGGCTTTAGACCCTCCTTAATATCAACAATAAAACCTTCGCTATCTATAAACAGCATATCTAGGGATATCAACATATCTTTCATCCAAAAAGGTGAGATCTCTTCTTTTTCCATTACAAAAAGCATACCCTCATAGTCCCCAAGATTCTTTCTACCAGATAACCCTAGAGCTCTCTTAGCATCAGTATCTGAGACATCTACCTTAACAACAATTGTATTACCCTCTTCATTGTATATTTCAACACTACTATCACCTGAGATCTCTTCGACTTCCACTTGCTCTTCTTTCTTCTCCTGTGAGCCTTTAAAAGAGACATCGAAAATACCGTACCTATCCTGTACAAAGAAGAAGATAACAGCCACAAAGAATATATACAGTACAACCTTTAGTGAATTACTCATACATAGATAATACCCCTAAGAATAGCTTTTTAAAAGTATATAGACAGAGAGAGATGGATAATGTAAAATGCGCATGCCATAAATTTGCCTAACAAAGCAAATGCAAACATTCGAAAAGGAGCTCAACCCAATATTTACACGGGTAGATGAGATTAAAGATTTCAAAGAGGTAATACCACAAACAAAGACAGAACAAGAGGAGTATCCTCATCTTGAAAAGGTCACTCAGATAAATGCGGATACTGCAAAGAAAATGATTAAAAGATTGAAAGATCTTGAAATCGAACTTGAAGAGCAAGCGAAAGCTATTCAGATGGAAACTGATCTTGACGCAAGAAAGGATGCTGTTGGTATCTACAACAAGATATTAAAAAGCATTGAAGAGTGTATAGAGAGAATTAACAGAGAGTTAATAAAATTAGATTCCCCGTATTTCGGTAAAATACTCTTCCAAATGAAACTAAGTGGTGAAGAAAGAATCCTACCAATATACATAGGTAAGTTTGCACTAATGGACCAAGATACCTACAGACCTCTCATTAGTGACTGGAGAGCCCCTATCGCAAACATTTACTATGAAAACAGCGGACCAACAAAAAACCTCTCCTATGAAAGTCCTACTGGTCCGAAAGATGGTAATTTACTCCAAAAAAGACAATTCAACATTACAGAGGCTAGATTTAAGCATATATACGATGCAAAGACAGGCAATGCTGCTGCAGACGAATTCTTGCTAGCCCAATTAACTGAAAGAATGGGACAAAAGTTAAAAGATATCGTATCCACAATTCAAGCTCAACAAAATGACATAATAAGGGATGGGGTTGAGAAACCAATAATAATACAGGGAGTAGCTGGCAGTGGTAAAACAACAATACTTTTACACAGACTTGCATACCTCTTCTATACATACAAAGAAAAGATTAGAGCAGAGAAAAGCTTAATAATAGGACCTAACAAAGTCTTCCTAGACTACATAGCAGATGTACTACCAAGTCTTGGAGTAGAAAATGTAGAGGCAAATACCTATATGTTCTGGGCAAAGAATATCCTTGGTTGGGATAACTCCTACATCATACATCCATCAAAAGAGGACTTAAAGATAAAAGAGTACAAGGGATCATTAGAATATATTGATATCCTCGATTCATACTTCGAAGAATTTGAATCAGACTTACTCGAAAATATACCCTACTCTAGGAAAGATGTCGTTAGAAGAAGATACTATGAACTAAAAAACACATACCCATATATAACAATGGATGAAAGATTAACCCTTTCCTTGGACTATGCATTCGCACAAAAGCAATTCAGAGAGAGAAAAACCGGCTTTCTAACAGATACACATGAGCTAGATTTACAGAAAAAAAAGGAGATAACAAAGTACTTTGAAACATCAACAGTACCAATTGAGATATACAGAAGAATGTTTAGGAAGGGATATATAAAGAAAGATATTGCTAAATATACATTGGAAGGTGTTGCAAGATCTGGAAAGACAAAAACATATCGGATGGAAGATCTTGCTCCAATACTGTATCTTCATCTCAAGATACATGGCCATAAAGAGTATGAAAAAGAGTATGTAATGATCGATGAAGCACAAGATCTTAGCTTGATACAAATACTTACACTTCTTCAAATTGCAAAAAAACAGAATGTAACAATAGCTGGAGATCTAGCCCAATCAATAATCCCACCCTTCTATATCAAAGATTGGAAACAGGTAATGAAACTCTTTGAAAAATGGGAAATTAAAAACTACTCATATCACCAACTACATCGTTGCTACAGAACTACCTTA
This sequence comes from uncultured Candidatus Saccharibacteria bacterium, assembly GCA_964621195.1. Lineage (GTDB taxonomy): Bacteria > Patescibacteriota > Dojkabacteria > SC72 > SC72 > UBA5209. The sequence continues at coordinate 109,186 of CAZULJ010000001.1, forward strand.
GAAATAATTGAGTATGCAAATGATATCTTTATAGAAAGATTTCCAACAAGCTATAAACTTCCAGAGGCAGTACTAAGACATGGGGAAAAGATACAAAACATTGTACATAACAATGAGATCTCAAAGATAACAGAAAAAGAACTAAAGTCTTTTGTTGATTTGATAAAAAAAGAGTTTGAGAAGGGATCAACAACATGTGCAATTATCTGTAAAGATAAGGAGCATACTAAACAAACATACGAGAGGTTAATACAATATGAAGATTACATAGAAAGAGATATTGTTGATTACACTACAAACGATTACAAAACTGGATTACTAATACTAACCGTAGAGGAAGCAAAGGGACTAGAGTTTGATACTGTAATAATTCTTGATATAAACGAAGAGAGCTATCCAGACACAGAGCTCGCAACAAGACTTTTCTATGTTGCAATTACAAGAGCATTACACCGATTAGTGATAATTGAGAATAGTAATAAATCACCATTGCTTCACAAATGAGCATATATGGACTTCTAATAGGGATATGTGTAGTAATAGGCTTTGAACTCATTAGAAAGAAAATCCCTAGATTTACAATCCTAGACTCCCTGCTATTGATTCTTTCAGCACTAATTGGTTCAAGGATTCTTTTTCTACTACACAATATTGAAGAGATACAGAGTGAAATTGTAAAACCTTTTAATCTATGGGATGGCGGATTGGCAATATATGGGGCAATATTTGGCATACTTCTCGCAATAATAGTTATTGCCAAAAGAAAAGATATAAACTTCTTTGAAATATCAGATCCCATACTCCTTTACCTACCCCTTTTACAATCAATAGGTAGGATAGGTAATTACTTTAACAAAGAGCTATACGGTATACCTACAAACTTACCTTGGGCAATAGAGATACCAATAGAAAATAGATTGCCAGGATATGAACAGTACTCTCTTTTTCATCCGACATTTGCATATGAAGCGATACTGAATATTCTGCTTTTTCTGTCTTTAAAATATCTCTCCCCAAAAAACATAAAAGGTGCTGTCTCTGGAATATATTTGATAGGTTACTCCTTAATCCGTTTACTAATAAATTTGCTAAGAGTTGATAAAGAGTACTTTCTCTTAATTGAGACTTCTGATCTCTTTTCTGGTATATTCCTAGGATTAGGTTTACTAATTCTGATAATGATAAGCGATAACAAATGGAAGAAAAAACTTGCGAGATTCTTTTCAAGACCCGTTATGCTTTTTCTGGTCGTACTAGCATCAATTGTTTTTATTACTGAAAGCTCCCTTTCAACTACATATGCATATATAATATCCATACTTACATTTGTAGTACCACTAGCTACAATACTTCTCTTTAAAAGCTTAGGAATAATTTCCGACATTAATGCGACAAAGAGAGAGGAAAGGCCAAGGCTCTACATTGTAATGCTAATCTCTTTTCTAATTTCACTGTATATTACTTTTTTAAGTGGCATAGAAAGTTTAATAACGGTATTCTTGGTAATCAATATCACCTTTGTACTTGGACTTGTCATAACTCTCTTTTGGAAGATAAGTTACCATATGATATGGAGCATACTTTCTCTTTTTGTAATTTTTTACATATCACAAAATCCATATGCATTACTACTAGTAATATTACTTCCATTCATTGCTTGGTCCAGAATTGAGAGAAAAAGGCATACCCTACCTCAAGTAATCGCTGGAGTAGTATTACCATTAATATGCATCATTCTTGTTTTAACCTTCGTTTAATTTTGATAGAATTCATATATTAACCTGTATCAACAAAGATTGTGGACAACCTTAGTATTGTAGAACTTAGGAAAAAATTACTTAAAAAAGAACTCTCTTCCAGAGAAATTACGCAGTATTACTTAGAGCAGATAGAGAAGAAAGATAAAGAGTTGAATGCATATATCTCCATATTTGCTGAAGAATCTTTAAAAAAGGCTGAGGAGTTTGATAATGATTTTGAAAATCAGAAAGAGAAAAAACTAGGGGGTATTCCACTTGCAATCAAAGATATCTTTTCAACCAAAGGTTTACCAACAACAGCAGCATCCCATATCTTAGATGGTTACAAGCCCGTATATGAGTCTACAGTAACACAAAAACTTCTTGATGAAGGGGCAATCATTCTAGGTAAAACAAATCTGGATCAGTTCTGCCACGGATCTTCTACAATTACTTCCTACTACGGTAGAACAATGAACCCCCATGATCTTTCAAGATTACCCGGAGGTTCAAGCGGTGGCAGTAGTGCAGCAGTAGCTGCAGATATGTGTGCAGGAGCACTTGGTACAGAGACTGCAGGTTCAATAAGGTTACCAGCATCTTGGTGTGGAATTGTTGGATTAAAACCAACATATGGAAGAGTATCTAGATATGGAGTCCTAGCAATGGGATCCTCTCTTGATAGTCCTGGACCACTTGTTAAAAGTGTAGAGGATAGTGCATTAATTCTTTCAATAATAGCGGGGTATGATCACCATGATTTTACTACTTACAAAGATGCTGTACCCAACTACTTAGAAAATATTGATAAAAGTGTTGTAAAAAGTATGCATCTTGCAATACCAAAGGAGTACTTGGAGCTTGAATTAGAGAAAGGAGTCCTTGATAATTTCCAGAAATCCATCGATATACTAAAGGGATTCGGAGCAAGTATTGAATATGTAAATATTCTAGATCCTAAATTTGCAATGGCAGTATATACAATTACATGTAGAAGCGAAGTTTCTTCCAACTTAGCGAGATATGATGGTACAAGATATGGATTGGAAGGAAAGGATAAATCAACAGTAAAAGAGTACTATGAATCAACAAGAGGAGAGGGATTTGGGCAAGAGTCAAAAAGAAGAGTTATGACAGGAACTTACTCTCTTTCTGCCGGATATGCTGATGAATATTTTAGGAAATCAGAACAGGTTAGACAATTGATAAGGGAGGATTTAGATAAGGTATTAAAAGATTACGATTGTATAGTATCTCCAACTACTCCATCTATAGCCTTAAAAGAGGAAGATGCTGACAACCCACTCTTTGGGGAAATTGCGGATGTACTAGCAGAAGGAAGCTCAGAAGCAGGATTACCTGGGATATCAATACCCAACGGTACATCAGAAAAACTACCAACAGGTATACAGTTTATCGGAAAGCATCTTGATGAGCAGAGCATAATAAATGCAGCAAAAGCACTTGAAGAAAACCTAAAGAATTAAGGTTGCAATATATCTTCAGTTCGACCGTCTATGGATATTACTACTGTATCTATAGTTGGAAACTGTTTCAATGTTTCAGAGATCTGAGCTCTAATACTCGTAACTTTACAACTTCCACCTACCATTTCCTCTAATCGACTATTAAGGTCCACCCTAGCTACACCATTTGAAATCTCAAGACTTTGTATTACAACTCCATCATTAATATTACTGTAATATCCTAAATCTTTTTCATCTTGAGTAACTCCTTTAAAAAGCTCCTCAAGTGAAGCACGACCTACAGCCAATGTTTCTGGAACACTCCTCCCTACAGGAAATACCTTACTGCAATCCTCTGGAGAACCCATATCTACATTTGGGAAATATACCTTCAAAACAATATTCTTTTGCGAAGGGAGAAGAGAAAATTTCATATCTATACTATCCTCATACTCCTTTAAACCAGAAGGATTACTCTTTTCAAACTTAAGTGTAATCTCGGTTTCTTTTGTAACTAAAGTACTCAATACAAATTCAAAAGGAACATTCTCCTGTGTCATCCAATCCTCTTTCGCTGTAGCAACAAGAGTATCTATCTCTTCACCATCAGAATCAAAAACACGAACAGGAAATTCACCTTCAAAATACCAAGTTCCTGTAATTTCACCAGTAACTAAAGTATCTTTTTCTAACTTATCCCCCTCCTCTATCTCATACAGAATCAGCTCAATATCATTTTTGCTAAATGCTCCTTTCTTGTCCTCCTGCTCCTCCTCCTTCTCACAGATGTTTGTAATATTCCTACATACACTGTACTTACAACATAGATCTCCATCTTTTAACATATATGAGAAAAAAATTATGGAAACAGATAGTAAAACAATACTAACTATTAACAGAATATTCTTTATCATATTTTTTAGAGAATAAATCTAATATTTAAGTATACCTAAATATTAGGAAAAGATTAATAGCATTTTTTTATCATTGGAAAAGGAAAGTGAGCCGCCTGAGACTCGAACTCAGCACCTACTGCTTAAAAGGCAGTTGCTCTAACCTGATGAGCTAGCGGCCCGTAACGGATATGATTATAACCTTTCAAGATATACTTTTACAAGCTTTTTGTTAAAAGCTCTTTTACAGGTTTAAACGACCTCCTATGAAGAGAACAAGGACCATACTTCTTTAGAAGATCCATGTGTAGTTTGGTACCATAACCAACATGTTTTTCAAAAGAATAGTCTGGAAATTCCTTAGAAATATCCTTCATATACCTATCCCTAGTAACCTTCGCAAGTATTGAAGCAGCAGAAATAGAGTAATGCTTTAAATCCCCTGCTTTGATCTTCTCCATATGATATCCAGAAATTGTTGCAACATTAGTACCATCTACAATTAAATAGCTTGCTCTACTACCAAGCATACTCTCTACCTGTTTGAGAGCACTCTCCATGGCCATCTTAACAGCATCCTGTATACCCACCTCATCTATTACCTGAGAATCTATCATAGCAACACCCCATGCCAAGCAATTACTCTTAATATATTCAATAACTTCCTCCCTTTTCTTTTCCGTCATCTTCTTACTATCTCTTACAAATGGGTGTATCTCAGAGGAAGGAGAAAGAACAACCGCCCCTGCAGATACAGGTCCTGCAAGTGGTCCTCTACCAGCCTCATCAATACCTACTACATATTTAAAACCTTTCTTCCAAAGCTTCTCTTCTAATTTTGTATCTGGAAATTGCATAAAGAAATATTACTACATTCTGGCAATATTCCATACAGTAATGTACGATATATATGTATTAATTTTTAAATATATTAAACATGAGTTCATCAGATGATTTTTTCAAAGGATTACTCTTTGGTACTGCAGTAGGAGTTGCCGCTGGTATTCTTTTAGCTCCTAAATCAGGCGCAGAAACAAGAGAAGATTTAAGAAAGTTTGCAGTTGAGACTGGAGACAAAATGGAAAAGGCATATAGAAAAGCAAGAAGAGAGATAAACAAAAGAGTAAGAGATTTAAAGGAAGCGGGAAAGAATATTGACTTGGAAGGATACAAGAAATTAGTAAGTCGAGTTGTAGAAGAGATAAAGCAGGATGGAGAGGTAACATCAGAGGTAGCAAAAGAGATTGGTATGAAATTAAATGAAGATTGGTCTGAAATAAAGGAAGCAGCTCTCTAAGGTTGTATTTTATCATGTCTAGATATACAATCTAGACACTGCGAGAGTAGTTCAGCTGGCTAGAATGTCTCCTTCCCAAGGAGAAGGTCGCGGGTTCGAATCCCGTCTCTCGCTCCAATTTGAATGAAAACAATAAAATTCACACCACAATTAACCCTCCTGATCAAACAAGGCAAAAAGACAACAACTTTTAGGCTCTTTGACGAGAAGACTCTTTCAAAAGGCGATGACGTAATTCTTGCGACAAGGAATGGTGAAAAAATTACAAATTTTGCAAACGCAATAATTACAGATGTCAGTATCAAAACTCTTGAGACCCTTTCAAAAGAAGACTATGTTGGACACGAACCTATCCCAAACGAAGATAGAGTTAAGTATTACTCCCAATTCTATGGAGACCGGGTAAGACCTAATTCCGAAGTAAAGATTATCAGATTTCAAATTACTAAGTTTTTAATTGATCAAAACAGCTATCTCTGTTACAATTCCTGTTACGTATTGCTGATGTAGCTCAGCTGGTAGAGCATTCCCTTCGTAAGGGACAGGTCGAAGGTTCGAATCCTTCCATCAGCTTTTCTTTAAAACTATGATTACACCAAAATATACAATAACAAATCTAATACTAAGCTATATACTAAAATATGAGCTAAGTATTGATAAAATAAGGAATACTCCAGTACCACAATCTACTCTTTCAACGATATTAGAGAAATATCATGCGGATGAGATAGATAAACTTGGTGAATTAATCTCATACCCAATTGGTTACAACAAAGCACTCACGGTAGAAAGAGGACAGGTATTACCTTCATACAGAAATAAACTAAGAATATTTACAAACTTTAAAAATGCACAAGACTTCTTAGACACATACACAATAAAGAGCGCACTAAAACCATCAATAGAACTCTCTACACACATTAACAAGATCCTTATGAAAAATATTGTAGAAGAGTGGGATCTATCAAGAATAAAGAGCTTCTCTGAAAAACCATACGACCTCTATGATAACTGGTATAAACTCAGAGACTACTACCCAAATATTGATATGAAGACATACTTCAATGAGCTGTTTTCGTGGATATCAAGTTCATCCTCAGGAACTCATAAATTAATACAACTAGCCATCCTACTCTATGAGTATATGGATAAGGCACCATTCTATGCAGGAAATCAGATAACAGCAATACTGACAATAAAAGCATTAGCAAAGATATATAACCTAAATCCACATAACTTAATACCCTACTCTAAAGCACTCTTTTTAATAAGCGAAGAGTTAGAATCTGCATTCAAGATTTCAAAAGGAAAAAGGGATCTAACAATCTTCATAGAAGCAATCCTCTATACCTTATCCCTAACTACAATTGAGGTATCCAGGGAATTCTTTGAAACATATGAGGAAAAGATGAATATAAGAAAAAAGATTGGTAAAGATTTAAATAGCAGACAGGCAAAAATAGTTGAATATCTTCATAACAATGCAAGAGTTACTAGACAGCAATATACTAAGATGATGGGAGTCTCATTTATGACTTCATACAGAGACCTACAAGAGCTTTTAGACAAGAAATATATAATACAGAAAGGGAAAGGAAGAGGTACATACTACATAATACCTGACTCTAGTGATACAATATCTACTAGTGACGATGATATTACAATCTTCTCTTAATTGAGATATTTAGAGAGAATTGATATCATCACCTACTTTTACTTTATAAATACCGTACAGTGGAATCTTCGAAATATGATGTAATCATTGGATTAGAAATACATATACAGACAAAGACTCAAAGTAAAATGTTTTGTAGCTGTCCAACCAATTACTTCCATAAGGAACCAAATACACATGTATGTCCAGTATGCCTTGGGTTACCAGGAGCATTACCAGTACCCAATAGGAGAGCAATTGAGCTGTGTATATTAATGGGTCTTGCAACAAATTGCGATATAGAAAAAGAGATTCATTTCGATAGAAAACACTACTTTTACCCAGATTTACCCAAAGGATACCAAATTAGTCAGTACAAAAGACCAATATGCTCCGACGGTTACCTTGATGTAAAAGATCAAAGTGGAGGCACAAATAGAATTGAGATTGAGAGAATCCATCAAGAGGAAGATGTTGCAAAATCTACACACCATACAGAGTCTACAACTGGACAGGAATACTCCTTAATCGATTACAACAAGTCTGGGATGCCATTGATAGAGATAGTAACAAGGCCTAATATCCGAAGCGCATATGAAGCAAAGGAGTTTGCAACAAAGGTAAGACAGATAGCAAGATACCTTGGTATCTCCGATGCTGATATGGAAAAGGGCCAAATGAGATGTGAGCCAAATATTTCTGTACAGGAAAAAGGTAAGTGGGAATACAAAGACGGAAAAATCTTACCAATTGGTGACTACAAATTGATACCAAAGGTAGAGATAAAAAATATTGGATCGATATCTGCAGTAGAGAAATCTATCACCTATGAGGTAGATAGATTGATAAAAGAACTCGAAGAAGGTAAAAGCATTAAACAGCAAACAAGAGGATGGGATGCGAATAGGAATGTAACTGTATTCCAGAGATCTAAAGAAACAGCAGATGATTACAGATATATGCCGGAGCCAGACATTCCTGTTGTAGATGTTACACAGGAGGATATTGATCGAATAGCTGAAGAGATAATTGAGCTTCCAGATGATAAAAAGAATAGATACATTACAGATTACAATCTCTCCGAGTACGATGCGGGAGTTCTTACCTCTGATAGAGATATCTCAACATATTATGAAGATTTACTCGCACTTGTTTCAAGTAGAATTGATATTAAAGATGCCCCTAAAAAGGCTGCAAACTGGTTAACAGGTGCAGTATTTTCGATTGCGAACGATCATAATTTAGAAATTAAGGAAGAGAATATTTCAAAAGAAGATATAGCGAAATTAATAGTTGCATACGAAGAAAAGATCGTAACTAGAAATAAGGCGGAAGAATTACTTAGAGAATCGATAGAGAATAACAAAGATCTCGGAGATTTAATCGAACAGACAAAAGAGCAAGCCCAATCTGTTACTAATAACTTAGAATCAATAGTCGAAGAGGTCCTTTCAGAAAATTCTAAAGCTGTAGAAGACTTTAGGGCTGGTAAGCAAGCCTCCATTGGATATCTTGTAGGACAGGTTATGCAAAAGACCAAGGGCAGTGCAGACCCAAATATTGCTAAATCAATTTTGATGGAGAAGTTAAATGGATAAAAATACACTTAATCACATAGCAGAGCTTTCTAGAATAAATCTCTCCGATCAGGAATTAGAGAAATTTACACCACAAATGCAAACAATATTAGAATCTGCAAAGCAGTTGCAAGACATAGATACTAGTGGGGTTCAAGCAATGAAAAAGCATGTTCCTTTTACAGAGCTAAGGAGTGATAATATTCAGAATGGTCTCTCACAGGAGGAAGTCTTGCTCAACTCCCCTCACAAAGAATCTGGTTGTGTAAAAGTATATGGAAAGATCTTTGGTGGTATAGAAGAAAGCTAATTTTTGTCAAAAAGTAATATCTTTAGTAAAATACTGCTGTTCGGCCGAAGTGGCGAAACTGGCAGACGCACATGCCTTAGGAGCATGTTGGGATAATACCCAGTGCAGGTTCAACTCCTGTCTTCGGCATATTAATACAAATAACAACATAACATGTATAAAAAACTTATATCTCCCTTCCAGAACGTCTTACTTGAAAAAAGAATGTGTGTAGGATGTACAAATCCACTTGATAAGGCAAAAAGATTAGGGAAAATCTCTGAAAGAAGAGATATGGTCGAATGTAAGTGTAGAAGAAGGTATATATTTAACAAAGAGTTAAATGAATATCAAAGAGCAAGTTTCCAAGAGGAGCAACAATTCTTAAAAGAACTTTCCAAAAGGCCGTCCTTGTAGTAAAATCTTTTCCAGGTATGCCGCTATCGTCTAGTGGACTAGGACGACAGGTTTTCATCCTGTAAACCGGAGTTCGATTCTCCGTAGCGGTACCAATTCTAAAATATTAGCCCCAATAGAATGTACGATTCATCAGATAGTGAAGTTAGTGGAAAGGTTACTGCAACAGAATTTCTTGGATCAATTGGTAGCTTTATTTCCTCCTTTATAGAAACAGTTGTAGTTGCACTAGTACTTGCAGTAGTTCTCTATCTTTTCATAATGACTCCACATGAAGTTGTTGGTAATTCAATGTTCCCTACATACAAGAATGGAGAATATCTAATGGCTAATAAAATAACATACAAATTTACAGAACCACAAAGGGGAGACGTTGTGATATTTAAGTACTCTGATACACAGGATTTCATTAAGAGAGTAATTGGTGTACCTGGAGATACAGTTATGATTAAAGATGGAAAGATATATATAAACGGAGAGCAATTAGATGAATCCAACTATCTTGCAGAAACAGTCGTTACAAATGGTGGATCATATATACACGAAGGACAGAGTGTAGAAGTACCTAGTGGAGAGTATTTTGTTTCAGGTGACAACAGACCTAATAGCTCAGATTCAAGAGAGTTTGGACCTGTCTCAAAAGAAAGAATCAAGGGTAAAGCCTGGATAGTTTACTTCCCATTCTCTGAATTTAGACTAGTAACCCACGAGGAGTACAACAAGTAGACTCTATTTGTGAAACATGCTAGATTATACAAATGAAGATATTCGTAATAGCTAATCAAAAAGGTGGAGTTGGTAAGACAACCACAACGATAAACTTGGGAGCAGCTCTAGCCCAAAAAGGTAAAAAAGTTTTACTAATTGACCTTGATCCACAAGCAAACCTTTCCTCTGGTGTTGGATTTACACAACAATTTGATAAACATCATTGGAGTTCTACAGAAGAAGCTCCGTATAAAAGTATATATGACGTTTTAGTTAATTCTGCAGAAATACCAAGGGTATTTGTATCAACTTCCACACCAAACCTTTTCTTAGTTCCATCACATCTTTCCCTCGCCGGAGCAGAGATAGAGATGGTAAATATGTTAGCAAGAGAAACTCTTCTCAAAAAAGCTTTAGAGAAAGTTGAAAGTGATATAGATATTGTACTGATAGATTGTCCACCATCCCTAGGTTTACTAACAATAAATGCATTAAGTGCAGCTGACAATCTATTGATACCTATACAGTGTGAATATTTCGCACTGGAGGGCCTAGGACAGCTCGTAGAGACCACAAAGTTAATAAAAGGTATCAATCCTTCTCTAGCAATAGGAGGTGTCATATTAACGATGTTTGATAGTAGGACAAAACTTTCATCCAGTGTTGTCGAAGATGTAAGAGAATTCTTTAAAGAAGTAGCATTCAAATCAATCGTGCCTAGAAATGTAAGACTCTCTGAAGCCCCATCACATGGTAAGACGATTTTCCAATATGATCCGAAATCTTCGGGTGCAAATGCATATGAAGATCTTGCAGAGGAATTTTTAAAAAGATTTTTTTAATTTTTTAGATACTTAAAAATGGCAGAAACAAGACTCGGAAAGGGATTAGCAGCATTAATAGACTCCAAGGAAATAGATAACTCAAGTAGTGCATATAGAGAGAAGTTTGATATAAACAAAATCTCCCCTAATCCATTCCAACCAAGAATGAACATCGACCCTGAGGAGTTGATAAGCATTGCAGATTCAATAAGGGAGCATGGAATAATACAACCTCTCATTGTAACTAAGGACAAATCTTCGGATGGGTATTTCATAATTGCGGGAGAAAGAAGATTTAGAGCTGCACAGTTAGCTGGACTAAAGTATGTACCCGTAGTAATTAAGGATTCTTCTCCACAAGAGATGCTTGAACTTGCATTAATTGAAAATATACAAAGAAAAGATTTAAACCCACTTGAGGAAGCAAACTCATTCTTACAATTACAAGATGAGTTTGGACTTTCACAGGATGATATCGCTAGAAAGGTCGGTTTAAATAGGGTTACAATAACAAATAAGATTAGATTACTTAAGTTACCAGATGAGGTAAAAGAGGTAGTCCTAAATGAAACTATTAGTGAGGGTCATGCAAGAGCCCTACTTGGAATAAGAGATGAAGAATCACTCATCGCTGCAACAGATATCGTCATTAAAAGAGGTTTGAGTGTTAGACAAACAGAATCTCTTGTAAGAAAGATTAACTATGGTAAAAGTGCTAAATACAAAAAAGTACAAACAGGTAATCCTGATCTTCTACTCTATGCCGAAGAACTGAGTAAGAAACTCGGCTACTCAACAACAATTAGAAAGATGAGTAAGGGTGGAAAGATACAGATAAGGTTTGTAACAAAATCAGACTTAGAGGAAATACTTAAGAAGCTAGGATTAGAGATTTAAACTACTTAGAGGTTACTTCTTGTCTAAGTTTTTCATACAGAAGTACTGCAGCACTTACACTTACGTTTAGAGAACCTATACCCTCTCTCATGGGGATAGATATCTTCTGATCAGCACGCTCAAGCATACCAGCTGAAATACCAACATCCTCAGCTCCAACTACAAAAGCACATGGACCTGTAAGGTTACTCTCAAAATATGTTTCTCCATCCATATGAACTGCAAATACCCTTATATCATTCTTCTGTAGCTCTTTTATAGCACTAAACAAACCCATCTCAACAATAGGGATTCTCTCTGCAGCACCCATTGATACTCTCATAGTTTCATCGTTAACAAGACTTACATCTCTTGGTGCAGTAATAATACCATTAACACCTACAGCAAAAGCACTTCTCATAATAGCTCCAATGTTTTGGGTATACTTAACATCGTCTAATATTATAAAGAAAGGTATTTTCTGTTCAGAATAAATACTCTCTAAAAGCTCATCTAATGACCAATAGTTTTGGGAAATCATCATTCCAACAACACTCTCAGAAGCAGAAGCTTTTAATCTTCTGGTCAATGTCTTTCTTGGAACTCTAATAATTGGAATGTTTTTTTTGTTAGCAAGTTCAACAATATCCTTTGTTTTTACATCTCTGTATGCAGTACTTGCAAGATATATACGCTCAAATTCCCTACCCTCTTTCAGTAGTTCAAGTAAGGCATTCTTACTCTCTATTTGGATAAAATGTTGTTTTGCCATGGTATCTCTTAAAGAGATTCTACCACATCGATATAGAACTGTCCCCTCTTAAAACCACTCATTCTTCTAAACTTTACAAGGCCATCAATCTTAGCATGAATAGAGTAATCTTTAGACATATATGTATTTTTACCAGGATGATACACAGACCCTCTCTGCTTTACAATAATGTTTCCAGATTTTACCTTCTCTCCTTCAAACTTTTTGACTCCGAGTCTCTTACCTTCTACATGACCACTCATTGAGACACTTCCAGCTCCTACGACATGTGACATTTCTCTGTGTATTCAAATTAAATATTATCTCTTGGATAGTATAAAAATATTCCTTGTGATGATACTATTATTCCGTTTCCATTTCAAGTCCCCTTTTGTATATTTTCTATTAACTACTTCCCACTTTTTATCTATAACTTGGCTTACATTCAAACCCTTTTCTCCTGTCGTTGTTCTATACGATGGAATTACTATAACAGCAGTAAATCCTGAATTAACAACCTGATCAAGAATAGTAAATAAATGCTTGTATAAACTCTCCACATCTTTAAGTAGAAGAGAAGCCTTACTATCAGTTAATATCTTCTTTTGAGGAGGACCCATAAATGGTTCACAAACAACTGCACTTATATTGGTCCTCTTAAGGTCTTTAATGAGCTTTCTTTCTACATTTTTTATATCCAAACCAAAAAGATTGTACCTAATTCCTGTAATTAATCCTTCATCTCTTAGCCATTGAATATTTCTATCCGAATTAAATATTGCCTTCTCATCTATATCAGACCCTAAAATATCAAAACCTAAAACTGCAGCCTCCATTAATACTGTACCACTACCACAGAAAGGATCCCACAATATACCATCTCTTCTTCCAGTCAGATTACACATTATCCTAGCAAGTTTTTGTGGTAATACACCCATACTGTAATCTGATACAGGTTTGTCTAAATCTCTTTTAACAAAAGCCTCAACATCTTGAATACCAAGTGTTCTACCATATAGTTGTCCTGCCTTTGTATCAAATATACAGAATTCAAACCCTTCCTCCAGAATCAAATTGTTTCTGATCTGTGCCTCATTTAATTCCTTACCCTTTGGAACAACGAACCTAGAGGATACACCCATCTCTTTAAATGATCTCTTGATATCATTAGATAATTTCTCAATAGATTTACGCTCAATGGCTGTATCATTTAGTACTGAAATACCAAATACAACCTTTTTGCTCTCAGAAAAAGAAGGTAAGAACTCTTCAAGGTTATCAATAATTAAACCGTATCTAATAAAGCCACCAAGCCTTTTAAAGACCCTTTTTAGATCCTCAACCTCAATACTATTACTCTCTATGATAAAGATTCCATTACCCTGATTCTTAATACTATCCCTTATCAATCCATATGATTCAAAAACGCAAGCAAGCTCTGCTAAAGAGAGATCTACAAAATTACCACATTGAAAGAAATATCGCATCTTAATCAATAGACTTAACAGAAACTCGTGTTATCAATGCTCTGTGTCCCTGAGATTTTCTGTATCTTGATTTTGATTTGTATTTAAATACATCTACCTTGTCATCCTTCTTTTGAGAAGAAATTTCTAAAACAACCTTTGCACCTTCTACATATGGTGTTCCTACCTTTGTTTCATCACCATCTTGTACAAGTAGTACTTCCTTTATCTCAAGTATATCTCCCTTGTTTCCAGCTAATTTGTTTACTTCATATGCTTTTCCTTCGTAAACCTTTAACTGAACACCAGATATCTTAATTACTGCAAATTTTGTTGTTTCATTGGATTTAACCATAACTAATGGATTTTAATTTATAAATTCGTAATTGTCAATTATCTTACCATTATTTTGCTTTCTTTTACCAATATTTATTATACTTTGTATAATTCCAAATGAGAATAAAGTCATAACAGTTATACTTCCTCCTGCACTTACAAGTGGCAATGGTATACCTGTTGCAGGTATAGTACCAGTATTCGTACCAATATTTATAAACACTTCAAGAAGAAGTTTCATTGTAATACCGATAATAATCATTGCAAAGAAAGGATTATCAACATAGTTAACAGAAAGCAGTAGACATCGTACAACAAGTACTCCAAACAAAGCCAGAAGAAATATCGACCCTAAGAGGCCAAACTCTTCTGCAAAAGATGCGAATATAAAATCCGTTTGATGTTCAGGTAAGAAATCTCTCTTACTTTGAGTACCATTACCAAAACCCTTCCCAAAAATCTGCCCAGAGCCTATGGCAATTCTTGCTTGATTAACATTAAATCCTAAGTCTTGAGCATTTTCATCAGGATTAAGAAATACCTCAATCCTATCTCTTTGATACGGTCTTAAAATCTCTGTATACAAAAGTGTAGAGAAAAGACCAAGAACAACGCTTAGAATTACAGAGATAACAATAAAGGCTTTCCAACTATCTCTATAGTAGTATGCAAATATTGCGATTATCACTCCAAACAGTGCAAGTAAAAGAAACAACCAATTACCTGTTACACTAATTAGGAAGAACGCAAGAGTAATTGATCCAATTATTAATAGGCTCACGCTATTTCTCAATTGGTTATTCAAGCCTGTAAAAGCAACTAAAAACCATATCAAAAGTGTAAGTATAGACATGCTACCACTTGGTTGGAGATATATTAGTATTACCATTGGTATCGTCAGAAGAAAGGATATTAGGAAAAGCAACCATTCATTGTATTTATCCTTGTAAGAAAGTACTGTGGCAGTAATTAGTATTACAGTGAATTTCGCAATCTCAGAAGGTTGAACTTGTATACCACCAATAACAAGCCAACGCTGAACATTGTTAACAACAGGACCTATTACAAGAACAAGTACTAACAAGGCAATTGTAAGAAGATATATTGCTAAAGAGAATTGCCATATTCTCAACAAAGAGACATCAATAAGTGATAGGAGAATATATGCTATGAAACCAACAAGAAGAAATGCCAACTGTTTGTTAACAATATCCATATCTCCAAAGAAACCCTCTGCAGTGATCGTTGTAGACAACAAAGAAACAATTCCTAATAACGAGATTAGTAAGAGTGGAATTAATATCAGCAAATCAACATTAAACCTTTTCTTTTTTTCTGTTTCAATTCTCATCTTCTTCAATGAATATATACTTTACCTTACTTTTTAAACCCTTCCTTATTTTAATAGAAGATTTAGAGACATTAAAGTACTTAGAGAGGAGATCTATTAACTCAAGGTTTGCAGCGTTCTTTTCTGGAGTAGATTTAACATCGACGATAAAAGTCCCGTCATCCTTTTTTATAATCTGAGAGATTTTCGATCTAGGAGATATATGAACCTCTATATTCACAATTACTCTTTTTTACCTTTAAACATCCTTCTCATAAAGGCTGGCTTGTCCAAAGGATCATCAAAGTCATCATCAAAGTCATCATCTAAGTCAATATCCATTCTCCTTTGGGCTCCCTTTTGAGCTTCTTCCTTTTCAGGTTCAATCTCTTCCTCGACATCGTCAAAGAAGGTATCCTTCTTTTCGAACTTCTCTTCCTCCGCTTTCTTAAACATTGGGGAGTTTACAGAGAAGCCACCTAATCCGACAGCATCATCAACTTTCTCTTCACCCTTAAGTTGTTTTGTATACACCTGTTTGTTCTCATCAAATCCAGTAGCAACGATAGTTATAACTATTTCATCTCCTAATGCAGGATCTATTTGAGCACCAAATTTGATGTTTGCAGAAGGATCTACGGCTTCCTTTATTAGTTCAGAAACCATACTTATCTCAGGGAGAGTTAAATCAGAACCTACAATGTTATACAAAACTCCCGTAGCACCCTCGATAGACATATCTAGAAGAGGACTTGTTGTAGCTGCCCTAGCAGCGAGTTCCGCTCTGTTTTCTCCTTTTGCTCTACCAATACCCATTAATGCTGTACCAGAGTTTGACATTACTGATTTTGCATCATTAAAATCTGCATTAATATATCCTGTTTGACTTATCAAACTCGAAATACTGTTTACACCTTCAGCAAGAACAGAATCAACCATCTTCATAGCTTCAATGAAGGAGATATTTGGATCAGCAACCTCTAATAGTCTTTGATTTGGAACAATAATCAATGTATCAACCTTGTCTCTTAATGCAGCAATACCTTCCTCGGCAACTTCCCTTCTCCTGTTACCCTCAAAATCAAAAGGCTTTGTAACAACAGCTACAGTTAAAGCTCCCATATTCTTAGCAACACCCGCAATTATTGGTGCAGCACCAGTTCCAGTACCACCACCCATACCAGCGGTAATAAATACCATATCAGCACCCTCTAAAAGTTCTTGAATCTGATCCAAACTCTCCTCTGCCGCTTGAGCCCCAACCTCGTGATTTCCACCAACACCTAGGCCCTTAGTAAGATCCTCTCCCAATTGTAATGTGATGGGAGCTTTAGATTGCTTTAAGGCCTGAGCATCAGTATTGAAGGCCATAAATTCAACACCTGCGATATCATAATCAGATATCATAGTGTTAATTGCATTACATCCACCACCACCAACGCCAACCACCTTAATTTTTGCTACAGGATCTAAATTTGTTGTAACTAACATAACTATCCTAAATACTTTAAATTAAATCTGGACAGTTTAGGGCATCAATGACTTAAACCAATTTGTAATCTTAGTTAAAAAGTTCTCACCACTAGATTTACCACGAGTAGTATCAATTTCAACATCATCATCAGTTGCATGTTTGATAAGGCCTTGAACACAGGCAAATGCAGGATCAGATATCTCTTCTGTCATACCACTTAGTCCTGAAGGATACCCTATTCTTGATGCAACTCCAAATACTCCCTGTGTCAATTTTGTAAGATCTTTTAACAATGCAGAGCCGCCTGAAAGGACTATACCAGCGGGCATAGCTATATCAAAACCAGCCCTTTTAACATTCTCTCTTGCTAACTCAAAAATTTCTTCACATCTTGCCTCTACAATTTTTCTCAACATATCCTTTGATACTCTTTTTCCAGGGATATCTAATATTGAGAGATCAACCTCATCTTCCTTTGTTTGCTTAGGTTTCTCCTCTTCTACTTTTCTTAGAAGTGCAGGAGTAGTATCAAAACCGACCTTCTTAACCCTCCCCTTATTCTCAAAAAGGTCATTCATATGAACCTTAATCTTCTCGGCATCCTCCAATGAAACTTGTAAACCGATTGCTATATCACTTGTAATATTTACACCACCCAAAGGAATTGTACTACTGTAACTAATAGATCCCTCTTGGAATATTGAAATTGTCGTAGTACCAGCACCAATATCTAATAATGTAACACCTAATTCTTTTTCTGTATCAGTTAAAACAGAGAGAGACGAAGCCCAACCTGCAAATACAACATCGTATACATTCAAACCCAACTGTTCTACACATTTTTTAAGATTCTGCCAATATGAATTTGGCGCAGTGATAATATGAGTTTCTACCTCCAATCTACCACCAGACATACCAATTGGATATTTAATACCACCTTGGTTATCCACTACAAATTCCCTTGGAATTATATGGATAGGGTTTAGATTCTCAGGTAAGGAAAGAGTCCTAGCATTTTCAATTGCACGATATGTATCATCAATTGTAATTTCAGATCCTGCAACTGCAACAACACCTTTGTTGTTAAGACTAGTAACTGCCTCTCCATTGATAGAAACATACACATCAGAAACTGTTACTCCAGCCATTCTCTCTGCAGCTGTAACACTTTCAGAGATAGCGGTAGTAGCATCATCGATATTAACTACCACTCCTTTTTTTATACCTTTACTTGGGTAAGAACAAACACCTATAACCGATGGTGTTTGGTTATCCTCTACAGCTGAAATTACTGTAGTGATTTTAGACGAACCAACATCTATTGCTGTTATGATTTTACGTGCCATATAAGTTTCGGCAGTCAAATTTTACTTTAAATTAAAGATCTATTTTAAGAATGTATCTCTATATAATATATTCAAAAAACATCTACTTAGCAAGAACATTTTCCAATTCTGTCAAAGTAGCGCTGTTATGTCAATAAAGAACTATTCTAATTTCATTACAGGTCTATCAAATCTCAAGTCTAAAGACTTAAATTCCATACTCTCGCTATTGATCTTCTGCCCTATTAAATACAATCTACCGAGTTGAATGTCTAAGTCATCGGTAATATCAAAAACAAATGTATGACCATCATCACTCTCAACAAATGTTGTACCGTTATCAATTGCAATTGAGGAGACAAAAAAACCAAACTTCTTTAATACCCCCCCGATTCTCTCTATCTCATTTGAAAAAATCAACCTTCCGTTGTTTTCGAGTATAGCGTCACTACTAATATATATTGGAGAATATACAGAGGAATCCTGCACACATGAGCTCTCACAATCATTACAGACCTCCAATATTAACTTGCCCTCTTCTGAGAAAAGAACACACTTCTCAGAATAGTAACCAACATATCGAGGGGTATACTCCTTTACATCAATTTTTATTGTAAAGGGGATATTCTTCTCAACATAAACATCACTTACAAACCCACTACTCTTCATAACCAAAGACTCAATCTCTCCAGGAGAAACAAGAAAGATATTTTCTCCCAAAACGCTATCAAGGGAAAAAAGAATCTCCTCCTCTTTTAAATATGACTCCTTTTTAAGATGTATATCTATATTCCTAATATCCCAAAGTCCTACAAGATTTGTAAAAAGGAAAAGTAATGGAATTACAAAGAGGAGAATATACCTTCTTATGAAAACAATAAGAGGAAATCTTAGAACTTTATTAAAAAAGGACATACTCTTCGTAGACATTTCTTGCATAAAAAAAGTTTATCTCACTATCAGCATTTTGGGAAGAAGATTTGAAGATAAAAAAATATCTGATATTCTTTTAAAAGTAGTATGTTAGACATCTTACTTTCAAAAATTGTAGAAATACTTGTAGGAATGGGGTACAAGGGTATCTTTTTAGCATCCCTAGGACTATTCCCCTCAGAGGTTGTAATCGCACTGTTTTCATCAAAACCAGAAGCAAATATATGGTTAATCTCCTTGGTAGCATCTACTGGAGCAGTAATAGGAAGCACACCAACTTACTTCATAGGATACCTTTTTACAGAAGATACTCTGTATCGATGGCTAAATGGTAAGGGGAAATTCTTAAGAATAGATACTGAGAATATAAATAAGAGCCAGCAGATGTTAAGGAAGAACGCCTTCTTCTACATCCTTATAACAAGAGTTATACCTTGGCTTAGAATTGTGACAAGTATTGGCGCTGGATACGTTAGAGCTGGAGTACTAGTTCATTCATTAGCCACATTTATTGGTATATATGCTTACACTCTTTTAATATCTGTGATAGGAATAGAAGCTGGAAGTAACTGGGAGTTAATAAAAGAGTATTTGCATATTACAGATAAAAGTACCATGGCATTGGGAATTGCCCTCTTACTCTCCTTCTTCCTTTACAAAGGCAAAAGAAAAATAATGACGGAAGTGAGGACTAAACTTTAGACCAATCTATAAGATCTATCCAGAATTTGGTCATACTAGAAATATCTTTTTGGCACTCCTTTATCTCTGATATAGGAATCCAATAAAAACCCTCTAACTCTTGCGAATCATACTTTATCTCCCCACCATCATAGTATGCAATAAAGAATTTTACTAACTCTTTTTGGGTATCATATTCAAAGGTCTTAGAACCAATCTCTTTAAATTCTTTAACAGAGATATTCAGTTCTTCCTTCAGACCCCTTACAATCGCTTCTTCATATGATTCACCACTTAATACATGCTCACCTAAAAAACAGAATTTCCCAGCATCATGTTTCTTTTGGAAAGATCTTTGGGTTAACAAAACAGAATCATTATCTTTGTCTACAACAGTGAAATGAACAGTACGATGCATTAAGTTAGGATTACTATGACACTCCTCACGAGTTGCTTGCCCTATCACCTCATCTCTTTGATTTACTACATCGAAAATTTCCATTGTTAGAAGAGTATTTAAAAATGGAGCGAGAGACGGGGTTCGAACCCGCGACCTACACATTGGCAATGTGTCGTTCTAGCCAACTGAACTACTCTCGCATGGTGCCTAGACTCAGATTTGAACTGAGGACCCTCTGTTCTTCAGACAGATGCTCTACCAACTGAGCTATCTAGGCATGCATATGTATGATAACAATCTATTTGATATTTTTCAATATAATTGCCTTGATACGCTCTTTAAATACCTCTTCAGAGAATTTCTCAACAGAAGATGATATCTCTTTACTATCCCATTTCTTTTTGACAAAAACATCAAAACTTTCTTTAAAAGCTTGTATACTCTGCTCTCTAAAAAACATCCCATTAACACCCTCCTTGACGGTATCTTTGTATCCACCAAACTCGTATGCTAAGACAGGCTTGCCACAAGACATTGCTTCTACTGGGAATATACCAAAGTCCTCAACACCTGCACAAAGGAAGCCCTTTGAAAGAAGGAAATAGTTATACTTTTCTTCCTCGGTTACTCTTCCTAAAAATGAGATGTTGGGATATCTCGAATATTTTTTCCTTAAACTCTTAAATTCCTCCCCCTCTCCAATAACCTTTAGGTTAAATTTTAACTCTCTTGCGCAACTCAGAAGAAATTCTCCACCCTTGTTTGGCTCAAATGGTGCACCAGCAAGAAAAAAATCTTCCGATTTGCTTTCCCTACCCCCTTTATACAATTTAACAGGAGGACTTAGAACAAAATCCACCTTTCTTCTCCAATATTTATATATTCTGTCTGCTACAAAATTAGAATTAGATATTAAAATGTCAGCCCTATTGCTAGCAGAAACATCCCATATACGTAAGAAGTTTAAAAAGAAATTTACGATCCACCTCTTTAAGAAAAATGTCCTCTTCGAATTAAAATATATATGTGTAAGATCCCATGCATATCTCATTGGTGTATGTATATATGAGATATGTAGTGAGTTAACACCAGATATTGCACCGTGAGCAACAGAAAAACTACTTGAAAGAACAAGATCATATTTTGATAGATCTAGAGATTCGATAGCCATAGGCCAAAGGAAATATGTATATCTATATATACTTCTCAGAAAGGGGATTCTGTTTAAGAAAGAGAAATAGATATTCTTAGTGCCAAAGTAAGAACAACACTCCTTATAGTTGCCCATAAGGAAGAAGAAATCTGGATTCTTAAAAAGAGATCCTAAACTTCTTGTAACAGAGGAAGCTCCCGCAAAAGAAAAACAGTGATCTGATACTATTGCAACTTTAAGATCTTTAATATCTCTATTCATAGAATACTAAGGTACCCCTCTTCTTCCTAAAGATAGAAGGCTTACTTCCCCTAACAAATATACCCACTGCAATTAGAAGCAAACCTGCAACAACACCAATATGGCTAGGCTCTATAGCAGTATTTGGGCTCCTATACCCTGTCAATGAAAATGTTGCTGAGCCAGGCTTTGAAACAAGGGCATTTTGAGGAGGGCTACCATCTTTCATTATTATAGATTTGAATAATTCGTCTGTTCCAGAGTATTCAAAATCTAAAACAATATCATCGTTTTCATCAGTTATAACTTCAAATTCTAATCTAGCTAAAACATCTGGATCACCATCGGTAACATATAGATCTTTCTCTCCACCCGATTGTGTAAAACCGGTAAGCATAACCATTCCTCTGCTGTTATCTATTGTACTTTCATCTTCAGGCCATTGGTCAAAAAGAGAGTTATTTCTACTAGCTTTTACAATCTGTATCTGTCTTGGATCAAACTTAACTGCAAATCTTGCCTTAGTAATACTTTCAGATACTGAATCTAAAAGTATATCAACGGTAAAACCCTTCGAAGCATCTTTTACTGCTCCACTCTTTGGGTAGAAAGAAAAGGATGGTGTCTGTGCTAGTGCTTCCAAATGAGAAACAAGAAGAAGGAAAAATATAAGAGTTAGAACACCTAGATTTTTTTGTATCATAACAGTAAGATATTACCACATGTAATTAATCTAATATATCAAAATATATGGAGTTATATAAGGTCATAATACTCGCAATAGAACAAGGCATCACAGAACTACTACCAGTCTCTAGTAGTGCACACCTTATTATTACTGCAAAACTTCTAGATATAAAAATGGATACCTACCTTCTTGCAGTTTTACATTTTGGGACAACAATCTCCATTCTAATATTTTTTGCACGAACTCTTTTTCAAGATATTTTAAAGAAGGAATCTATCCAATTTTATTTAAAAATCGTAGTTTCAACAATACCCGTAGCTATAGTTGGTCTTTTGCTAGAATCTACAATTGAACAATACTTAAGAAGCGATATCTACATTGTCTCTTCCTTAATACTTTGGGGGATAATAATGATCCTTGTAGAAAGAAAATATAAAGACCACAAAGATGAAGACTTAAGGGAAATATCCTGGAAGCAATCTCTAATAATGGGAATCTCTCAAATATTTGCACTTATACCTGGGACATCAAGATCAGGGGTTACAACAATCGCAGGTACTCTCTCCGGTGTCAATAAATATTCAGCAATTCAGTACTCATTCATACTTGGAATACCTGTCTTGTTAGGAACGTCTACATATGAAATCTACAAATACGCACCAACAGAAGGGTTCGATTTTATCCACATATTAGGAATTCTCGTGTCTGCGATCTTTGGCTTTATAGCCCTTTATCTATTAAAAGGTATAAGGAAGGCAAAATGGTTAACAATATTTGGTGTATATAGGATATTGATAGGAATAGTACTTCTCCTAGTATCTATAATCTAGATTACAATACAGTCCTTAGATCTACACCTGTCATACTATCTGGTACCTCTAGACCTAAAAGTCCTATACATGTTGGTGCAACATCAGCCAGAAGACCTGTTGCTTTTGCATCAGGACCCGTTCCAATCTTCTGTATTTGATTACCTGGTTTCAGATGTATCTCATCTTCCTCCGTCAAGATAACCATGGGAACAGGATTGTTTGTATGTGCAATATCAACTTCCTTTGTAACCCTGTTAATCATACTCTCACAATTACCATGGTCAGCAGTAATTATTGCAGCACCACCCATACTAAGTGTTGCTTTCGCAATTTCCGCAGTCAAAGAGTCAACTATTTCATTACCTTGAACAGTAGCTTTGTAATCTCCTGTATGACCTAGCATATCGGGGTTCGCGAAGTTTATGAGGATAAACTTCTCCCCACCCTCCTTTATCTTTTTAATATTTGCCAATACCTCATCTCTGATAATTTCCGCACTCATTGCAGGTACTAAAGCATAATTATCAATCTTTGGTGATGGTATATTTATTACCCTCTCACCCTTGTGCAAAGCCTCAATACCACCATTAAAGAAATATGTTACATGCATATTCTTCTCTGTCTCTGAAACATGAAGCTGATTCATGTTGTTCTCTTCCAAATAGGTAGCCAGAGATTTCTTAATCTTTTTAGGAGGGAAGATTACATGAGCAGGAACACCTTCCTCATAACCAGTCATAGTAGCGAAGTACAAATTCTCAGGGAAATCTCTTCTAACGAAATGGTCAAAATCCTTTAGTACAAAAGCTTTTGTTAATTCTCTCGCACGATCTTCTCTAAAGTTCCAATATATTACAACATCATTTGTTCTAACCGGACCAACAGGTTTACCAGCAGCATCAACTCTGGTTCTAGGTTTAAAGAATTGATCTGTTTCATTCTCTGCATATGCCTTCTGTATAGCAACGATTGGATCCTGGAAAGTCTCTTGAGATAGTCCGACCATTGCGTCGTAAGCTGGCTTTATCCTTTCCCACCTGTTATCACGATCCATACCGTAAAAACGGCCCTGCATAGAAGCTATTCTTCCAACGCCAAGCTCTGCGATCTTTTCATTCAGTTTGTTTAAATACAAAAAACCATCCTTTGGTGGGGTATCTCTACCATCAAGTATTACATGTATGTATGGATTAACTCCCATAGCTTTAGCAAGCTCCATAAGGGAAAAGAGATGTTTGATATGACCATGAACACCAGCTGCACTAAGTACTCCTACAAAGTGCATATTAGAACCTCTCTTCTTCACTTCAGACAGTGTTTCCTTTAATACCGGATTGTTATCAAGTTCATGTGTCGAAATAGCATCATTGATTCTAGGAAGAGTTTGATAAACAACCTGTCCAGCTCCTAAATTAAGATGACCGACCTCTGAGTTACCATCTTCCTCACCTGGAAGACCAACATATGTACCAGAAGCATGTATAAGGGTAGATCTGCCTTGGGTCCATGCGAGATCTAGAAATGGAGTCTTTGCACCAAGTACTGCATTGCCTTCAGGATCTGGATGAACACCGAAGCCATCTAAGATAATTAGGGTTACAAATTCCTTCCCCATCTCTACAATATCACTGCTTTGTTTGTTGTTTTCTTTTTTGCTAAATAGTCCAAACATATACTAGATGTGTTAAAGTAAAAAACTAGTATAATATACATAAATGGCAGACATTAGTAAAAAAGATATAACCGAATTGGAGAAGAAATTGCAGGATATAGAGATATCTTTAGATATTCCTAAGAAAGAAGAAACTCTCCAATCACTTACAGCAGAAAGCAGTAAAGAAAATTTCTGGAATGATCCACAAAACGCTCAAAATGTACTCACTGAGCTTGGAGATATAAAAAATGATATTGATACACTGAATGAACTCAAGGATGAAGTAAGTACCCTCCTTTCTCTTCTAGAAGAGCTAACAGATGAGGAAGCGACATCCTTAGTAGAAGATTATGAAAAGCTATCTCAGAAAATATCCCAATTTGAGATAAGAAAATTTCTTTCGGGTAAGTATGATAAAAATGATGCAATATTTTCCATACATGCAGGACAGGGAGGAACAGAAGCAAATGATTGGGCTGAAATGCTTTTCAGAATGTATACAAAATACTTTGAGAAAATGGATTGGAAATATACCGTGACAGATATGACACGAGGAAATGAAACAGGTATTTCAACAGTTACTTTTGATGTAAAGGGTAAATACGCATACGGCCTTCTTAAGAAAGAACATGGGACTCACCGACTCATTAGACTATCTCCATTCAATGCGCAAAACCTTAGACAAACATCCTTTGCGGGAGTAGAAGTAATGCCCTCCTTAGAAGATCTGGATAAAAACATTTTAATTCCTGATACAGATATCGACTTTAAAGCTGTAAGATCTGGTGGACCAGGTGGGCAGAATGTAAACAAAACCTCTTCTGCAGTACAAATTACACACATACCAACCGGAATATCAATACACTGCTCAGAAGGAAGAAGTCAATTACAAAATAGGGAGAGAGCTATGCAAATACTTAGAGGAAAGCTTTGGAAGATACTTGAGGAAAACAGATTAAAAGAGATATCAGAAATAAAGGGAGAGTACAAAGTTGCAGGATGGGGCAATCAAATACGAAACTATATCCTACATCCATACAAATTAGTCAAAGATTTAAGAACAGGCGTAGAAACTAGCAACCCAGAAAGTGTATTAGATGGGAACATCGAGGAGTTTGTTGAAGCACAAGTCAGAATACAGTAATATATTGTCGTATAACCTTACTGCCTATACGAATGGTGCTATTTGATACAGTCACAAAAAGATATAAGGATGATATAACTGCTCTTGAGGATGTAAATTTTCAAATAGAAGAGGGAGAATTCTGTTTTGTTGTAGGGCCATCAGGTGCTGGTAAATCAACCATAATGAGACTTTTAATTAGAGAAGAGGTTCCAACCTCTGGCAGTATCTTTTTCAGAGATATTGAAGTTCCCAAATTAACAAGAAGACTACTTCCAGCATATAGGCAGAAGTTAGGTATAGTATTTCAAGATATAAAATTACTACCGAGTAAAACTTTAGACGAAAATATTGCATTTGCACTCGAGATCTTAGATAAAAGCCCCAAGGAAATAATAGATACTACGGACTATTTACTTGATCTTGTAGGACTAAGAGATAGAAGGAAGCTATTCCCAAATGAGTTATCAGGTGGTGAACAACAAAGGGGAGCAATAGCCAGAGCTCTTGCTAACAAACCAGACCTATTTATCGCAGATGAACCTACTGGTAACCTAGATATTGTTAATGCAAACCAAATCCTTGAGATATTAAAAACAATAAACAAGTCTGGTACAACTGTTATGGTAATATCCCACGATCTAAACCTTGTAAATGATTCCAAAGGAAGAACTATACGTATAGTTAATGGTAAACTTGAATCAGATACAAAGGGATTACAGCCTAAAAAAGAAGTTGAAATTGAGAAAAAAGAAGAAGTTAAGGAAGAAATTAAAACAGAAGAGACTCTTGATGATGAATTCAAAGGATTAAGCGATTCTTTAAAAAACAAATTTAAGAAATTTGCAATAAAGAGTCCTGAGATACTGCTGAATATAACAACAGGAGATCTTAAAAATATGAAATTAAGTAAAAATGAGCATAAAGAACTAGAGAATTTTGTAAAAAATTATTTAAGTAACTCTAATAAACATGCTTAATGCCTCAAGAATCTTCAAGGTAACAACTACAAACGTAAAAAGAAATAAATGGTTAACAATATCTACCATATTTGTTTCTGCAATAGTATTTACACTCTCTTCTGTGTTTATCTCTATGTCTATACTTACACAAAAGGCTGTAGACTACTATGAACAGAAGGCTCAGGTAATAGTATTTTTTAAGAAGGGTACATCTGAAACAGACATTCTTACCTTTAGAGATACAATCTATAATGCCGAGTTGATTGAACAAATAGACTATGTATCACAAGAGCAAGCATTGGATATCTACAAAGAAGATTTTGCAGATAATCCTGATCTAATCTCTACAGTGACTGCAGATTCACTTCCTGCAAGTTTAGAAATAAGGGCTAAGAGTATAGATGCCCTACTCCAAGTTATTGAAGATATAAATAAGGCGAAAGAAACCAATGCCTCTGTCGATGAAGTTATGTATTTCAGAGATGTAGTCGAAAATATGAGATCCCTTTCAAGACTTATAAACATAGGATCTATTGTGTTAATAACAGCAATGGGTATCGTCACGATTTCTTTAATAAGAGTAACTATTGGCTTTAATATAAAACTTCATCAGGAAGAGATCCAAATTATGCATTTAGTAGGTAGTTCAGATCGTTTTATCAGAACCCCATTCATTCTTGAAGGCACCTTCTATGGATTCATCGGAGGATTAATCTCTTCAATATTGATACTTCTACCTTGGTACTCAGTTATCTACTACACAAAAGGTACAGATTTCTCATTCTGGGTAGATCAACTCTTTACAGATTTTAGTATGCCTTTCCTTGTAAGATTTGACTTCCTTTTCATACTAGTTTACCTTTTAATACATATACTAATAGGTTCACTTATTGGTCTTCTTAGTAGCTATAGTGCTGTAAGAAAATATTTAAGGGAATATTAAATGAAAAAAGTATTTTTTGTATTAACAATTTGTATATTCTTTATAACCCTAGTTATGGCTCCTTTTGCTAGCTCCGTTCAAGCAACCGATGCTTGTCCAGAATCTATGCCAATACAGGAGAGATATCTTTGCTTACAAAAAGAGCTTGAGAAGCTAGAGGGTAATCAGGGTTCCCTCCAAAAGAAACTAAAGGATGAAGACTATCAGCAACTCTCCCTTAAAGAAAAAATCTCATACATCAGTACACAGATAGCACAGACTGAAAATGTTATAGATACACTACATATGGAGATATTAACACAGGATTTAGAGATAAACTTCTTAACTAAAGAAATACAGGAGAAAGAAGATAGTCTAAGTATCCTTAAGCAAGAGATTAATACATTACAAGAGACAGTAAATAAACGTGTTACAGAGTCATATAAATATTCATACGTTGGGGCATTGGAGTTGATAATGGATGTAAAGAATATTGATACAATATTAAGAAAAACAAAATATCTAATAGAAACAAGAGCAAAGGACAAGAGTTCTCTCGAAGAGTATGGACAAAAGAAACAGGAGATTGAGCGAGACGAACTACTTTTGGCAGAGAAAAAGGCCGAATTACAATTAAAGAGAAATGACATAGAGGAAGAAAAAGATCAGCTAGTTGAAGAAAAGAAAAATTTGGATGTACAGAAAGCAGAAAAAGATAAACTTCTTGCAGAATCACAAAGAAGAGAGAATGAATACAAGGCTCAATTACAGGTGGTAACACAGGCGATATCAGAGGCTGACAATATGATTTCGGAGTTGGTAATAGAGCTGTTTAATCAAGGTCTTTTAGGTAATGGTACAAGAGTTGTGGCAGGTCAAACAATTGGATATCAAGGCCATACAGGATGTTCATATGGATCACATTTGCATTTCGATATTAGGAATGCCAGCAATGTAAGGTTAAACCCCTTCCCTACATACCTAACATATAGCGGTGGATATGTACTTAGTAACAAATATCTTTCACCAATGAGAAGTGCATACCTAACACAGGGATATCATTCAGGCCACTTAGCAATTGATATGGTAAGTTTGGCAGATGGGAATCAAAATCTAGAGAAGTATACAGTACCTAGAGGCTTATGCCCTATTGTAGATTCCTTAATTGATCGATATGGTAATCAAGCATACTTAACAGGAGAGGGTGCACCTATTAAAGCAATATCTTCTGGTAAAGTATATTACGGGATAGAATCAAAATGGGGTGGTAAGTATGCCCTAGTGGTACATGACGATGGCTTTAAATCCTTCTATCTCCACATTAGATAATTCTTTGCTAATTAGTAAACTTTCTGCTAAACTTTTTTTAGTTTAAACTATAAGTTTACTTTTAATTTTTCAAGATATGCCTAATGGCAAAAGCAAAAGATAAAAAATCAACACAACCAGAGGTAGTTTCTAAGCCAAAGAAGGAAACTACAACCAAACCAAGTATCAAGATAAAGTTTTCTAAACCCAATCTTGAAAATTACAAGGGTCTTGTCAAACCTGCTCTTACTGTACTTGTAGTATTAGTATCATTTGTTCTAGTTGATCTTTTAGTTCAATACCTTAACAATGACTACAGCGTAGCTGTTGTAAATGGAGTAAGAATTACAAAGAGTGAATATCATGAGAAATTAGAAAAACTGTATGGTGAATCCACTGCAAAACAGTTAATAGATCAGGAAATTGTAAAACAGGAAGCATTGAAAGCAGATGTAACAGCAACAGAGGAGGAAGTTCAAGAGAGATTAGACGACATTATTACAAGTATTGGTGGACAGGAATCATATGAAGCTGCATTAGTTGCAAACAATCTTACAGAAGAAGATCTTAAGGTTCAGATAGAAGAAGATATTGTAACAAAGAAACTTCTTGAACCAACAATCGAGTATTCAGATGAAGATGTAAAAGCATTCTTTGATCAATATAGTGCTGTAATCTTCCCAAATGAGACAGCAGCTCTAGAAGAGGGAGAGAAGCTAGATTACGAGCTATACAAAGAAGAAACTACAGATATCTTCCTTCAGCAAGAGGTAGAGAAAGAGAAATATACATGGATTGATGGACTATATTCAGAGTATAAGATTCAAGATAATACAGTTGAAAAACCAAAATATGGAATATTAACAACAACAATAAATATCTTTAAGAATCTATTCTCCGATATGAATAGTAATGAAACAGAGTAAGATATATAAATATCTATATATAAAGAGGGGGCTTTTTAGCCCCCTTCTCATTTTATATTACAAAGTACTATCTGCAGGCTCTACTAAACCATAATCACCACCATCTCTTTTGTAAAGCATTGATATCTTTCCTGTTTTTTTACTTCTGAATAATAATTGGTCATAACCCAGTAACTCCATTTTCTCAATTGCTTCTCCCTCCTCTAAAGGACTCATATCCTCAATTTTCTTTCTTACTGAAATACTAGGTACATAGTCAGAATAGTCATCCATCATCTCTACTGGGGTATTGTTTAAATTATCAGCCTCCAACACCTTCCAAGGTGTAGCGCCTTCCCAATATGATCTTCTATCGATATATCTTTTTAATCTCCTAGCTAGGGTATCCGATGCCTCATCAATATTTGCATACATATCAGGCCCTGTAACCTCTACTCTAACTGTAGAATTTGGCAATGATACATTTATATCTATTCTGAAGTCATGATCAACACCCTTTCTGTTTACAAACTCTTTTAGAAAAACCTCTAAATCTACAGCCTCCGCAAAGAGATGGGCATGTTTTCCAATCTTTTCTAGTACATACTTTTTAATTGGCTCTGTGGGTTCCATCCCTACAAAATTTATCTTGACCTCTTCTAGATTCATATATTCGAGGATTACAATTTATATATATAAATATCTTACCCCAAAACAAATACTTTATGAAATTAAAAGATCTTGATATAATATCCTATAATATTTTGCAACAACATATGGGAGACCCAATAGATAGTATTTTTAAAAATCCAGAAGAATATGTTTTAATAACTGATATGGATCAAATTGTCGGTGTCTATCCAGAGCTATTCGAACATGCAACTGCAAATCCCTCACCATACTTCCAAACAGACGCTCTAGAATGTGAAGTAGAAGTATACAAAGGGCAGAATAGAAGAAGACCAAGATATATACTTTTTAACTCCGGTATAGTATCACTAGATACCTTGGGTAAAAGAAATGTCTGAGATATAGATTTTCACTCACCAGAATGGGAGGTTTTACTTTTAAGATTAGATGCTGAAGTTAGAGATAGAGTTAACGGACATGAAAGTGGATTAACGCCAGATATTGAAACAGACTCTGGAGGATATTCACTAAGAATATTCCCCTACTATGACCAAGAAGCGTCCAGAATTGTAATTTTCGAACTAGATACTAAGTATCAAGAGATCCAATAATTGTTCTTGCAGAATGTAATCTCTGTAGATATAATAGTTCTGTTACTATTGATATTCCGCGATAGCTCAATGGTAGAGCGAACGGCTGTTAACCGTTTGGTTCCAGGTTCGAGTCCTGGTCGCGGAGCCAGTATAAAAATATTTTCCATTAAAGAAATGATTAATCAATCTTAATAGATTGATCAATTTTTCATAATCAAAATACCAGAAATCATTGATTAATCTTTTAAGAATGTACCAGTTAGAACAAGAGAATTTTTCGTAGGTGGGAGTAATATGAGGATCTTTTTTGTTGTAGAACACTCTACTCCCACCTACGCCGGATGAACGCCGGAATATTTGGTTAAATTAGTCCAGACCTACTTCAGCATATGCTTGGAGATTTTAGAGATCTTACAGATCAAACAGAAGAAAAAACTGCTACAAGGTCAATTGTTTTAGATAGTTTCAAAATATATATTGAGGCCAAAAATGAGGAAACCGGAGAGCTGGACGAAAGTGCAATTACAGAACCCTTTGCTAGAGTTTTCGTTCCAACCTTTGACCAATCCATAACAGAATCATATGAACGAAGAAGACCTAGATTAGGTCCACAAGATCCCGCATACATACCCTTATGGGTATTAACAAGCTTTAAACCAGATGAAAACAAAATGGATGCAAAGAAACACTATGGAGAATCTCCAGAAGTTGATCCCCTCTTAGATGGTGAGAGTGTACAGGTCTCCGATGAAGGAATTAAATCTGTAGCACAAATTCTCGCCGATACACTTGTAATATACGAGATGATCGATATAGATACTGGTGGAATTAATCCACGGGTGGGACTTTTAGGTGCTAATAGAGCTGATTTAAAAAAGAACAATCCAAACGCACTTCGAGTATTAGACACTTTCATTGATAAAATAATGCAAAGAAAAAAGAATAATCCTCCCTCTCCTCAATAAGAACCTAAACAAAGAACCAATGTCAAAGAAATATAAAGATGATGGAAAGAAAATAGAGAAAAGTATTGCATATATAATAATGTCATTTCTTTTTTTTGTTGGATTTTTCCTTGGTATTTTAGTAAAAGTACTCTTCCCAACAGAATATACCGAGCAATACAGACAAACAAGAAGTGGAGGATATGAATATATAAATCCACTTGTAGATTTTGAAAGTATTGAATCTGCGAAAGTAGGAGAACTTTTTGCACTACAAAAGGAACTCGATGAGTATGTATCTAATACAACTGAGGATTACAATGCTACAAAAGTTTCTCACATTTCAATATATTACAAAGATCTAAACTCCGGTGGTTGGATAGGTGTAAATGAGAATGAAAAATTTTCTCCCGCAAGTCTACTGAAGTTACCCATTATGATAGCGACATACAAATTAGCGGAGATAGACCCCACAATACTAACTACGGAAGTA
The DNA here is from genome assembly GCA_964621195.1 of uncultured Candidatus Saccharibacteria bacterium. Taxonomy (GTDB): domain Bacteria; phylum Patescibacteriota; class Dojkabacteria; order SC72; family SC72; genus UBA5209. The sequence goes on from CAZULJ010000001.1 coordinate 142,049, forward strand.
GAATTTAGGAGGAAGGAAGAAAGAATTTATCAAATTGTAGAACCAGAGGAGACACTAATTGAAGGACAAATATATACAATTGATACATATATAGAAAGACTTATAAAGTATTCTGATAACAATGCAATAGAGCCTATACTCTCCTCTCTTGAATATACTGAATTGGCTAATGTTTACAAAGATCTTGGAATTCCAAATCCGTACGAAACAGAAGCAGAAGATGTTATGACCGTTAAAGATTACGCTTTTTTCTTTAGAATCCTTTACAATGCTTCATATTTAAATAAAGATATGTCTACAAAAGCACTAAAACTACTAGCCGAAACAAACTATAACAATGGAATAACTGCAGGAGTACCAAGCAATATAAAAGTTGCAAACAAGTTTGGAGAGAGAGAATTATTTTGATAAAGAAAATGAGGAAAAGAGACAACTCCACGATTGTGGAATTGTATACCACCCAGGTAAACCATATATCCTTTGTGTAATGACTAAAGGTGAAAATTTCGAAGATCTACGAACAGTTATAAGTTCTATATCCAAGAGAATTTATAATAACGTAAATGGTGATTAATACCTTGAAAGTTCTGGTATAATTGCTTGCAATAATATAGAAGGATAACTCCTAGTGAAAAAATATCTCTCCTTGATAATAACAACAACGGTATTAATCCTTTTTGGATTCTATATATACAAAAATCCCGAAATAATTAATACCGTCCTAAGTGTGAGCCCCCTATTTATCATATTAATAATGCTTTTATTCCTAGGCCTATTTTTCATAGAGGGAATATTTATCAAAGCAACTCTGAAGGTCTTTGAAAAAGATATAGACTTAAGAGAAGCGTATTATCTATCCAGCATATCAAGAATAGGTAATTTCTTACTCCCCCTAAGAGCCGGAGCTGTTTTTAGAGCAACCTACTTAAAGAATAAACATAATTTTGATTATACGAAGTTTCTATCAACACTCTATACCTACTATATATTACTATTCCTATTAAATTCCGTAATCGCATTACTCGCAATACTAATCAAGTACTTAGAGAGTGGGGAAAGCTATACTCTTGTTACACTTTTTTTTATCGGAATATTTCTCTCCATGCTCTTCTTAATACTAGCCAGGAAACCAATTGAGATAGGAAGTTTTACCTTACCTAAAATTGTAGTTAAAGTCCAAAATCTTCTCTCACAATTTATTACCTCATGGGATAAGATAGTAAGAAGCAAAGAACTATTCAAAACGCTCTTCTATCTCACAATGGGAAATATTTTTATATCTGCAGTTATACATTACCTTGAATTTATATCGCTAGGAATAGAAACAACAGTAACAGATATCGTATTGTATACATGCCTATCGGGAGTATCTCTATTGATTAGCATTACTCCAGGTTCAATAGGACTAAGAGAGGGAGTATTTGTACTTACTTCGGAATCAATAGGGATTAATCAACAACAAATTATGGAGTTAGCACTTCTAGACAGAGGAATAATGTTTGTATTACTACTTTTAATACTTTTGTTTATAACCCTTTTTGTTAAAAGCTTTAAATTAAAAGATATTTTCTTTGCAAAAGCTTAGATTAAATATACACAAAGTGATAATTGGAATTTGTATAGGAATATTCCTACTTTTTACTGTATACATGGCATTCAACGTCAAGATGGGTATATCATCAGACTCCTGGTACCATCTAAAAGTCTCACAAGAGTATGCGAAGACATTGGGTATACCCGAGAACAATCCAGACACATATCAATGGAGAGATATCTCTCATATTCCATACCTGTATTTCTGGATCAATGGAAGGATATTAAACTTAAATTCCATCCTTTTGAACATTAATGAGGCTATCCTTCTAAGAATAATCAGCATCCTCTACTCCCTCCTTACTGTAATAGGTGTATATCTCTTGTCAAAAGAGTTTCTCAAGGGAAAGATTCTTCAAACATTACCAACAGTAATACTTACAAATACCCTTATGTTTCTTTTTCTTTCAAGTTCAATAAATTACGATAACTTGGGAAATCTTTTTGCAGTATTTAGTATTTATTTCTTTATAAAAAGTATAAAAAACAGAGGCGAAAATATCTTTCCAATCCTTATGATTCTTACACTGTGCTTAGGAGTTTTAACTAAGTATACTTTAACACCACTAGCATTCATTCTTGTCCTGTTACTTTCCATTGATATATGGAAAAACCGAAATACTTGGAAATTGAATATAGGTAGAAAAGAATTGCTATTACTTATTCCTACAATCATATTAATAGCTCTAAACATCCAGCTCTACGGTACGAATCTATACAAATACAAAGAATTAACTCCTAGCTGCGAAAAGGTATTAACCTATGAACAATGTCTTTCAAACGGAGTATTTTATAGAGATGAAATTACTATTCCTTCTGTTGATGTAGATCTATTTAGAATGATTAAGCAGGGAGAAAGAGTTGATCCAATCTCATACAGCATAATATGGACATGGTTAATGACAAAGAAAATAGTGGGTATTATGGGAGACAGCAGTTTCTATCATTCAATACCAGTAATAACAATATTTTTTCTTTTCTATGTCGGGACTTTTCTATATGGGGTTTTTAATATAAAAAAATACACGCCGATAGAGAGATACCTACTAGGAATACTCTTCCTCTATGGATTAATTCTAATGATTGTACAAAATTACGATATGTATCTCAAAAAAGGATATCCTGATTTAGCACTACAAGGTAGATACATATTTCCAGTTATCGCACCCTTGTATATCTCTTTAGTGATGACTTGGGCAAAGATTAAGAACAAGAGAGTAAGAAATATTGTAGTAATTTCAATATTAATCCTACTAATTGCACTCTCTATACCATACTTTTTACTCAACATTGATAACCAATGGCTTGGAGTTATCTCTTACTAAATAGCTCTTTCCAAGATACGCAGGACACCCTCTAGGTTCTGCAAATACAAAATACCATCTAAACCCATATATCCTCCCTCTTCTACCTTACCATCTCTCCATACAGACTGACGAAGAATATGAAGATTTCTCTTGTTGTAATCAACAATTGCTCTAATGAATTCTTTTGGATCAAATTGCCCCGTTTCTATATACCATTGAGCATATGTAGGGATATCCCTATTCTTACTCCCATCTATTTGCCAAGGAATAAATATTGTTGGGAAAGTACCTGCCCTATTCTTCTTTCTTAATCCTTTACTAGAATTGTTGATAGTAACATCTAGGAATCTAGTTTCCCCAAAACCTGAAAGCTTGAAATCTTGCCCCCATACATCCTCGTCAGCAGATGCTGGAGTACATTTCAAACAAAGTGATAGGCAAGCTTCCATGAAAAAGACTTCGGCAAGAATACCTCTTGAAACTTCATTTACCTCTCTTGGATCTTCAATTTCATCTAGTTCCTCAAATTCCCTCTTTGTATCCAGAAAACACTCCTCATACCATTCGTATCTTGAACCTTGTTCTAATCTGTAATCAATAAGTGCACATGCTCGTGCCCTCAATTCTTCCCATCTCTGCTGATATGGTGCTTGCTCTTCTTCGTATACTGGTGTTCGTAAGAGAGTAGTATCAGTTTTTAGCAATATTTAGTACTGAAACGTTATTATCCATTCTAAAGAATTATTACCTACATGGCAACTTTAAATTTACACTGAATTACAGAGATGCTACTATTTAGATATATAAGTTTAGACATACTAAATATGGCTAAAAGGGGCAATATATATAAGTGTGAAATATGTGGGCATGTTATAGAGGTCCATCATGAAGGAGTCGGCACATTGGTATGCTGCAATCAACCAATGACAAAGCTAGACGAAAAGAATGAGGACCAAGGAATGGAAAAACATGTTCCAGTGATAGAAGAGAAAGATGGATTAATTATGGTAAGTGTGGGAGATGTTCTCCATCCAATGGAGGATTCCCACTATATAGAGTTTGTGCAATTAATTGTAGACGAACAAGTATATACGAAGTATCTAGAACCAAACCAAGATCCTATTGTTTCTTTCAGAGTTCCATATACATACACAACAATAAAGGCAGTTGCTTACTGTAATATTCATGGATTATGGAGTTCTGATTAGCCTAAGAATATCTTGTAACCAAAATATCCGATACCAACAAGAAGTAGCACAATTATTACAATCAGGACGATAATTACAACACTACTGTCCTTACCCTCTTCTTTCTGTCCTTCATCTAAAGTGTTAACAACCTCTTGCTCTGGCTGTGGTACCACCTGGGTATCTACAGAAGCCTGAACACTCTCTTGTGGTTGTGATAGACTTGCAGACATATCCATTGCGGGAGTAGCCTGAGGGAATGCTGGTTGGGAGTCTAATACAGGCTCTTGCACAACTGGAGTTTCAGGCATTACAGGAGCAAATGAATCTTGTGCAGGTACATCGACAGGTGTTTCCGGCATTGTAGTTGCAAATTGATCTTGAGTTGGTAATACCTCCGGTTGAGCAACTGGAACTTCTGGCATAACTGGAGCAGTTGTCTCCTCCACTGGTAAAACTTCAGGCTGAGCAATAGGTGCTGGAGTGAAAGAATCTGCTAAAGTTTGAGATGTATTAAGTTCTGGTTGCATATTACTATCAACAACTTGAGAGTCCTGTGGAATAGCTTGTGGAGTATCAACTACAGATGCAACACCTGGCATTGGAGTCAATGTAGAATCAGGAAGAACCTGAGTCTCTTGTATGTTAACCGTTGGACTTGCTTGAGGTGCCTCCAATACAGGATCAGAAACCATACTTGTACTTACCTCCTCTTGAGTCACCTGGGGAGCATTTGTATCTGCTACAGGTATTCCTGCAAGAGAATCTACTAATGAGTTCTCTTGAGTCGTTGGAGCATCTACAGGTACGCTTCCAGAGGTATTGTCCACTGGCAAAACACCTAAAGGATTAGATTGAGGTTGCATTGTATTGTAATCAGGCATAGGAGTAGTTGTATCGTTAGGAGTAGTCTGAGTATTTAATGTCCCATTGTTGTTTGAATCGTCCACAATTCTAACGTAAAAAATTTATACACTATTCAATATATCAGAAATTTCTAGCACTCTTCAACAAATTTAAAAGCAAATCTCCCTCCTGTTCACTCGCAATTCTAGGAATCAAGTCATTGCCATATATTGTAGGAGTAAGCTCTGTCCTTACCAACTTACCCTCTAGTATATAGAGGGACAAAACAAGCCCCTGCCTTGTGCCAATCCATCGAGATTGGTCAAAGTAAAGGTTGCCCAAACCATAGAAAATAACGCCATCTTTGTAAACCTCATATGTTTGTGGCTGATGAGCCTGAGTACCAACAACAACATCTGCTCCGAAATCAACAGCTTTTCTGAAAACACCCTTCTGGTCAGGACTACTCAAAGGTTTATAGCATATTGGATAGATAACATCGGAGGATGGATAGCTATAGCACTCTTGGAACTGGAATGTAACAATTACAACATCGGCATTCTCCTTACCCTCCTTAATATCAGCCTCAAGCTTACCCAGAGAGTATGAATTTGCTCCTGCCCTATCATCTCCAGCGATAGCTCCAGTGTTTAGCATCGTGTCATAGTAATTGTATCCAACAAAAGCAATCTTACTACCCTTCACCTCCTTATACAGAATCTTACTAGCATCTTCACTATTCAAACCACCACCAAAGTAATCCCACCCCAAATCCTTGTACATCTCTATACTCTTAGCGTTATTAGAAGCTCCAAAATCATTGTTATGATTCCCTGTTAACTCAACAATATCTATTCCACTTTTCTCTAAAGTTTCAATATATTCAGGCTTTGAACAAAATCTCATACCACTGTATACAGAACAACCGTCCATGAAAGAGACTTCATTTGAAGTATGTGTCAGATCTGCATCTGCAAGAAAGCTCCCAATATCCCTTGCTGGATATCCATAGTCTTTAGCAGCATCTATCTTAGATGCTAACCCTCTTGAAATTGCTGTAACACCCGTCATATTTATCTTAACCAATTTCTCATCATTGAGGATATCATTCTCTAATATCTCTATATTTTTCTGCAAAAGACCATACACAAAACTAGCCCTATCATCCCCCTCTAATGAGTATGAAATTGTAACCCTTGCCTTTGGTATAGATAAGGGATCCTCACCATCAACAGTAAGTGTCTTGTACTCTCTTCCAAGATTAGAAGGAAATAGAAAACCGACAGACTCTTCATCATCAAGTAGCCCCTCAGAAAGATTCTCTACTTTTTCAACGGGAATATCATAATACTGCGAAAGATACTCATTGGCAAATAAATACTCCTGCTTCTCCAGTAATATCTTTTTAAAGTTCTCAATATTAAATTCATCCTCAATCCAGTAAATATGACCAACTGGGATCAATTCTCTAGAAATAAAGGATTGGGATGTTTTAGAATCAGTAACTCCAAGAACAAAGTCCGATTCATCTTTCTCAACGAATTCAAATCTCTTCTGCCCTTTAAATTCAATATCTCCAACTCCCTGGACAATACCCTCCTTTACAACTGCAGATATCTTTGGATCTATATATACTTTGAAGGTATCGTAATTAATCTGAGGTTCATACTCAAAGAAGTAACTTCTAAGAAGGAAAATGGGAGATTGTGTAAAGAGAAGGAAATAGAAAAAAAAGCTTAGAAATGGTATAATAACATAGATAGGGAGAAGAAATTTTAAATATCTTCTATCCTTTTTTATTCCCACTACTTTGTACTGCTTGCTCACAGATACATAGTATCACAATTTAGTTTACCTACAAAGGCAAAACTATAGGACAAAGTGTAGACATATTAAAACTATGAATACAAACAAAACAAAGAAAAACATATTAGCGATAGTAGCAGGGATACTGTTTACAGGCCTAATATTAAATACAATAGATGAAATCTCACCTACAAAGGTAATGAGTATAAATCAGGCATCTCTAATTGAAAATGGAGAAGAGACTGTACAGTATTTGGATTCTAACGAAATAAAGGAAAGAATCTTAGAAGAAGCTGTATCAACAAGAGCTGAAGATGCAGAGACCTTAAGACAAATTGAGAATGTAAGAAGATACCTAGAGAGCAGAAATGCTCCTTTAGCACCCTATACAAAAGAGTTTGTAAAAGCAGCACATGAATACGGTATTGACTATAGATTAGTAGCTGCGATATCTATCATTGAATCAAGTGGTGGATTACATACCTTTAGAACATATAACGCTTGGGGTTGGGGTAAAATGAACTTCAGTAGCTGGGAGGAAGGTATATGGACAGTTTCAAAAGGTCTTGGAAAATACTACGCAAGAGGATTAACTACACCACAAAGAATATCCGTATACTACTGTCCTCCAACTGCTTCAGAGTGGGCAAGAAAAGTATCCTTTGTAATGGGACAAATAGGTGAGTAAAATACTCTAGTATGGAAGAAACAAAACTAGGGAAATACAGAGTCCTGTATACAAATAGTAAGGAATTTCACACAATAAAAAGGGAGATCTGGGGAGAAGGTACCTATTACTTTGATACAGACAATAGCTCACCATTTATAATCGATATAGGAGCACACATTGGTCTTTCAGTTCTCTACTTTAAAAGTATATATCCTAATTCAAAAATTCTTGCTTTCGAACCAAATCCCAATACTTTTGATATCCTCAAAGAGAATATATATATTAATAATTTAGAGAATATTGAAATACATAATATTGCGATATGGAAAGATTGCGGAACTAAAGATTTCTATATAGACTCCAATGATACCGGTTGGGATTCAAATGCGAGTTTAATAAAAGGTGGGTGGACAGGTAAAGAAGATACCAAAAGGATTACAATCAAGACAGAAATGTTAAGCAAGTTCATATCAAGAAAGGTTGATTTGCTCAAAATCGATGCCGAAGGAAGTGAAATACCAATACTTAAAAGCAATAAAGGTTTACTGAAAGATATTGAGAATATAGTAATAGAGTACCACCCAATAAAAGGGTATAAAGTTCAAGATTTACTGCAATTACTGTCCAAACAGTTTTCATTGAAGATAACGTCCGATGGAAAACTTCTTAAGAAACCAATAGAAGGAAAGTTACTAACGATAAAAGGAAAGAATCTTGTAAAGTAGTGTCTTTATAGGTCCCCTAAATATCCCATATAAAACAGATCTAAGCTTATCGGGATCATGACGGATAAGACTTCTAACAAGGACATCTCCCTTATCCTTCTTTATGATTGAGTTTGCAACTAAATCTTCACGAATTACCTTCCTCTGGCCACTCTCTTTCAAATCATCAATAAAAAGACTCTCACCATCATCAATATATCTCTTGTATGCTTCACTAGGTATTCTTCCATTGTTTATCAAGACATAATCAAACTCTCTACCAATATGACCCTCGACAATCTCAATCATGCTTTTCTGGGTCAATCCCCTTGTCTGCCCTATCTTAGTCATAAGGTTAGGAATAAATATCAACTTCGCCTTTGTACTTTGCAGAGCTTGTGGGATACCATCTACTAAGATGTTTGCAAGAGTGGTTGTATACAAGTCTCCTGGGCCAATAATGATATATTGAGAATCTAAAATCTTCTCTACCGCACCAGGGTATGCTTTTGCTTCTCCATCTAAATAAAACTTATCTATACGGATATCTTCTTCTGGTTCATCGATGAAATGCTCCCCTACTACCCTTTTACCATTTGTATACTCTGCAACAAGTCTGACCTTATCCAGTGTTACTGGTAATATATCACCCCGGACATTGAATAAGTATTTAAACATTTCAATAGCATCTACCTCAGAGCCAGCGACCTCTGTCATCGCAATCATAAGAAGATTGCCCAGTGTATGTCCCTTTAAACCTTCTCCCTGCGAGAATCTGTAAGTAAAAAGGTTCCTAAGTATATCTCCCTCATTCTCTTCTGAAAGTGCGATGATTGACTTCCTAAGATCACTAAAGGGTAAGAGACCAAATTCATCTCTTACAACTGCATTGCTTCCGCCATCATCCATCATCCCAACTATAACGGAAAGTTCTAAATCTTTATCTTTTTTTAATCCTTCGAGTACTGTCGATGTTCCAGTTCCTCCTCCTATTAAGGTGATTTTCATAAGTGAATTGTATATTAAAAAATGTTATAATCAAATGTTTACTTAACGATTATACCTTATTATGAATTTCAAGATTGGATCAAAAGTTTTCTACCCCTCACATGGAGCTGGTTGGGTTAAGCAGGAGAAGGAAATAGAGTTTAATGGACAGAAGAAGCAGTATTTTGAGTTTGAATTTATAAACAGTGCACTAACAATTTCCACACCAATCGAGAACATTGAGAACCTAAGTGTAAGAGCAGTTCATTCTGCGAAAGAAATTAAAGAGAAAATCTCTATACTAAAAAAGAAACCTACTAAAGATCCAAAGACTACGGATTTCAATAAGCTAATGGAACTTTTCAAGAAGTTAGAAGATGGTGCAAATGTAGACAGTGCGATTGAAACAATACAATATTGCAATCATGTAAAGAAAGGTCGAGAGAAAGATGGAAGATTAATACCTGTAACAATAGAGAACGAACTAAACAGGGCAATTAATGACATCGTAGGTGAATTAGCAGTATCTTCTGGAGTAAAGCTATTTACTGCAGCAAAAACATTCGAAAAGATTACAGGTTTAGAGACTAAGATAGAAGAAGAATAGTAAAGCCCTCTTTAAAAAGAGAGCTTTACCTCCATGTCCTCAATCTTGAATGTACCCTTTGGGTTATCAACAGTGTTAACAACTTTTACAGATTTAACCTGTAATTCCTCTTTCCTTTCTTCGAATAGTTTCTCCAAAAGCTTACCTAGTTTCTGATCTGAGATTTCAACTTGAAGATCAATCATATCCCCCATCTGAAGACCACTCTTCTTTCTAATGTCTCTATACTTTCTCATAAAGTCATTTATATATCCCTGTGCCTTCAATTCATCATTTAGATTTGTATCCAAGGTTACAAATAACTCATATTCTCCGAAGGTTAATAAACCTTCACCCTCTAAAGGCTTTTCCGAGTACACAACCTCAGATACATTCAATTCAGATTTAACAATCTCACAGAGATTCTCGTCCCGAAGATTAACATATGCTTTAGAAAGAGGTTGTCTTAAATTCAAACCAGCATCCTCCCTTATCTTCAAACCGTTAGAACATATCTCTCTAACAAGATCCATATTCTTAAGAAGATCTTCTTCGATTTCTATATCAAATACTGGATATTCCTCTAAATGGACTGACTCTTTTGCATTCTTTACACCACCCTTTACAACAAGGGTCTGATATATTTCCTCTGTCAAAAATGGCATTTGAGGAGCAAATATCTTTGAAAAAAGAACCATTGCAGAGTACAAGGTTTGCAAAGCACCAGTATCTCCCTGTGCAAATCTGTCACGGGATCTTCTAATCCACCACTTGGATATATTATCTATGCATGGCTGAATTAATTTTACAGAAGTTGGAATATCATATGCCTCAAGTGCAGCCGCATATTCCCTAGAGACCTTTATCATGTACTGCTCTAGCCATTTATCCAAAAGGTTCTGAGAAGTAAATTCTGTAGTCTCAGGGCTCCACTCATGTATGTTTGTATACAAGGAAAGATATCTAAAGGTATTCCATACAGGAATTAGGATATTCTTTGATTGTTCTTTCAGTAAATCATCCGACCAATTGATGTCTCCACCAGACATGATTGGTGTCGACATTATATATAGCCTTAAAGCTTCGCCACCGAACTGTTCAAGAGTTTTCTTTGGATCGGGATAGTTACCGTATGATTTACTCATTTTCCTTCCATCATTTCCAAACATTACTCCAGTACAAATAACATTTTTGTATGCAACATCATCGAAAAGCATTAAAGACATCCTAAACAAAACATTGAACCATGCCCTAATCTGACCCGTATATTCGACAATAAAGTCTGCAGGGAATGCATCTTCAAACTCTTCCTTGTTTTCAAATGGATAGTGGTGTTCAGCAAATGGAACACTTCCAGAATCCATCCAACAATCCAATACTTCAGGGATTCTTCGGTATTCTTTACCATCTTTCTTTAGTAAAATCTGATCACACACATCCCTATGAAGTGTCATCTTTTTACCATTAAGGTGATATTCTGTTTTCCCATTAACTTCCTTCTTCTCAATCTGGTCAGTATATTGAGTCATCTCTTCCATGCTTCCCATTATCAATTGATCACCGTCTTCGCTTTCCCAAATTGGCATTATTGTTGCCCAATATCTGTTTCTAGATATTGCCCAATCAGGTGCAGTCTCTAAGACATTCTCAAATCTTTTTTTAAAAGTCTCGGGAACCCATGTAATCTTTTCCTGTAATTCAAGCATTCTTCCCTTTATCTTTTGTATATCGATGAAGTAGGAATCTTGAGTCATATATATCAATGGGTTATCACCACGATAGAAAGGCAGTCTGTGGATGTAACTTTCTGATCTTAGAAGCTTTCCCTGTTTCTCAAGATCATCAGCAACCATCGGAGATGCCTCACGTATATATACACCCTTCCAAGGACCTTGTAACATACGACCACTTTCATCAATATGAACAGTATCACTCAGTCCCCATTCCTTACCCATATTAAAGTCTACCTCGCCAAAACCTGGTGCAACGTGTAGAACCCCACTACCTTCGCTTTCAACAACTTCGTCCGAGAGATATACATGCCAATCTTTCTTTGTAGCACTTTCTACAAAGTAATCATATGCAGGAACATATTCAAGCCCTTCGAAATGCTTACCTTCGTATTCACCAACTACCTCATATTTCTCATCTTTAAATGTTTCTTCTAATCTTTCCTTTGATACGACAAGATATTCATCCTTATACTTAACTAATGCATACTTAAAATTCTCATTTACAGCAAGAGCAAAGTTTGCGGGTATTGTCCAAGGGGTAGTTGTCCAAGCAACAAGCTTTACAGGATTACCATTTGTAACATCCCTAAATTTATCTCCCTTCAATTCGAATTTAACAAAAATTGCTAAATCCTCAACATCCTGATATGTATCATCCATGGTTACCTCGAAGTTGGAAACAGGAGTAGAAGTATCTGTGGAGAAAAGTGACACTCTTTTACCTTTGTATATTAAACCTTTCTCCCAGATCTGTTTGAAAGCCCAAAGAACAGACTCATTAAACTCAGGATCCATAGTTCTGTATGCATGATCCAAATCTACCCATCTACCAATCTTTTCAATGTACCATCTCCAGTCGCTGATTCCCTGCTCAACATATGTCCTACACTCTTGAACATACTTATCTACTCCAATCTTGGTCTCGACATCAACTCTGTCCTTTACCCCTAACTTCTTATTAACCCTTTCCTCAATTGGTAATCCATGACAATCCCAACCCCATACTCTTCTGACACGAAATCCTTTCATAGTCCAATATCTTGGAATTATATCCTTTGGAATTGAAACAAGAAGACTTCCATAGTGTGGTGTTCCAGTAACAAACGGAGGACCATCTACGAAGGAATATCTTCTATCCTTTGGTCTTTGTTCTACACTCTTTATAAAGATTTCCTCTTTCTTCCAAAAGTCATTTATTCCATCCTCCATTTTGGAGAAATTTATACTAGAAGGAACTTCAGGTATTCTAGATTTTGACATATTAATTTCTTTCAAAGTTATTTAAAACAAAAATCCCCTTGCAAGATATGATACATTGTATCAACTCTTACAAAGGGACGTATATACGTGTTACCACCCTTTTTTGAAATTGCATTACTACAATCTCCTTACAGACCACATATATGGTCTTGCTTTTTCTCGGTAGCATACCGTTGGAGTCTACTCACCATATGGTTTTCTTTCCACCACTCTCCAGTGATATCTGGGTCAACGTGTTAAGCAGATTATATCATATCAGGTTATATAGATGGTATAATATACTAGGATTTATTTAATTTCTTACTATTAATGCAATGTCTTTTGAACCAAACGAGCCCAACGGAGAAGTAAATGAGGATGGATTGATAGATAACAGTACACATTGGCTTGGTACAGATCCAGAAACAGGAGCTCCTGATCTATCTGATGTACACAGTGTACATGACTGCATTGGAGATGATGGTACCCACTACACATTAAACGAAGAGACTGGAGAGTATGAAGTTACAATTCCAGGTCCAAACGATGACTAGGGAAGATATTCTTCTAAGAATAGAAAGCTCTGAGACAGTATTTCCCCCAAGGAAAGAAATCTTCAGAGCTTTTTCTTTAACCCCTCTAAAAAAAGTCAAGGTCGTAATCATTGGACAAGATCCATATCATGGAGAAGGAGAAGCTAATGGGTTAGCATTCTCTGTGAACAAAGGAATAAAATTACCACCATCATTGAGAAATATATACAAGGAATTGGAGGATGATTTAGGGATTAAAGCACCAACACACGGAGATTTATCTGCATGGGCAAAACAAGGAGTACTACTTCTAAATTCAATATTAACGGTAAGAGAAAATACCCCTGGGTCACACAGAAAGATAGGTTGGGAAGAGTATACAGACTCTGTAATACAGGAAATATCGAATAGCAAAAAACATATTGTCTTTATACTTTGGGGCAAGTATGCACAAAAGAAGAAAGAATTAATAGACAGTGATAAACATTTAATAATAGAATCTCCACACCCATCCCCATTTTCTGCAAGAAAGGGTTTCTTTGGGAGCAAGCCATTTAGTAGAACAAACAAATACCTCAGAGAAAATAATATCTCTGAAATAGATTGGCAAATTCCTTAAACTACTTGATATCAACCCCACCAAAGGCTACACCACCTGTAATTTCAAGTACAGGCTCTGCAACATCACTCTCCTCAACTTCAGGATTCCATCCACCAAACACTCCTGTACCATTCGTTTTAACTCTACAATCCTTAGGAACAAATATCTCAACACCACCAAATGCACAGTTTACATGTAATTTTGCCCCTTCCTTTGCAATTTTTGCATCTCTAAGATCAATAGTGCTTCCACCAAATGCAACATTTATCTCTCCACCTTTGAAGTTTTTAGATTTTACTTTTTTATCTACACCCCAAAATACTACCGTCTCGGAAATTCGATCCTTATCTGTACTTGTACTCTCTACTGTGTTAAGAGACACCCGATCTCTTTTGAAAAGAATTGAAAGACCAACAACAATAATTAAGACTGGCCATAAAACAGCAAAGAAATTCCAACTAAAGAGGTTCGTTGAAAGGAACACTACACCAAGAACCAACATTATCATACCGCCATTGTTGTTGCCCTCCGTTAGAAGTTTTGCACCAAAGAAAATCAATATCAAGGGCCAGAATGTCCAAATTAACTTCCAAAGGGATATTCCAAATCTTCCGAAGAAACCAGTCTGTTCAACCAAAAAGATTACACCAAGAAAAATCAGTAGTACACCTAGTATAAATCGAGAGCTATTTTTCATACTTATTTATAAAATAAATTATTTTGTATTAATATCTAAAGAACCAACACCAACAGTTACAACTATCAATACTTTCAGTTCTGCGGAGTTGTAATTTTCTGATTCATACGTTTTATCACCAATACCAACATTAGCAATCTCTTCTCCATCAATATTAATTGATCCTAAACCAAGATCATACTCCAAAGTATATCCTACACCCTCTGGAAGTATTAATTCCATATCACCAGCACCAACCTCTAACGTTATCTTTTCAGTAGGTATACTCCTCTCATCAAGTTTCACTACTAATTTTCCCGCACCTAAATCAGCTGACAACGAACCTAACAAAACTTCATCTAAATCTACAAGACCCTCTCCAGCACCTAAATTTATTTCAGCATCAGTCAGAACATCCTTACTACCCAATACTATGTTATACCTTGTATCTTCTCTTCCTGGCATATGAAAACCGGTAAATGAGCCACTACTAAATCCTACCTTCAATGAGTCACCACTCTTCTCACTATCAAGCACAGGTGCAGAGTATCTAGAGGGATACTTAGCCTGAACAGTAACGTAGTCAGACACATCAGAATCCGTTATCTCGAAGTATCCTGCACCAACATCAACATTTAACTCCCTTTTAGTAAAGTTCTCTTCATAATCGTTGAAAGATACAACCATCTGTTTTTCAACCATATCCCCATAGGTAAAAGCCATACAGCCTCCCATAATACAATCATTTAGCCTATCAGGAAGGAAAGAAAGCCTACTCTGAGAATATGATACATACGAGAAAACTCCTACAAATACAAAGACTACGAATGCAAGTATGGAAAGGAATATTTCTGAGAAAAGAGAGTCACCAAGTACAAGTTTAATACCAGCAAGGATAATAAACACAGGCCAGAAGTTAAGGATATATGTCCATATACTCCAACTAATTGTACCTGTAGTATTGAGTAAAAATATAAGTCCAATGAATATAAGAAAAATTGCCCAGACAACATCCTTTGATTTATATTTTTCCATCATTAGTATAACTCAAATTATTTCTTGCCCTTTGTATCAGAGCTTACACTCTTTTTAATACCTTCTGCACCTTTCTCAATCTTCTCTTTAATCTCTTTTGTATTCTCCGAAATAACCTCATCAGAAGTCATATCAACAGCAGATTCGGTAGGTAGAACTATCCATAATATAAAATATGCTAATAGACCAGTACCACCATATATAACAATGAATACAAACAGTATTCTTACTATAGAGGGATCAATATTAAAATACTCTGCCAAACCGCCACAAACTCCCCCTATCATCCTATCCTTTTCTGATCTATATAATTTCTTTCCCATTTTCAAACATAATTAATTTATTTCTATAACTCATTTTAATTCAAATATCTCAAAATGTTAATACTATTTACCGATTGACATACCCACTTTTAAGAAATAACATATACCTACCACCTAGGTATAAAAATATGAAAAACACACCCATTCTCATATCAATAATAATATCAACAACCCTCATAGGAATTACCTATCTCATAATTAGTAACGGAGACAAGTCAGAGGTACTCTCTGAGCAGGAAAGCGTTGTAACATTTGAAAATGGCACACAAATAATCAATGTAAAGGCTACAAACCAAGGTTATTATCCTGAGAAGATTGAAGCTCAATCAAACACCCCTACAATACTCAGAATGGAATCGGAGAATTCCTACGGATGTGAAAGATCTTTTAGAATACCCTCGTTAGACATCGTAGAAATCCTTCCGCAGGAGGGTACTACAGATATTGATTTAGGCTCCCCAGAAAAAGGAGAGAGTATTCTTGGTTCATGTAGTATGGGAATGTATACCTTTACAATAAATTTTAAGTAATTACGAATGAAAAGGGAAAATTACTATGTAGAAGGAATGCACTGTAAATCATGCGAGCTATATATTGAATCACAATTCAAAGATATAAAGGGAATAAGGAATATTAAATCAAGTAGTAAGGATCTATCCTTGGAATTTGAGATTGAAGAGAGTGTTGATTCAGAAGAAGTAATAAGCCAGATAAATAAAAAGATTGAAGGTAGTGGTTACAATATAAAAACAAAAGTATTAGCAAAAGAAAGCGATTACAAAAACATACCACTAGCTCTGACAATCTCAATTTCATTTCTCGTACTGTTTTTACTTTTACAAAAACTCTCTTTAGGACAAACACTCTTCTCAGAGGATCTTTCATATCCCACCGTTTTTGTAATAGGCATTGTAGCATCAATATCCTCATGTATGGCAGTTGTTGGTTCATTGGTACTATCAATATCTTCGGCGTATTCAAAGGAAGGTAGCTCAATAAAACCAATGGCTATTTTTCATATATCAAGAATCGTAGGCTTTTTTCTATTAGGAGGGATATTGGGTGTATTAGGTTCTTTAATAATCATATCAAAGGAAGTGGAGCTTTTAATTGGTATTTCCCTTTTCCTTTTTATGCTAGTCCTAGGCATTAACCTCCTAGATATAACTAACATATTTAAGAAGTTTGAGATAACTTTACCCAAATCTTTAACAAAAAAGCTTTTCACTAACGATACCGTAAGTCATATTCTTGCACCAGTTATAATTGGAATAGGGTCTTTCTTCCTACCGTGTGGGCTTACCCAATCTATGCAATTAAATGCTGTACTCTCCGGTAGTTTCTTGGAAGGAGCATTAGTTATGTTTGTTTTCTCATTGGGCACATTACCAGCACTCTTATTAATCTCTGCAGGAGCAAAAAAGATCTCACAAAGTAACAACTCAGATCTATATCTTAAGGTAGCAGGATTTTTAGTAATTCTCTTTGCAATATACAATTTGCTTGGCACTTTAGTAGCAAATGGAGTAATATCTCCGATATTTTAGTTAAGAGGTAACAAGATGGACAGAAAGGTTATTACTAATTTAAAAAAAGCACGTACCCTCATCGATACGATAATAGAAATGCTTGAGAAAGAAGAGTATTGTATTAATGTTATGCAACAGAATCTCGCAGCGATTGGGTTACTTAAATCTGCAAATCAAAAATTAATGGAGAATCACCTTAAAACATGCTTCTCACAAGCTATCCACTCGGATGATAATAGAAAAAAAGATGATATGATAGAAGAGATATTAACAGTAACAAAACTTCTAAATAGATAATTTTAAATAAATACTATTTATGCAAAGAGGAATACTCTTATTAACAAAAGATGAGTCTATTGCACTTTTAAACAACTTTGATATTAATAAGTACCCAAATACACCACTTTTTAACAAACTCTCTTCATTAGAGAACGGGCATGCAGAGGGAACAGACTACCAAATATTGCTCTCTGAGGAGGAGGTAGAAACAATACTAGATGAAATAGGATGCCCGACATATATTGAGGGAGATCCATTTACTACTGCGATGAAGAAAATTTGTGACCTAATGTATTCATTCAGGGACTAATCACTTGCCGGACCTAGATTCGAACTAAGATTAACGGTTCCAGAGACCGTCGTCCTACCATTAGACGATCCGGCAAAAACAAGCAATTATACTATATACTTACAAAGAATTAATATACCCTTTCACTCTCTCCCTTACCCTATTTTCCCCCATAACCTGTATAACCTGATACAGATCAGGTGTTTGTTTTCTACCAGTAATTGCAACTCGTACAATCATTGCTACGTCACCTATCTTACCCTTGTACTTCTTAGGATTCTTTTCATACTCCTTGTAATCAGCACAGAAACCTTTCTTTAAACCAATATTTTTAATCTTTCCAAACCACTCTACAGAGGAATCTCCTATGTAAAACGTGTCTAAATATTCATTTAATATATCCTTTTGTAAATCATCACTAATATCTAAAGTATCCTTTGGCATATCTTTGTAGATATCATCAAAGAATATCTCCATTTGATGAGGAATATCCGACCACTTAACTATATCCTTTCTTATCTTCTCCCCCTCCCTTTCAATATTTAATATCTCTATACTGTAAACCTTGTGATTAGTAAGTTTTTCAAAAAGCTCTTGATCATACTCCTTGGCCCACTCAAGAGTATATTCATATACCTGCCTTGCACTTAATCTTGATACATACTCCTTACATACATCATTTAGTTTCGTGATATCGAACAAAGCCCCCGCCTTGTTAAATCTTTCCAACTTTAATTCAAATTCAAGAATATCCTTCTGAGGATTTTGTATTCTCCAATAAGAGAAATTTGAATTAGCAATATTCAAAAGATACTCCTTTACAGCCTCTATTGGAAAACCATTCTCTAAGTAAAAAGATACTGCTGCTTCTGGATCTTTCCTCTTACTCAACTTCCTCTTTCCCCCATCATCCATCTTCATCAAAGGTGATATATGAGCATATTGTAATTGCTCAAATCCCAAAGCTTTAAATATTTCCATATGCAAGGCTTGAGATGCAAACCACTCTTCACCTCTAGTCACATATGTAATACCCATCAATGTATCATCGATAGGGTGTGCGAAATGATATGTAGGTAAACCATCAGATTTAAGAAGTACCGCATCCATATCATTTTCAGAGATTGTAACACCACCTTTTATTAGGTCGATTGTATTTATTTTGTTTTGGATATTACCGTTAGAGTACAAACGAACAACAAAAGGAGCACCTTCGTTTAATTTTTCTAATACTTCTTCAAAGGATGCATTTCTCCATTTTGCAAATTCACCATAGTAACCAGTTCTTACATTCATTGAGGTCTGCTTTTCACGAATCTGTTCGAGCTCCTCAGTTGTAGCAAAACAGAGATATGCATTACCCTTTGCAACTAAGTCTCTTGCAAACACTTTGTATATGTCCATTCTCTGACTCTGTATGTAGGGTCCATATTCTCCAATACTATCCTCCTCATTTACCATCCCCTCATCAAAGTGAATACCAAAACCCTTTAGGCCCTCTACTATAGCTGTTATACCATTCTCAACTTCTCTTTCTTTGTCTGTATCTTCAATTCTTAGAATAAAAAGACCATTGCTTCTTTTTGCAAGAAGATATCCAACAAGACTAGTATATACATTGCCAATATGTATAAATCCTGTAGGGCTAGGAGCAAATCTTAATACTAATTGCTCATCGCTTAAATTTCTTTTTGGGTATTTCTTAAAAATATCTTCTACAGATTCTTTAACATCTGGAAAAAGTAGACCTGCAATCTGCTTATTCTCCTGCTCTGTTCTCATCTAAAAGAAAGTGGTATAAAATTAGGTTGATATAACAAATATACACTGTTATTATTATACCATGACATTAACAGAAGCCGCATTTTGGACTAAAAGATTCGGAATAATCGCACTAATAGCTGGAGGAGTCTTCTTTCTTGTATTAATGTTACTTTTCACATCTAAAGAAACTACACTCCCACCAGAGTACTTAACAGCAAACTTCGCATGTACCGAAAAAAGAGAGGAATTCTTGGAACATAAGCTTGAGATTCCCTCGATAGAGGTTAATCCCGATTCAGAGATGATCTTTGAACTACAGACTGATACTGGAAAGGTAGATAGTCTTCCAAATATAGTTAATGTATATAAATATACAAATTTAGGACAAATTATTAACTCACAAGCAGAGGCAAAGATACTTGCAAAGAAATTAGGTTTTGATCCTGAGAAAGTAGTTAGACAAGGAACAACAGGATATATATGGGTAGACAATGAGACCAAAAGAAGCCTAAATGTCAGAGCAAGAGACTTAAACTTCACAATGAAGACAGAGCATGACAAAATCAGAGAGTTAAGAAGAGAGATAGATCTACCAACAGAGAAAGAGGCACCTTCAATAGCTACAAACGCATTGAGAAGCCTAGGAGTACTAGATCAGGTATATACAGATGTACAACCAACAATTCACCTTATCGATATTAATCCAGATGGTTCCTTCTCACAGGCAGAGTCATTGATTAATGCTGAATTAATAAGGGTAGATTTCTTAAGGAAGGTTCCAATGATTTCGATTGCGACAAATCTTGAAGGATCACAACAGATGGTCGATAGCCTAACAGCCAAGAACTTAACCTTTGAGACAGGCAGTAAGATTGTAAATGATCAAAGAATCGAAGTATTCAACTTCAGTACACTTATGACATATCAATATCCTGTTAAAACAAATATCTCAGTCTATGTGGGCCCAAAGGATGATAACACAAAGATTCTACCCAATATTTACCAAGTAGAGTATTACACTTGGAGTGTAGAAAGTGACTCTTGCGGTACTTATGAGCTACTCTCCCCATCACTTGCACTACAAAAAATTCAGGAAGGAGAAGGCAGTCTTGTATATCTAAACAGTAGCGGAGATGAGGTTGCTCCATACTCTCCACAATCAGTCAACAAGTTTAGAGTAGATAATATATATATTACCTACTTTGAAGGACAAACAGAACAACAATACCTACAACCTGTATATATGGTTGAAGGACAGGCCGAATTAAAAGGTGGTGAAAGAGCAGACTTCTTTATCTACTATCCAGCAATAAACTATGGAATTGTTCAAGACAAGATTGAATTACCTCCTGCTCCTGTTAAGGAGAGTAGCCTCCTATCGTTCTAATAGTCCCCTACTCAATTTCTCAAGATTTTGTGTATCTGTAAACCTATCTTCTGATCCCAAAACAACAGTTATTAACTCACTACCATTGGAATATACAAAGTAACCGACAAAACACTGACCTGCAAGATCTGTAATACCAGTTTTCAATCCTTTTATATATTTATTAACCCCGTACAACTGGTTTGTCGAATATATTGTCTCACTCTTTAGCTCTTCTCCAACATACCAAGAGATATTAACAGCACCCTTGCTAACATTATCCATTATATATTTACGATTAAGAGAAGCAGATACGAGTAGACCCACATCATATGCTGTAGAATAGTTTTTTTCGGAATCAATACCTGCAGGGTTATCAAACATGCTATCAGCCATCTTTAATGCCTGCGCCTTCCTGTTCATTTCTCCTACAAATCCCTTATATCCACCATTTGGATATGCATTTGCCAGTATATATGCAGCATCGTTGTAAGAACTAATAAGCATGGTTTTAAGAAGATAATCCACTTTTATCCTATCACCAACCTGCAATCCAAGTGTCCAATCTAAATCTTCTGGCATATTTGCAGTATCAACATCTACCATTTCTTCTAGATCGTAAGATTCAAGTGCAACTAGAACAGCTAACAACTTGGTAATACTAGCTATTGGCCTTTTTATCTTAATATCTTTTTCAAATATTACTCCCCCACTATTTGGATCAAAAACTAAAGCACTCTGTGCAGAGAGATTCGTAGGAGATATATCCAAATACATTTCATCAACAACAACCTCCTCATCGAAAGTTTCGAGAGAGGCAGATTCTGGTAAAGCAATAGATTCTATATACTCAACCCTCTCCTTGCGCATAGAGAGGAGAAGTATCACAGAAAGAGAACAAATTATTATAGAAATGATTACAAGAGAAACTCTTAAAAAGATCTTCTTTTTTCTATTTTTCTTCTCCATCTCTTTCGCTTCTAAACCAGCTTTGTAGGCCTGTTTAAAAAGCTTCTCATCATATCGCTCATTAGGAAGATTTTTCTCTCTATTAACTTTTAGAAGAATATCAGACATGACAAATATCCTGGAATATTACCTGTCCTACAATACTATCATATATCTAACAGTATTAACTACTTCTTTAATTCAATACCTAAGATATCTAAATCTCTTTTGTCTACCTCTCTTGGAGCACCAGTCATAAGCTCCATACCATTGGATTTAGGGAATGCGTATACCTCTCTGATATTGATTTCATCAAAAAGAAGCATCATTAATCTATCAAATCCAGGAGCAAAACCTCCATGAGGAGGAGCACCATATTCGAATGCAGATATCATATGACCGAACTTAGATCTTGTTTCTTCCTCCGTATATCCCGTTATCTTAAATGCCTCGATAAAAGTTTCCGGATGATGATTACGAATAGAGCCACTTGCAAGCTCATACCCATTACATGCTAAGTCGTATTGCTGAGCAAGAATATCACCAGGATCTTCTGTCTTTAGAGCCTCTAAACCACCCTTCGGCATGGAGAATGGATTATGACCAAAGTCCCACTTCTTGTTTTTTTCATCCCATTCAAACATTGGGAAATCTACTATCCAAGCATATGCCATAACAGAAGGATCCTTCAGATTCAAAAGATCTCCCATTCTGGATCTAACAATTCCACAAAGCTTAGAACATTTCATTTTCTCATCAGAGATTGCAAGTATAGTTTGATTACCAGAGACTTCATACCCATTCTCTTTAAACTTTTCAAGCATAGAGATCTGTAAGTCTTGGTTGAAGTATTTAGCCATAGAGCCACCCACTAAACCATCTTTTACACTAAACCATGCTAAACCTTTTGCTCCTTCTCTCTTCATATCCTCAGTTAAGTTCTCAATCTCCTTTCTACTGAACTCCCTATCTACAAGTATTGCCTTTACACATGGACTACTCTTGAATATTTCCATATCTGAGGAATTAAATTCACTAGTAAGATCAGTTAAAAACATATCAAACCTAATATCCGGCTTATCACTACCATATTTATTCATTGCCTCAATGTATGGAATTCTTGGAATAGGGAAATCTTTTAGCTTTTTCTTTGTTAGTTTCTCTACAACATCTTTAAAGAATGGTTCTACACTCTTAAAGAAAGAATCCTGAGTTACAAAGGAACACTCCACATCAATTTGATAAAAGTCACCAGAATGCCTATCTGCACGAGGATCCTCATCTCTAAAACATGGTGCAATTTGGAAGTATCTATCTACCCCCCCAACCATAAGTAACTGTTTGTATTGCTGAGGAGCCTGTGGAAGAGCATAGAATTTTCCTCTATGAATTCTACTTGGTACCAAGAAGTCCCTAGCACCTTCGGGAGAACTGACGGTTAAAAGAGGAGTTTGGATCTCTGTAAAGCCATTCTCACTAAACCAATTTCTAACAAAAAGTGCAAGGTTATGCCTAAATTCAATCAGGTCTCGGACTCTTTTTCTCCTGATATCTAAATATCTATATGTTAACCTTATCTTCTCATCAATATCTGTACCATCACCATCTAGAGGGAAAGGAAGAACCTTTGACTCGTTTAATATATTCAACTCCTTAGCAACAATTTCAATCTTTCCCGTTTCCATATTCTCATTAACTAAAGACTCTTCCCTCTCTCTTACCTGTCCAACCACCTCGATTACATACTCCATTGAGAGTTTCTTACCATTTTCAAATGCTTCCTTGTAATCTTGGCTTAATACAACCTGTACCTTACCAGACCAATCCCTTAGGTCTACAAAGACAATACTTCCATGATCCCTGATCCTAGACACCCATCCCGCAACTTTTACTTCCTGCCCCGACAGGTCTTTTGTTTTTGAAGAAAGAATTCTTTCCATTTTTTAGTGTAATAATTAAATAAAAAATCCCCTCTCCATTAAAGATATATACTCTTTACTGGAAAGGGGACGATATCACTACCGCGGTGCCACCCCAATTGTCTTGTGGACCTCTTAATCATTTCTGCACTGTCACTCTGCATTATACTTTAAATCTCCACTCCTTTACAAGAAATTGGACATCTACATTTCCATTCCAAGAATTAATACCGACACTACCTACCACATCTATACAGCTATCTACAGATATTTCCTCTATATCCTCACTACAATTAAACAAAACCAAGGTTATTAAATCTATACCTTCACCCTTACAAACAAGTTTCATATGATTTCCTAATTTACCCATAACCTGTTTTTTAAAAACAACTAGCTCAGTCATTGCAATTAATGGCTTGCGATTTCCATTGCCATATGGTTTGAGTTTCTCGAGGGTTTCTACAAGTTCAGTGGAAATATCTTGCGTACTTAGAAGAAGATCTACCTCTATATTCTTTTTAAGAAGTCCTGGTGAAATCTCTTCTTCAGCAATTTTGTGTATACATTCAGAGAATTTTTTCTCCATATCAGGCTTAACAGTAAATCCTGCAGCCTGCTCATGCCCCCCATACCTATCTAGATATTCACTACATCTTGAAAGAGCATCGGTAATATTAAAACCTTCAATACTTCTTGCAGATCCACGGATACCCTCTTTTGATCTTGTACCAACAAGAGTTGGTCTGTGATATTTCTCATTAAGCTTACCAGCGACCAATCCCACTATTCCCTCATGCCAATCATCTCCTACAACAAAGAGTAATTTTTGATTGTTGTTTTCGCCAATAATTTGCTCAGCCTCTTCTATACTACTTTGAGTCATATATTGCCTTTGGAAATTTGTTTCATTAAGTATGTTTGCTATATTCTTACATACATCAACCTTTTCACTAACAAGTATCTTTACAGCATCAAGCGGAGAACCTATTCTCCCGGCAGCATTAATCCTTGGCCCAAGTATATATCCCAAATGATAGCTATCTAGTTCTGAAAGTTCTACACCAGAGATTTTAACTAACTCACTTAAACCTGTACGCCCACCTTTTTGAATCTGCTTAATACCAAAAGTAACAACAGCACGATTACACCCAACAAGGGGCATAATATCGGTAACAGTAGCCATTGCAACAAGATCCAATCCTTTTGTGTCTTCATTAATAGTACTATCAACACCAACCTCCCCCTTTATAGCTTGAACAAGAAGAAATGTAACAAAAGCACCACAGACAGATTGGTACTCATACTCTTTTCCAGGATACATTGGATGAACAACTGTATAGTCAAGACCATCAAGGATATCCTCAGGTGGTTGATGATGATCGGTAATAACAAAATCAAGACCTTTTTTATCACGATATCCTTTTATCAACTCCTTATCACGAATTCCACAATCAACTGAGATTACCAATTGAGCACCAAGATTTAACAAATCATCCAAGGAGGAGGATGTTAAACCGTAACCCTGATCAACTCTACTTGGTATATATGGTACAACATCAACATCTTTACCAATATATGAAGGTAGCTCCTTGAAGAGAAATTCCCAAAGTAAACTTACAGAGGAAATCCCATCCGCATCAAAATCTCCATGGATGACAATTTTCTTCCCCCCTTTTGCACAATCTACAATCTTTTTTGCAGCAGTAGTAGCGTCATACAAAGATTCATACGAGGGTATATCTTCTAAAGATGGATTCAGAAATCTCTCTTTCTTTGCAATACCTCTTCTCTCAAGGAGAAAGTCTACAATATCATTTAGCTCTGTTTTTTCTGGTAAAAACCAATTACTCTTACTCTTCAGTGTCATTGTTCTCTAAACTCTCAATTAAATCCCAAGAAAAGCCCTTCCTTAAAAGGAATCCAACCATCTTACTATCCCCCCTATCAAACCTCCTATCTCCAAATTTCTTCTTGAAGGTCTTAAGAAGAAGTGAATACTCATCTTCGATCTCTTCATCACACACTTTAACTGCGATTTCTCTACTTACACCTTTTGAAAGTAACTCCCCAATTAACACACTCTTCCCCCTAGGTTTTACTCTTACTCGACTTTGTACAAACAATCTTGCATAGTTTTCATCATCTATATACCTGTATTCAAGCAACTTAGACAAGATATCATTAAACATCTTCTCCCAATCAATATCCAAACTCTCTGCAAACCATACACCTTTTTTTTTAAATTGTAGCTCCTTGAGATATTTTCTCATCTGAAACTCTGTTTTAGGAGATCTCGCAATATATTCAACACATCTGCTTAAAAATCTCTGATAAAGTTCGGTATGAGTAATACGATTAAGATCTTCGATTTCTAATACCATACCCTCATAGAGAGATTCTTTTGCAAGAGTATCTATTGAGACTCCACAAAAGAATCTACCATCTACGAAAAGAGATACCCTCTGAGGATCTTTCTTTTGATACTCAATCTTAGTTACAATCATTACTTCATTGTAGCACGAACTGCCTTCTCTAAAGCATCTTTAAGCTTGGTATCCTCCTTGAGAAGTGCAACCGTGGAATCTTTTCCCTGTGCTAATTGTTGGTCACCATACTTAAACCAAGCCCCACTCTTTTGAACAATATCTAACTGCAATGCAGCATCTAAAATACTACTCTCCTTGTCTATACCTTTAGGATATATCATATCGAAGGTAGCCTCCTTGAAAGGTGGAGCCATCTTGTTCTTTACAACCTTAACTACTCTAGAATGACCAATTAAATTACCATCTTTCATAATTTTATCCCTCTGTCTGATATCCATACGAATTGAGGAGTAGAATTTCAACGCATTACCACCTGTTGTAGTTTCTGGGTTTCCAAACATAACCCCAATCTTCATACGAAGTTGATTTAAGAAGATAATTGTTGTACCTGATTTTCCAGAGATTGCGGTTAGCTTCCTTAGCGCTTGAGACATCAATCTTGCCTGCAAACCCATATGACTATCACCCATCTCACCCTCTATCTCAGCTCTTGGTGTTAACGCTGCAACTGAGTCAACAACTATCACTCCAAATGCAGAAGATCTCACGAGAGTTTCTAGAATTTCTAGGGCTTGCTCACCAAAATCTGGCTGCGAGATATACAACTCATCAATATTTAAACCAATGTTTTTGGCATATACAGGATCAAAAGCATGCTCAGCATCGATAAAGGCAACAGCATCCCCCCTCTTTTGAGCCTCCGTAAGAATATGTATAGACAAAGTAGTTTTACCAGAAGACTCCGGACCGTAGATCTCTACAATTCTACCCTTTGGGATTCCACCGATACCCAAAGCCATATCCAAAGACAATGCCCCCGTTGGGATTACTTCAACAGCAACTCTCTCCTTACTACCTAATTTCATAATGGAGCCTTTTCCAAACTGTTTTTCAATTTGTGCAACCGCAATCTCTATTGCTTTGTTCTTTGGGTTACTTACAACAACCTTCTCTTCTTTTTTTACACTGTTCATAGTAAATGACTATATTAAGTTATATATACAGGATAACAAAGGGGAAAGAATCCGTCAAAAAACTAAAGATATATTAATGAATATTAACTTCTTAACAACTCTGAGAGATTCTCAATAAAGGTGTTTCTCAAAAGTGGTTTCTCCCTAATATACCTAGCAACTTCAACCTGTATAGAAGGTACTCTAAGCTTTGAAGCAACAAACTCACCCAATGTTTCCTGCCCATTATCTTCAAATCTAAATATGCACGTACTAGAACCTCTCAATGCACCGTGGTTTAGAGATTGGCCTAACTGTTGCGCAAGATGGATAGATTTAAGAAATCTAGAAGGATAGAATACACCAATATCGAAATCATGCTCATCACTTAATCCATGTATATCTAAAAATCTTGTAACCTTACCCTCCTCTATTAGATTCGCAACTTCACCTTTGTAAGGATTCTCCTCTAATGGATGGAAGTTTGCATCAAAGTCAGTCTCATCAACAAGTATGATACCCCAAGCTCCAGTATTAGCACACACCTCCTCTACAATCGTGTTTGTCCAAGGCTCTCCAAGCTTGTACGAAAGAGTCAGCGATGGCCTTCTATGACCAAATACATGCGGTGCAGAAAGTAGTACAGGGTTACTACCTTTTATTATTTTAAAATGTTTACTCTCAGGCATTAGTATAAGTTAACATATGTTTGTATTCTTTTACAAATAACTATATATTTAGCCTAAATAGAGATATATAAATTAAGAAAAAGAAAGAAATGGACGAAGAGCTCTTTGCCTCAATAATATTGTTAACCTTTTATGGATCAATATTTTTTGTATTATGTTTGTTCTCCTACATATACACATCACTAACACTAAGTAAAATTTCAGAGAAACTCGGTAATACAGATACTTGGAAGGCATGGATACCATTTGTAAAAGGTGCATATCAATTACAATTAGGTAACTTCTCACCTCTTTACTATCTACTCATCTTAGTTCCAATACTAGGTTGGATTACTGTAAGTATAATGGGAATGATAGCATGGATTAGAATTGCAGAAAAAAGAGGATTTCCTACATGGGTAGGATTGATTATTGCCCTAGCATGGTTAGTACCAAATGGAGGAATGGTTGCACAGTATATTGCACAAGGATATATAGCTTGGAGTGAATACGAAAAGAAATAGTATTGAAGTATAGAGATAGAGATGATACTCTCTAAACATATAAATAACTTTATTTATCTTTCTTTTTAATGAGTAAGACAAGACTCTTAACCTCTACTCTTCTAACAATGTTGCTTCTACCCTTTGGGTATGTTGTAGCTCAAGAAGAGGAATCTACAGTTGTAGATGATCCTGTAATCTATGAATCACAAGATTACGAGTATGACTACGATTATGAATATACATGGGATGATACCTCTGCAGAAGATCTTATGTATACAACAGGTGAAATCGATCCAGAAGCAGGACTACTTGGCGCAGGAATGGTTGCATTCCTAGGTACATATATGTATGTCGTATTTGCTATGACAGCCGCCGTATATGTATTCTCAGGGCTTGCACTATCAAAGATTGGTAAGGAAATGGGATATGAGAATCCATGGTTTGCATGGGTACCAGTATTAAACAGCATTATGATGCTACAGCTAGGAGGACAGAACCCATGGTTACTATTACTAGCATTAATACCAGGAATTGGAGCAATCGTTGTTGCAATTATCTCTATCATTGCATTAGCAAACATCACAGAGAAGAGGGGATACGAGAAGTTACTTGTACTACTCGTACTTGTACCTTTTGGTATGTTTATCCTCCTGTATCTCTTGGCATGGAAGCCAAAGACAGTAGCACAAACATCTACACAAGTAGAGGCTACGGTTTAATAGCTTTTCATTGAGAAATAAAAAGGGGGAGTAAAATCCCCCTTTTCTTTTTAAAGAAGTGTTCCCTGATTTGATTTGCCCTCACCATTTGGCAATGGGACAATCTCGCTTATGCTCGATTCTTTAGCAGAACTACTACCACCCTCTAACTTAACAAGATCCATCTTTCTCTTCATCTGGTTTACTCTAGTAGTACTAACATCAGAGTACTGCTTCTGTAACTGCTGAATTCTAATCCCTACCTTGTCAAACTCCTCGTTGAATTTATCAAACTCTTTCTCTACAGCCTGTACATGTCCAACAATCTTGTAGATATTCTCCTGTATTCTAAAGTTTTCGTATGCCTGTTTAACCATTCGAAGAATAGCGGTAAAACTAAATGGACCTGCGAGTACAACCTTTTTTTGCATAGCATCCTGCCATATCTGTGGCATCTTGTCATAGATAAATGAGAAGATCATCTCATTAGGTATGAAAAGAATTACAAAGTCTACAGTTCTATCCTCAGGATTTATATACTCCCTAGTAGTCACCTGCTTAATCTTTTCCTTAACATCAATTTCAAATTGCCTCATATACTTACCCTTCAACTCTATATCATCTGTTTCTGTCATCTTCTGCAATGAAGAGTATGGGAACTTTGCATCTACATTAATCTTTGTCCTATCAGGAAAATATATTGTAAAGTCTGGCCTACTACCACCCTCCCCATCCTGCCTGGTATATGTCTCACCAGGAACAAACCCCGCCATTCGAAGCAAATCCTCTGCAACCTGCTCACCAAACTGACCTCTTAGCTGGTTATTAGACAATACTTTTTTCAAATTCTCTGTGCTAACAGAGAGTTGTTCAGTAATCTTCTTATACTCATCTAATGAATTCTTTAAAGCAGAGAATGTATCAATTCTCTCCCTCTCAGAAGTCTCAAGCTCCTTCTTACTAACCTTCAAATCCTCCTGTATTACTTTTACTAATCTTTCTATCTCTGCCCTTTTGTTCTCTAAATCAACTCTGTTTTTGTTAGACTCTGCTCCTAATTTCTGATCAGCCATTCTAACCAAGCTCTCATTTGCCTGACTTAATATATTTGGCATAATTTCATTTAATTTCTGGGATATTATTTCTGATATCTCATCCTGTTGTTTTAGGTTTCCTCTAAAGAAAAAGTAAAAAATACCAATACCTAAAGCAAGCCCCCCTATTAAAGCAATTATTAATTCCATAATGGAAATGTTATTAAAATTATCGTATTCTTACTATTATATATAAAAAGCAAATACAGTATACACCATGAACTTAAGTAAATACTTTAACGGAGAAAAAACGTTTCTAAAGAATATTCTGATAACAATAATGGTGGGAGTATTTGTTAATTTCCTAAGCTACCTTTTCAATATATATCTTGCAAGAAATCTTGAAGGTACAGACTTCGGTATATATAACGCAGCTATTGGGATCATATATCTTGTACAAATACCCGCAATTGCAATACAAACTGCAATTACAAAGAAAGTCGCAGAAAAAAGAGATTTCAATCTAGAGAAGTTTAAAATAAAAAGTACATTACAATTAAGCATAATCGCGGTTATCCTTTCGGTAATATTCATCCTCTTTGGAGACAATATTGCCCAACTTGCAAATATACCTAATAAATACATACTCCCTCTTGGTCTTGCACTATTTGGAGCATTAATATCTCCGATTCCAAAGGGTTTCTTACTAGGTCTAGAAAAGATTACAACATTAAATATAATCTTACTCCTTGAAACAATCCTTAAGTTTGCAATGGGATACTTTGCGATATCACAAAGCATGGATATCACCCTACCAATACTCGCCAATGTAATACCTGCCTTGATAACACTGCTTCTAATTCTACCTTTCGTAAAGACAGGTAAAGAGGTTACCCCAGAAAAGGAAGTCTCGATACCTTACAATGGTGTTGCCCTACTCTTTTTAACCTTCTTGCTCTTGAATGCCCCATTTACACTAGATCTTATACTCGTAAATCCGGATATTAGAGCTCAGTACGGAGCACTCTCCTTAGTTGGTAAAATTGTCTACTTTGCATCAATAACCATATCTGCAGTTATGATCTCCAGATTAGCAAATCAAAAAGATGAACTAAGAAGGAAAACACTCCTAATCTCTTTGGTAATAACTGCAATGACAGGCCTTTCCATATCCTTAATTTATCTCCTTTTCTCCGAATATATTGTAAATATGGTCTTTGGTGGTCTATATACAGAAATCATTCCATACGTTGGCATATATGGTATAGCTATGACCCTTTTCTCAATATCATATATGGTCATAAACTCATTGTTGATTAAAGACTCATATATACATATCTATTTCTTAGTGTTACTACTTTTAGTACAGCTTCTTCTATACAAATTTAACAATTCAACTTTACAAGATGCCTTTGTAAATCAATTAGTCATATATGGTGTTCTCTCAATATTTATTTTCTTTGTTTTAATTTTTTACTTTTTTAAAAAGAATGGAAATAAAAAAACAGCTTAAGAAAGAATTCGATGGATTCAAAGATTTTGCACTAAAGGATAATGCTATGAATTTGGCAGTTGGAGTAATAATTGGTGTAGCATTCAAAGATCTTGTTGACTCAGTTGTAAAAAATATCTTTACACCACCACTAGGATATTTAACTGCGAAAATAGATTTCTCAGAACTGTTCTTCACACTAGGTAAAAAACAGTATGAGACACTAGCCCAAGCACAGGAAGCAGGTGCCGTTGTCATACAGTACGGACTAGTACTTAATGCATCAATAACTTTCATTATCACAGCTATAATTCTCTACTTCATTGTAAGAGCTATGAAGAGAGCAACAGAGAAGGAACAGAGAACTGTAGAAAGAAATAGTAAACAGTGCCCATACTGTATGTCGGATATCAATATAAAGGCAAAGAAATGTCCTTTCTGTACTAGTAGTGTTAAGTAAATTGGACAATAGTAGATTCGAACTACTGACCCCTACAATGTGAATGTAGTGCTCTAACCAGCTGAGCTAATTGTCCTTAGGTTCGTCAGAAGTAGGAATACTCTCATCCTTTTTAACACTGTTAAAGAAATTCCAAAGAATATATCCCAAGAAACCAATGAAAGCAAAACCTAAACCTGCAAAGATATTCCTAACAAGAATCATTAATACAAGACCAACAAAAAGACAACCTATTCCAACAATAATATATTTAACAAGATCCATACAAGCAGAATGCTTAAGTTATCTATATCTACAATATATTATATCCCGGAATTAAGTACAATCTAGAAGTTCATTGAGAGATCTGGAAATGTTCTCATCTCCCAAAAGAGACGGAAGTATATCTAAAAGTACTTGGCGAGGTGAATTGAGCAAATCATCCCTTTGAATCATTTCTTGAATATGCCTAACAGTCAAATCCGCAGATCTTAGCAACAAAAGATTGGAAGCTAATATCTTTATTGATTCAAAAGACAATGTGTTATATTTGTAGAATCTTTCTACAAAAGATAAGAGGTTACCAAACTTACTATCTTCAGAACCGGGGAAAAGACTAGAGGTGTCACTAGCTAAACATTGTAAGTTGTAGTTTAGCATTACAGCTTCACCATTTTCTAAAGGCTCAGGATCTGGCCATACCCAATACTCCTCTTCTACAATATCCCTTAAATCTCCTATATCAAAATCTTTAACAAATTATCTACTTCAGAAAGCCCTCCATCCTTTCCATATCATATACCTCCAAAGCATTAAAAATTGGTTCGTACATTTTTACAATCCTCTCTTCGCTTTCAGGGAAATACAATCTTCTACCAGTACCCTCTTCTCCAAAATTAACCTTCAAATGATATGCAGCCCTTAGTAATTGGCCCTCATGATTAACATTTGGTAAGTGCTTCTTACCCCAGTGGTATGCTCTCTGAAAAGCAGAGTTCGTACCATCCGATGCTTTGTCTGCATCACTAATGATTTTTGCAATTACTGTTTGTGGATTTCCAGTAGAAGCTCTGTGCTCTCTTACTGCATGTACTATTTCTTCAATCTCTTCCTTACTGAAATTTTTTAAGATCTCCTTATCCTCATTCTTTTGCCCTCTTCTTTGCGACAATGTAGTGTGCGATGAACTTCTCTGCATCAATATCAGGTACTCATTCCTCCCCTCGG
This sequence comes from uncultured Candidatus Saccharibacteria bacterium, assembly GCA_964621195.1. Taxonomy (GTDB): domain Bacteria; phylum Patescibacteriota; class Dojkabacteria; order SC72; family SC72; genus UBA5209. Next base: position 175,532 of record CAZULJ010000001.1, read on the forward strand.
CCTGTAAGAGAGAATGGTGCAACACTGATTTCTTCACAGCCGATTGATGCACAGATTTCAAGGAAGTCAAGCATGGAGTCTTGATTCAGCCCAGTTATCGTGGACCTCATCGCAAAGAAGACTCCGTGTTTAACCAGCGCTTGAGCTCCTTTGATTGCTGCTTGATAAGATCCGGACCCATCGGCCTTTGGACGGAGCTTATTTTGAACGGTTTCAGTCCCGTCCATGGAGAGGACTACTGAGTAGTTATGTTTGGCCAAAAATTCCGCTTTTTCATCATCTATTAAGGTCCCATTTGTAACGAGTGTAAATTTGATCTTCCACTCTTTGGGTAATAGACTCAAAGCGTAGTTTACGGCTTTTACCATTACTCTCCATTTGACTGTTGTCTCTCCAGTTCCGTGAAAGCTCAGTTCCACTTCTTTATCACCCCTGATCTCCGCATATGCATACATCTGCTTAATGGATCTTTCTATTACAGACCACGGTAGGTCTAGAAAGTTCACACCAGCGTTTGCATAGCAATATACGCAACGAAGATTGCAAGCAGAGGTCACGGATACTGTTAGCTCACGGCTGTTAAACCGGCCATCATTAGCGATTCTTGGGGGTTCTACAGTTTGGAAAAAGCCATTACTTTCCAGATGTTCATGGAAAGGAAGATTCTCCGGCTTTCCTAACTGTAAGTACTCCACAATAATCGCCATCCCATCACCATTGGCATAAAAGAACTTACCAAGTAATGGGGAATATACGACACCTATTCCTTCTTGCTGAACTAAAAATAGGTTTGGATGCATCTCTTGCCATTGCAGTTTGTTCATGGGTATTTTCTCCTTGGTGGATTTTTGAAAAGAGCTACACAACGGTCTATTCTACAGTAAACACCAAGAGAAATGAAGACTATGGGGCTTGGTGGGCGATGTAGGAGTCGAACCTACGACCCTCTCGGTGTAAACGAGATGCTCTAGCCAGCTGAGCTAATCGCCCGAATAGCGTGTATTATACATCAAAAGAACTGCCGAGAACAGGACTTGAACCTGCACAGGATTTTACTCCCACTACCACCTCAAGGTAGCGTGTCTGCCAATTCCACCACCTCGGCCGATGCGATATTCTAACAAATATATCCTACTTTTGGAATTACCACCACCTACTTCTTCGGTCTCAACCTCGATCCCTGTCCCTATCTTTATCTTTGTCCCTATCTGGAGCTGGCTTCTCACCACGAGCCCTACCTACTTCAACCTTAGACATACTGTCCACAGCATTCTTTGGTACAAATTTCTTAAGGAATTCACTGTGTGAATACCCAATATTTATCATCAAAGGACCAAGTATAAATCTACCAAATGGACTTACCCTATCGATCACTATCAAGCATACACCACCCGCGAAGACCTCAATGAAAAACATCTCTTTTTGAACTTTTACAGTTTCCCTGGAAACAATCTTGGCAACGTCCTTCCAATCATCACACTCTCTAAATGCAGGAATATTCTGGGACATCCAACCAACGACATCCGTTCTCTCACTTGCTTCTTTTGCCTTCTCAGCAACATCTGCAGTTGTAATTTGTGGCTCTTTACTACCCTTTGCCTCTCTTGAAACATGAGCATTTACAGCATCAACCTCTGCTTCGATGGTATTTTCAGCCTCTCTTTGCTCTTCAGGAGACAATCCATACATATCATCAATTCTTTGGAATAAATCAATAATTCCCATATAAATTAAAAATAAAATTTAAATTAATCTTTTTCTAAAACACTCAACAAATCCTTTAATGTTGCAGGACCCTCCTCATCAGCCATAAGCTCTGCCATACCAGTTATTAATTTCCAAACCTCTTTTGGTCTTTTTACTGCGAAGATCTCAAACAAAGGCTGCTCACGACCAGGAAGCCTAACTACAATATTTGCTGGCCCCTCCTCCTCTAGAACATCAATTACCTCTGGTCTTTTATCCTTACCACCAATACTTGCCAAAGATGTAAGCAATTTTACAGAGAAGTCTACCAAGAATGTATAGTCATAATCTACCTCACCAATCTGCCTTATCTGGGCCCATGACACAACCAATTTATCCCTACCACCCTCATACTCACGAACAACGTTCTCAACAGTTTCACCCTTCTTGTTCTTGCTAGGTACAACTTTAGATGGGTACATTGTTCGAGATGGATTTGAGATAGACAGTCCTTCGGTAGAGATACGCAGTGTCTGATTGCTACCTCTTTCACCTCTTAAGTAGAAAAGATTTCTCCATATATTTCTAAACATTTGTAACCCCTCGTCAGTATCTTGGAAACCAAGTTTTTTAAGCCCCTCCTTTATTCTTTCCAATTTCTCACCAGAGAGATATGCCATAGTTAAAGAGCCCTCAAATTGCTGACCAAGAGTAGATGTAACCTTTTGAATATTTCTAAATATTTTAGCCTCCTGAGCTGCTTCAAGAGTTCCTCTTAAAATAGCAGAGGAAAGTATTGCTACCTGTGTAACATCACTAGTAATCAATGGGACTAATTCCTCAATATTTGTAGCGAGTAACAACCTTCTTAAAAGCTCAAACCTTTTAAATCTTTCAATATTGTATGCAACACCCAGAGCATCAGTAAAATCATCCCATATACCATCAAGTTTCTTCCTTATATCCTCTTTTTGATGTTCGGCATCCATTCTTAAATCTGGTTGATCTGATAACCAAGCTGCAACTACCGTATTAAATGAAGATATATCACCTGACATATACTTTGCTTCTATATACCACTGCAAGTAATTTTGTATAAAGTGCTGCCTTTGGGTCTTAGAGAAAAACATTGTTGCACCAGATGGCGAGCTATCTCTAAAATCAATCTCAATATCTCTAGGAACAAAAAACAATGTTCTTACCCTGTCATTTTTCTGATTCCTATTTACCTTATCATCCTCTCTCCACTCATGAAGAGTAGGACTCACAAGAATACCAAGCATTCTTCGAAGCAAGACATTTTGATTAACATCTAAATACTCACTGCCATCTTCCTCTTTGACAATATTAAACCCTAAAGATGTAATAAGCCTTCGATTACCATCAGTAAGTGGTGCAACAAGACCAATCTTAAGATCATCTCTTACAAAGATCTCTGGCAAAACCTCACCCTCTGGGATTCTTTCTACAATATCTGTATATCTCTTCCTATACTCTCTATATACAGAATACAATGTTTCTGGATCTCCCTCCTTACCACAAAGGGATATTCTGACCTCTGGTACAGAACAAATCTCATATGCAGTTGCAAGAACCTTTCTCTCTGTTTCATCACGAATATCTCCCATCTTGTCCTCTTCCATGTGTACACCTCTTGCTGCCTCTTCCTCCATCTTCTTCCCCAATTCATTGATTATCCTAATATTGTCAAAATAGTTTTCATCTTTAGTATTTGGGGCATTGTGTATAAATCCTTGAATGATTGCATGGAATCTCCTCTCATTAGTATTAAATATATGACCAAACATACCAACATACTTTGACTTCTTCCAAAATGCGATATATGGCCCAGTACTTTGGAAAAATTCCACATTATCTTTCAATCTCATTTCCTCATACTCACGACCAAAAACTCTAGCGACAAAACCCTCTACCTTACTACCTTGGAATCTATCTAGATCCTTCTTAGCCTCGGAGTATATCCTCCTATTCTCCCCCTTAAGATCAACTGTAAACCTGGTTTCAAGTATTCCACCCAAAACAGCTCTCTGTCTTGATGATAAGCCCTCACCCTTACAATATATTTGCAACCATCTCTCCATGACAAGAAGATATAGCTGAGGAGAATATTCATACATGGCATCTAATACAAGACCTCCTTCACTACCATACCACTCAGAGCTTAAGAACTGAGCATTAGCCATAGATGCTTCAAAGACATCTTCAAACTTAATATCCAATTTGTATTTTTTAAAGATTTTTCTTCCTTTCTCCTCCTCAGCAATCCTCCTCAAACCCTCTACGAGAGGGAATAGCTCTGGATCAAAAAGAAGATTTTCCATGAATTTCTTAGATACTTCCTGGTATACAGAATCTTTATCTTTAGAGTATTTGTGTATTTGATCTAGCATTGCAACGAATGGGTTCTTTCTCCCAGGACCAAATACTTGCCTAAAGGATTCAACAATTCCGGGTTTTCGAAGTTTCTTGATGAAAGACTCTCTCAAGTCTTCATATTTACCCTCCGCAAGGCCAGGTAGTTCTAATGCTTCCCATATAGATTCAAACCTTTCTTGTTGCTCTTGTACAGCAGGATTTACTCCCTCTTCACTCAAAGAAAGTGCATCATATTTCCCACGAATATATTCAACCACATCAGCTCCAGCATACTTTGTAAAGTTGTATATCGTTCGAACCCCCTCTTCGCTTGTCCAATATTCGCTATCTCTTGAGAAGTAATCTTCGAAATATCTAAATATTAAAAATTTCCTATTTTCTAACCTATCGATTTCTCTTTCATCATTTCCATCTCTCTTTATCGAATAGACATAATTGTTCATCAAAGCTGATACAAACTTACCAGATAAGGGATACTCCTCATTTCGGAATCTACCAGAGCTCATACTAGAAATAACTGATAATCTAGTATTTACATCACCCAAACCATATACATCCCAATACTTGTCTTTAGCATTCTCATACAAAACAGAATCACACCATTGCGTAGAAACTTTTGCCAAATCTCTTACATACATCTGACCAGCTTCTGTCCTTAAAAGTCTACTTTGAAAAATTCTAAATGCCTCGTCAACTTCTGGATCCGCATCATTGCGTACTTCTCTTGCCATATGAAATGGACTAGAGAAAAGGATTTCATGATATGGGTATTCCTTAATATATCCGTTATCTATCCATATCTGATTTATTTCAGAGAGTACTTGCTCTACCCTTGCCTGATTTAATTGTTTATCTTTTGGATCCATTATTTTTTCTTTTTAAATATATCTATACGATGACTAAAATATTTAATTTGTATTAATTACTTTAGTCACCGGTGAATAGGGAAAGAGATCAAGCATTGCTGCAATGAATCCTATTTACCGGTGAGTTTACTACCCTCCACCTCCTTCCTCTCCAGAGAAGAACTGGAAAAGAGTTTGGAAAGGGTCAGACTCAATCACGATCTCAGCGCCGTTGAGATTGATGAGGACATATTCCTTCAACAGGTCCCAGACCACGTTGTTGAAGACAAAGATGCCCACAATCAAAGCGAGAGCGATGAGTGCATTCGTAAGGTCCTGCGGTTCCTTCAAGTGTTCGAAAACAGTCTTGACAAACCACAGGCTCACGATGATCGTGATGAGCGCCAGTATTACTTCAGGCACCTTGATAACCGCAACTACTTGCGAGGTACCTCCAATGTCTTTGATCGTGGCAAATCCCGTATCCATCGAACTGGCAAGTCCTTTCCAGCCAATGTTCGCGAACAGGAAGGCCACACCCACCTTGATAAGGAAGGTCAAAGACGTCGGCAAGGTCGTTTTACCCACTTTCGCAGGGATGACCTTGGAAGCCCAGGTAGGCAACTGGAACATCACCCAGATAGCCACACCCAGTACGATTACATCTTGCAGGTTGATATCCATCTTCACTACTCCTTTCGGGTTGTTGTTTTGGTAAGTCTGCCTCGCCAGCAAAGCGAACGCCACTTGGCCGACTAACGACAGGTCGTTACCTTTCGAACTCACTCGCTTCGATATATGTCTTATCGGAGCGCATCAGATGAAGGTGAGGCCCATCGGAACATGTTGTTGTCCCGTTATGGATCTTTCCCAGCACCTGGCCTTGCTGTACCTCCACCCAACTACCATCAGTCGGGATCTTGATCTCCTCAGGATCAAGGGACATATGGACGTACAGGAATTGATCCTGACCTGGAATCACCAAGCTTATTATCCCTGCATTACAGGCACCCCCGTTCCAATACTTCGCCCTTCCATCGGCGATAGCAACAACTCGGAACTGAGGAATCCCGCTCAGGATAATATCAATGCCGTTGTGTGTACCATACGACATTGAAGCTCCCCACTCGTAGGAAACGTATGAACCAGTTGGACCTGGCCATAGGTATCCTGGCACCCGTGTTAGGGATGTCGTGGATTGTGGAGCATCACCTGATGAGCCATCTTGCTGTACTACTTCTGGCATACTAGCCATCGCTATCTCCTGAAGCTTGTGAGCCCTGTTAAAGACCCATTTTGCACCAGAAGGATCAGCGTTCCAGACGAAGCCCTCTGAGGAGAACTCATTGATAAACGTAGCCTCGGTTTGCCCAAGGTTTATGTTCATCTCGTCTGCCATGGCATAGCAAGCCACTTCAACGGAGGTTGCAGGATCCCAGACATCACAAGTGACGCCTCTACGATCTGCATTCCGTTGGCAAGTTTCAGGATTCAGCTGCATCATACCCAGGCAGCCTGCACTTGAAACACAGCTTCGACTCCCCTCTTGAGAAGCATCACAGAGATTTCTCCCCGTTTCATACTCCTTTAGAGCGAGAATCAGGTACGGGTTACAGGATACACCATTCGCCTGTGCCCGACCTACCCCTTCTTCGATAGCTTCCCAGACACCTTGGGTAAGGGCGATACCCTCGGGCTGGATCGTAGGGACATCTTGCGCCAGAGGCACAAGCACTCCACGATCCTTGGCAACAGCAATCATCACAATGGGAAGTGAGAGTCCAGAGGCGAAGAACAACATGCCCTCAAGGACTAACACAATCACCACAATGAGACTGCCTACCAATGGAATTTCGTTCACTACCCTTTGCACCCAGAGACTAATCCGATGGATCAGGAATCTCTGAATAGCAACGATGAAGACTGCAACAAGGAAGATCTCCCACCATGAGTTCAATCTCTCCTGCCAGCTAAACTTACTAGCCACAAAAGAAATCGCCTCCGCTAGGAGTGGATATTCACCACTCAACCAGAGACCAAGAATGACAAACGGTAAGAGGAATGTTGTTGCACCCCAAAGGATGTGTACAACCTCACTCAACACCGCGCCTTTTTTGTACTCTGGCCTTAAGAGATTCAGAATCTTCCCAGAGACAACCCATGCAAGGAGGAATACTCCTACAGAGATCGCCTTCTGATCAAGACCCATGAACCCCCAAATCTGCTTGAAGACTGGCCATAGGATGGCCCAGATATCAAGTTCTATCAT
>CAZULJ010000002.1:0-8290 GCA_964621195.1 uncultured Candidatus Saccharibacteria bacterium
TAAGGTTTACATACTTAATTATATCTGGTATTATTCACCTAGAAGTTATAAAGAGAGGGTGGGGCGAAGGTCTCACCTTTTTTTTAGAAAAGATATTTTATTTTTCATTTTTTTAACATGGCAATGACATCAGAATTAGTAGCTGCTATTAATCAAATTGCAGCAGAAAGAGGAATTGACAAAGAAGAGGTTTTTAAGGCTCTAGAATCTGCAATATTGAGTGCGGTAAGGAAGGAAAGGTTTGGAAGAATTGACAGAAACGAGGAGGAGATTGATGAGAAGTGGGGTGACAATCTTTTTGCGGAAGTAGATAGAGAAACAGGTGAGTTTAAACTCTTCGCTTCTAAGATTGTTGTAAAGAAGGTTAAGGACAATGACAAGGAGATTGCACTAAGTGAGGCAGAATTAATTTCTCCTAGCGTTGAGATTGGAGACTCTGTACAAATTGAGATGCCATTTGATGATTTGGGAAGAATAGCTACTCAAACTGCAAAGCAAGCTCTTTTGCAAAAGATTCGTGAGTCAGAGAAGGATGCTGTAATTAGTGAGTTCAGCGACAAGGTCGGAGAGGTATATACAGCTTTGATGCAGAGAATGCAAAAGGGCGTGGCTGTTATGGAAATAGGTAAAGCTACAGCATTTATGCCACAAGAGGAGCAGATTTCTAATGAATTCTATAGGGTCGGTGAAAGATACAAAGTTTTACTTAAGAGTATTGAGGATTCACAGATATTAGTATCAAGAGCTGATCCAAAATTCTTAATAGAGTTGTTCAAGTTGGAGGTTCCTGAGATTGAATCTGGAGTTGTTGAAATCAAAGCTGTTGCTCGTGAGGCTGGATCTAGAAGCAAGATTGCTGTAGTATCTCATCAGGAAGGTATCGATCCTATCGGTTCATGTGTCGGTCAAAGAGGTATTCGTATTGCGAATGTGATGAACGAATTAGGGGAAGAGAAGATCGACATTATCGAATGGGACGAGAAGATCGAGAAATTCGTTGCAAATGCATTGAGTCCTGCCAAGGTTGATTCTGTTAAGATCTCTGGCAATACAGCTACAGTAGAGTGCCCTTCTGATCAATTGTCACTTGCAATAGGTAGAGATGGTCAGAATGTAAGATTGGCATGGAAGTTAACAGACACTAAGATTGATATCGTAGGTGTTGGTGGAGAGGAAGTAGAGGAGAAGAAGGATGTGGTAGAGGAGTATGCAGATGAGACAGCAGAAGAGGTTGTTGAGGAAACCGCAAAAGATGTTATTGAGGAGAAAGTAGAAGAGGTCGTTGAGGATACCGTAAAAGAATAATTAATACTTAGAAGGATATTTAATAAACATGGCTCAGAAGAGTAAGAACCAAAATACAGGTGTTGATAGAGTTCCAATTGTTGCAATATTGGGTCATGTCGACCATGGTAAAACCACAATTCTAGACTATATTCGAAAGAGTAATGTCCAAAGTTGTGAGGCTGGTGGTATTACTCAAAAGATCTCTGTTTTTACAATCTCACCAAACAGTGATACGAGTAAAAAGATTACATTTATTGATACTCCAGGGCATGAGGCTTTCGATCTAATGAGACTTAGAGGTGGTACAATCGCAGATATTGTTATACTTGTTGTTGCAGGAAATGATGGTGTAAAGCCACAAACTATTGAGTCTATTGAGATTATAAAGAATTCTACTGCAAAGCCAATTGTTGCTATTAACAAAAGTGATTTGCCAGATATTGATTTAGCAAAGATAAAAAGGGATCTTGTTAATAATGGTCTACTTGTTGAGGGTATGGGTGGTAATGTTCCAATTATTGAAGTCTCTGGGAAAACAGGTAAAGGTATTCCAGAGCTTTTGGATTTGATATCTCTTGTTGCAGATGTTGAGGGTTTGCAGGAGAGGGGGCAGCTATTAAAAGGTGTTGCCGCAAAGGCTTTCGTCTTAGAATCTGTTAAAGACCACTCAAAGGGTAATATTTCCACCTTAGTACTTACATCGGGTGATTTGTGTAAGGGTTCTTGGCTGGGTTATCAGCATGACGGAGAGTTAAAAATTGAGAAGGTGAAGGGAATAATCTCTGAAGAGGGGGAGAATGTTTGCGATTTGTACTGTGGATATGGTGGTAGGATCCTAGGTGTCTCTGAATTGATACCTGTTGGTTCTGAGGTATATATCCTCGAAGAGAACGATGAGAGTCTTTTAGCTTCACTTTATAAAAAAGAAGAGATAGAAGAAGGAGAAAAAAGTATTGTAGAAGATGATGTTTTTGGTGATATGTTTAAAAAAGAAACTGAGGACAGAGAGAAATTTCTTAATGTTGTACTAAAAAGCTCATCAGAAGGATCCTTGGAGGCAATAGAGAAATCTTTGAGAAAACTTAAAAACGAAGAGTATTCTGTAAAGATAATTTTTTCTGGTGTAGGTGATATATCCCAAAAGGATGTTGAAATGGCAAAGCTATCTAAAGCAATCCTTCTTGGCTTTGAAGTTGGTTATGAGAAGGGTGTTGAGGATATTGCAAGAAAAGGTGGTGTATTAGTAAGAACTTACTCGATAATATATAAGCTAATTGAAGAAGTAGAAGGAGCATTGGATATGATTGCTACTCCAGATCATTCTGAAGAAGAAATCGGTAATGCAATTGTAAAAATGATTATTACTTTGACTGATGGATCTAAAGTATTGGGCTCGAGAGTTAAGGAAGGTATCCTAAAAAGAGATTGTAAGTGCTACTTGGTTAGAAATGACGAGATTTTAGGGGAAGCAAAGATTAAATCTCTAAGAAAGAACAAAGATATAGTTTCAGAAGTTAGACAGGGGGAAGAGTGTGGTGTTATGCTTACAGCTGATGTCCCTGTCGATGAGGGAGATGAACTTTACTGTTACAAGGTCTCTAGATAAGGAAAAGTTTGACTTTTAACCCATAAGGATATAAAATAGGTTTCGCGTTCTCCCCTGGAGAGTATTGTAAAAATATTTATATGGTGTTAATCTAAAATATATGTCACTAAGTAAAGAAGAAAAGCAGAATATTATTAACGAGTTTGCCCTACATGAGGGTGATACAGGTTCTCCAGAGGTTCAGATTTCTATCTTAACAGAAGAGATCTCTAGGTTAAGTGAACATCTTAAAGAGCACAAAAAAGATAATCATTCAAGAAGAGGTCTATTACAAAAGGTCGGTAAGAGAAGGAGATTAATTCAATATCTTCAGATTAACGAACCAGAAAGATACGAAACATTTTCAAAAAAGGTTAAGATTTAAATGATAGGCTTTTAGAGAAAGCCTTTCTTTTTCCTCGCTCTCTTGTTATAACTTCTAAGTCAGGCCATGAAGGTCGATTTTTGTTAATTTAAATATATTTTTTATATTATGTTGTTTAATCATAAAGTTTATGAGTTTGAGATTGATGGTAGAAGGTGTTCTTTTGAGACAGGAAAACTAGCATTAAGATCTGAGTCTGCAATTATTGCAAGAATGGGAGATACAGTAGTTGAGGTTAATGTTAATACTGCTCCTGCAAAAGGAGATTTAGACTATTTCCCCCTATCTGTTGAATATATAGAAAGATTCTATGCATCTGGAAAGATAAATGGATCTAGGTTTGTAAAGATTGAAAGATTCCCAAGTGATGATGCTGTACTAAAGGCTAGGATGATAGATAGATCTTTAAGATCAAGATTCCCAGAAGATTATAGAAATGAGGTAAGTATCATTGTTACAGTTATGTCATACGATGAAGAGAATGATCCTGTATTGTTAGCAATCAATGCAGCTTCTGTTGCATTACTTAACTCCAAAGCTCCATTCGATGGCCCTGTCGCAGGTGTAAGAATGGGTCTTGTAGAAGGAAAAATTAAAGCTATATACAGTGGCTTAGATGATGTTGATGAAGATCACAGACTAAACTATGTCTTAGGAGGTGATGGTAAGCTTTTCACGATGATCGATGCAGGCTGTTATGAAATCCCCGAAGAGCAGGTATTAGAAGCTATGGAATTAAGTCTTGAGGAGATGAAGCTTTGGATCGATGCACAAAACAAGTTTGTAAATATGCTCGAGAAAAAGGAGAAAACATATACATCTTTTAAGTTAGATGAGCAAATCCTTGAGGATATCTCAGAATTCTTAGGCTCTAGAGTATTAGAGAACCTACTTGCTGCAGACAAACAGAAGCACGAGGAAGCAAAAGAAGAGGTCTTTAAGAAGTTTGAAGGTAAATATACAAAGATGAATATGTCTGAGGCATATGACAAACTTCAAAAGAAGGCCTTAAGAAAATATGTAAAAGAGAACAAGAAGAGAGTAGATGGTCGATCTTTTGATGAAATTAGAGAGATGGCTGCAGAAATAGATTTGCTACCAAGAGTTCACGGATCGGGATTATTCACAAGAGGTGTTACACAGGTTCTCTCAATTGCTACATTAGGTAGCTTGAAGGATGCAAAGCTTGTAGATGATATGTTAGGTGAGAAAGAGAAGAGATATATGCATTACTACAATGATCTACCATTCGCATATGGAGAGGCAGAGAGAGTTAGATTAAACCCAAGTAGAAGAGCTGTTGGCCATGGAATGCTTGCTGAGAAAGCTTTAATACCCGTTATCCCATCTGAATCTGAATTCCCATATACAATCTTGGTTATGTCAGAGATTCAAGGTGAAAATGGGTCAAGCTCTATGGCTTCTGCATGTGGATCCTCACTAGCATTAATGGCAGCAGGTGTCCCTATTAAAAAGATAGTAGGTGGCATAGCTTGTGGATTAATAACTGAGGAAGATGGATCCTTCCATGTACTTACAGACATGCAGGGTGTTGAAGACTTCTATGGAGATATGGATTTCAAGGTTACAGGTACAAAAGATGGTGTTACTGCAGTACAAATGGACAACAAGATTGCTGGCTTGAGCATTGAAATAGTAAGGGAAACCTTTGCAAAATCTAAAGCTGCTAGGGATCTAGTTATAGGTAAGATTGAAGAAGCAATACCTTCAGCTAGAGGAGAAATCTCAAAGTATGCACCTAAGGTTGCAGTAGAAAAAATCCCCGTAGACAAGATTGGTGAACTTATCGGCCCAGGAGGGAAGAATATTAGAGAATTAACTGAAAGAACAGGAGCTGAAATCTCAGTTGAAGAAGACGGTACTGTAAATATTTACTCCTCTGATAGCGAATCTATCGCAGAGGCTGTTAAGTATGTTAAGGGATTAAGCTTTGTTCCAGTAGTTGGAGAAGTTTACGAAGGAAAAGTTGTTTCAATTATGGAATATGGGGCATTTGTTGATATTGTCCCAGGAGTATCTGGACTTGTCCACGTATCTGAAATTACCGATGAATTTGTAAAAGATGTTAACAAATTCCTAAAGGTTGGAGATGTTGTAAAGATTAGGATCTTGGAAAAAGACAAAATGGGTAGATTGAAATTCAGTATCAAACAGGCAAAAAGTAGAAAAGAGCGAGGGGAAAAGCAAGTCCTAAGCGAGGAATAGATTACTTCTTTACAATCTTAGCAACATAAAATCCCATCATCTCAGGTGATGGGACTATTCTTATACTCTTCTTTACTGAAGGATCGTATGTATTTCCACTCCAGTGTGTAATACCGGGCAATATGAGCTTTCTGTATTCTTTAAACTCTTCGGAATTAACAATATCTATATCAACTAACTCTGCATTCTTATGTTTATCCAAAAGCTCTGTAACTACACCCTCGTTTTCCTCTGGCTCCAGTGTACATGTTGAGTAAACAAGAGTACCACCTGACTTTAAAGTTCTAAACGCAGATTCTAACAATTCTCTTTGTACAATTGTAGAACTCTTTATCTTTTTAATACTCCAGAATCTTAAGGGTTTAATACCTTTCATATATATCATTCCCTCTCCACTGCATGGAGCATCTAATAAAACCTTGTCAAAGTAGTCTGGGTATTTTTTGCCGAATTCTCTACCATCACTTAGTGTAACTTTTACGCTCTTCGCACCAAACTGTTCAACAACATTTCTTAGGGAGTTTGTTCTACTAAGTTCTACCTCATTTGCAATTATATTCCCCTTGTTTTTAACCAACTCTGCAATATGTGTAGTCTTGCTACCTGGAGCTGCACACATATCTAGTATTTTCTCATCTTCCTTGGGATTCAATATCAAAGTATCAAGAATGCTTGATAGATTCTGGATATAGAAGGTGCCATCTCTGTACTCCTGTGTTTGTGAAATCTCTGCCTTATCTTTATTGTTTACAAAATATGTATTTGGAGCCCAAGGTATCTGTTCTAAGAGATAGCCATATGAGGTGAGTTTCTTAAGCGTAATGCCAGGATCCTGTACTATGGAGTTTAATCTAATGGTAGTCCTTGTTCTTTGACTAAAAAGTGGAAGTATTTCTCCCTTTGGCATTCTTAAAATGCTTGCCATTCTGGAGATAAAGATACCTTCTTTTGTATAGAATTTCTCTTCTCTTTGTCCTCCTAAATCTCCACCTCTTTTCTTTTTAAAGTTTGTTCTTAACTTCCTACCTCTCATTATATTTCTCCTTTTAGATATTTAATTATACTACCAACAACTAAGCCTGCAGTCTCTGTCCTTAAGATATTACCCTCTAAAGAAACAAAATCAAAACCAAAATCCTTAAAATATTTAATATCCTCTTGTGCCCATCCCTTTTCGGGACCTACTGCTATTACAAATTGCTTACGTAAATCTTTGCCTTTCATATATTCCCTTAGTCCTTTTAAAGGAACATTTTCTGTTGCTAAGCAGATTTTAATACTGTCATTGTCCAGTTTTAAATCTTTTAGATATATTGGTCTGTCAATCATAGTTCCCTTTAGAGTCCTCGATTGTTCAACTGCATCTCTAATGATTTTATTCCATAGCCCATACTCTCTGACCGCCTTATTCTTTCTTTTTAGAGAATATTTAGATTCTACCGGTATTATTCTATCAATACCTATCTCTACAGCCTTCTCTAGGAAAAAATTGAACTTACTATCATTACTAAGTGATTGTATTACTGTAATACTAATTTCACTACCTACCTCTTTGTCTTCAATCTTTCTATTAATCTCAACTTCAACAGAATTCCCATTGATATCAGTGATCGTTCCAAGATAGATTGATTGGTAGTTCTCTATTTCTAATATATCTTCAACTTTCATATTGAGTTTGCCGATAGCAAAAGCACTGTCTTTGTCTGACAGGTGTACGATGTCTTCTTCTGTTAAAGGATGTCCGATAAAGAATCTATTCATATGTAAATTATACCATTAAAAGTGAGAAAAACCTCTTTTTTACTATACAATCTTGACATATGAATCAAAAAATCATTATATGTAAGTATATAAAGTTTTATATTGAAAATATGGAAGGTATACCTGCTGTCTATTGGATGATAATATTCGGGGCGCTTGTTGCATTCGTGTGTTTCGTACTATACGAATTTGCAATTTTGCTTAGAGAATCCAAGTATGCAGTCTCGGATTCTAGGAAGATAATTCAAGAAGCTGAAAAGACTGTAGATCTGGCAAATAAAGCACTTGTAGATGCTCAAGAAATTATATCTACAGTAAAAGGAACTATCTTTATGGTAAACGACACTATCGTTGGACCAATAAAGAGAATCTCATCTGTAGTGTCTGCAGCCTCTGGATTTGTAGAAGGATTTGCATCAAAAAGAAAATAGGATTGTTGCTATTGTATATCTCTCTTTGTATTATGAATAGATGTATTTGACTCCCTATCAGAAGAGACAATTAAAGATAGTTATTGCACTAATTATTGGTATTCCACTCACGATATTTGCTGTTTACAAAGGGGTTCAGTATCTATCAAGAGCAGGTAGCGAGGCTATTCCAAAAGATGTTGTCCTAACAAATCTAACTACAAACTCAATCACTGTTACATGGTTTACAGACTCTGCCTCTGATGGATACGTTGTACCGGTATTAAATGGTACTGAGCAAAGCCCCGTAAGAGATAAAAGGGGGAGTGGAAATAGGACATCCCACTATGTTGAGATAAAAAGCTTAGAGCCGAGTACAAAATACTCCTTTTTAATTGTTTCTGGTGGCCAAAAATATACAAATGGGGGAGGGCAAAACTATGAATTTACAACTGCGCCAGTAGATGCTGACACTCCAATACCAAACCCCATACATGGTTCTGTTTCTGGGGTTTCAAATGATGATGTAATTATATATGCTTTTCCCAAAAACAAGTCCGCATACCCAGTATCTACAACAATACCCAGTGGTGGTAACTGGATAGTAGATCTCTCTTCTTTTAGAAAAGTAAGTGA
>CAZULJ010000002.1:8390-154683 GCA_964621195.1 uncultured Candidatus Saccharibacteria bacterium
TACCCAGTGGTGGTAACTGGATAGTAGATCTCTCTTCTTTTAGAAAAGTAAGTGATAAAAGTATGCTAAAGGTTACAGACGATACCGAGTTGGTTCTTCTTGCAAAGAATACTACTGGCAAGGGTGCTGTTTTAGATGGGGCATATTCAGCTCTCTTTGATAGCAATGGAAAACTCAACCAAACACTCTCTTTAGAAATAGAAGATAGCACAGACTTAATATCTTACTTCCCAGATGAATCTAAATTAGGAGCTCAGGCAGTTTCTCCGGAGGAAGAGGAAGAAGAAGAGGAGGAGGATACTCCTACTCCTAAACCTGATCCTGTAGAAGAAGAGGAGGAGGAAGAGCAGGAGCCGATTGTAGATACAAACTATCAGATAGTGCATGATCTTAAATGGATAGATATGGTTTCCTCGAATACTGAATCATCCCTAGATTCTGGAGAGGAAACAGTCCTGATTACTAATCTTACAGATGTAGGTTTTACAGTTGTATGGAGAACATCTCAAAAGGTAGATGGATATATAAAATATGGTACTAGCAAAGAATCTCTCACAGAAGAGGTCTGGGATGTTAGAGATGGACTATCAAGTCGTGGCACATATTACGCACACTCTGTAGAGAGTGATAGAGTAGATCCTGCAACTACTTACTACTTTGAAATACACTCAGGTGAGGAGATATATGATAACAATGGACAGATGTATACAGTAACTACCTTTGAGACATTGAGCTCTCCTCCACTATTTGAGACGAGATCTGGGGAGATACAGAATGCTTCAACACCAGGAGATTGGATTGTTGTGGCAAAGATTGTAGATGATGATGAGGCCGGTACCTCTGGTAGTTCAAAATATGTATCAACTATTCCTGATGATAACGGGAATTGGATCTTAACTGTCGGTGATATTAGGAGCGAGGATGGATCTGCATATTTCTCGTATTCTAACTCAGATATCCTTTCGATGTATTTCCTAGGAGATGATACCAAACTCTTTGATTATCCTATGTCTACAACTGAAATATCTCTTGATACCTCTGAGGTTGGAGGGTTTGAACCAATTACAAAAGTTAAATTGCTTTCAGACTATGGAATAGTTAATATAAAATAGGTTTGTTAATTATTCTAAAATGCATTAGAATCATTTGCTTGTAATATATGAAAATAGCAGAGAACAAATTAAAACCAATACTTTTACTCCTCTTTCTTTCCTTACTTTCTGTTGGAATTACCTTTGTTGTAAAACAATTCAAAGGAGATCAATATGTTTTAGCCGATGAAAAAGCCGAAGAGATAAAGATTGTTGAAAACAGTACCTCCTTGGCAAATGAGAGTGATACAACAGTTCCGCAGCCAGTAACTAATGATGAGTCACCAATTGTACTAGCAACTACAGCTACAAACTCTTGTGCACAAGCAATCATAAAGATTTCATCTTACTCCGTATGTTCTAGAACGGGTTCTGCACAGGAAGACTATAAAGGAGGGACTAGGTCTGGAGGAATGGTTAGCAAAAACTCTACAGTAAAGCTAATAGAAGTAACTATTCCTCTCGAACTATTCTCGGGTTCTGAAGTAAAGGACTCAAACAGAAAAATTACATCTACAACTCCAATATACAAACCTGCGGGTGAACAAATCGATGAAAAGATAGCAAACGTTATGTTACCTCCTGGTGAGCAGATCTCAGAGTACAAACCATCTGTAAAAGACAGACCATTCTCTTCTCCTTACTCTACCGCTTTCGAACAGAAAGCTAGTGAGAATAGTGAAGAGGGAGAGGTTGTTGTAGATGAGAAGATAATAAATGAGTGTGAACACTGTAGAAATAAATCTAATGTAAATCCTGATAAATCAAACAAAATATCCACTTTCATGAAAGATACATTGTATAGATCTCCAGGTGAGAAAGCTCAAATACAGGAATCTGATGCAATTGAATCATGCTCAAACGATGATAAATTCGAAACTTGGCCCGCTAGTAACAGAAAAGCTTGTGCATTAGGTATTGTTACTGTTGCAATAGAGTTAATAAAATCAATACCAGACTCTGTCTGGAATGAGTGTAACGGAGTCGTACAGTATGATGATGAGGGTAATCCTATTCCACCAAGTGAGGATTGTATTTACCCAGAAGACATTATTGTAAAAATGACATCGGTATTTGGCTCTGATAGAGAGTGTCCTGATGGTGTATGTACTAATGCATATATGAATACTAGAAACAAAATAGCTCTTTCTCCAGATGATTCTAGCTCATACTCAGATAAAGTGTACTATACAACCGCTTGTAAGGTAATAATCGAGGGGAAGATATATACTGTTAAGTGTGCTTGGGATATGTCTCATTTGTATAAGGAGAGAAAGCTTTCTGAATACGATGATTTACCAGATGTCGAATCTACTCCTTCTTCTGAGGCATACAATGAATTTTTGTTAGAAGAGGCAACTCGAAGGAGTGGTGAGCCTTCAGTAAAAATATATTAGATTAATTTATAAATAAATAAAAAATGAGTATCTCCCGCAAGGTATACAACCTATCGCTAAATGCCAAAAGGATGTTTAATAATAAATTGTTCCAGGTATTCTTTTTAGGTTTTATGGCATTGTTTATGTGCTTTGGTGTATTTAATGCCTACGCACAGGAAGATGGGAAGATATCACCCGACTGGGGAGGAACAAAAGAATTCCATAATCAAATTAGTGGAACGGAAGCCGAAGAAGACAACATGAACAGTAGGCAGGGTTTGGAAGTATTAAATACTGCTTGGACAGCGTTATCTTTGATTGCTCCAGAGGTTACAGAGAATGGTGAGGCTGCAATGAACAATCCTAATATTCCATATGATTTAAGAAGGGGGTTATTGGGTATGGTCGAAGATGCTGGAGATTTTGCTTATGCTTCATACCCAGTAGTAAATGTTCCTGGCCATCTTGCACAGGAATGGATCCCAGGATATGACGAAAAGGTCTCTAGTTTGTATGCACAGAACTCTTCTGTCGGTCACCCATCTGGTTACTCAGAGTTAATGGGTAGCGGTGTTGTATCTCTTTGGAACAGGACATTGAATCTAGCATATGTGGCATTTGTTATCATCATGATAATTGCTGGGTTTATGATAATGTTCAGGCATAAACTCGGTGGCCAGACTATGGTAACCATAGGGAATGTTTTACCAGGGGTTATCACTGCCTTAATTCTTGCAACATTCAGTTTCGCAATTGCAGGATTAATAATCGATATGGGAGGAATTATTACAGGTTTAGTTGCATTTGTACTTGGAGAAGGAGGTGAAATTTTTTCAATTTCTAGTATTGGTAATCTGATTGGCTCCGTCTTGAGTGGAGGGGTTGGTTTAACAGCAATTATTAGTGGTGCAGGAGGCTTACTTCTTGGAGGTACTGCGGCAGTTGGTGCTGGTGGCCTTGCTGCAATTGCCTCGGGACCCGTTGGTTGGTTGATACTTGGCTCTATTGGTGCAATAGGTATAATATTTGCATTGGTATTAATAGGAATAATCTTTGCAGGAGCATTGAAAGTAATTATTGCTTTGTATAAAGCATATTTCTCTTTACTTCTTGCTGTTGTTTTAGGACCTTTGCAAATTACCTTAGGGGCTATGCCTGGTAATAGTCATATGATAAATAACTGGTTCCGTACAATAATAAGAAATGTTTTAGTTTTTCCAGTCGTCCTATTTATTGTTAATATTCCAAATGCCTTAATGAATACTGGTGCAGATGTATTACTCAGATTCCCAGGTAAACTAGTATATGAAGACCCCGGAACATATGATGCTGGTGGTATAAATGCGGCAGGAGGACTTTTCATATTCATTCTTAAAATCTTTGTACTTTACTTTGCTGCTCAAGCACCTAAGTTCTTGGAAGCATGGTTCCCACCAAATACTCCAAAGGCTATAGGAGATGGTCTTGCAGCCGCACAAGGGAGTTTATCAAAGATACCTTTGGTTGGTGGTCTGTTTAGGTAATACATTTAAAACAAGTATATGGGTAAAAAGCCTACATCTAACAATTTTGATGCATTAGGTAGTGTATTTGACTTCCTGTTCACAGAAGCTAAAAAAAAGCCTGACAAAAGAAAACCAATCAAACCTAGTGAATTCTCTGGTACAGATGCACTTGCAGACGCTGCTATCGCAGCATTGGAAAGACCTGGTGTTTTTATTTCAAATACAGTGGTTGACGAATTTAATCGTTCTCTAGATTTCCAACTTGGTGTTGTAGAGTTTGATAAAGCTGGTGGTGGTAAGGTAAAGATATCCTCTAACAACCTTATTGATATACTTAGGGATCCGCAGAAAGCTGTATCAAAAGCGCTGCAGAAAGCAGAGGGGAATCGTAGAGCTATGCGAGCAACTTTCTTAGGAGAGGCTATGAAAGAATTTGTTGCATCAGGTTGGGCTCATAAATATGGTGATATTGAAGCAAGAAAAGCTGTATATGGTGCAAGTATTGGAGTAAGAAAGCCTATTCAACCAACTGAAACAACTAGGCAGAGAAAGAATCGTGAATATCAGGAAAGTTACGTTGTATCAAAGGCTTTTGGTGAATACAAAGGTAGGAATGCTACGGCCATGGGCAATCAGAGCTTTATGGCTAATAGAAGTACGGAGTTAATGAGGCGAAGGCTAATTAAAGATTCTGAGTGGGGAGCACTGTCTGAGGATGATAGACAATCTTTTATGACAGCTGTTGTTAATGGTGATGCTTCTATTGAAAGTTTCCTGAAATCTAGATTCGGTGATACAGAAGGTATTAGTCGTTTTGAATCATTTAAGAAGAAATTTAAAGGTACAAATGTTACAGACCCAAGTTTGTATCGGGCTTTGGAAGATGAAAATCTCGGAGAGAATATCCGTAGACTTGAGAGTATCTCTTCTAGAACTACAGAACAGGAGAGTCAACTACAGGTATATAGAAAGACAAGATTTTTACTGAATGAGAAAAAAGCTCGAACGCATCTTCAAACTGAATTGGAAAGAATTAAGAAAGATTTGTCTTCTGTCTCTGATCCAGCTAGGAAAGCTGCATTAAAAAGCGAGCTAAAACAAACCAGAAGTGCCTTGCGTTACCTAAATGGAGCTGACTTAGCTGGGAATATAGGGAAAGTGGAGGGACTAATAAATTCTTGGCGAAGTGTGTATGGCCCTGGAGGATCAGCTTTGTTTACAAGCATCTTGACAGGAGATTTCTTCGATGATGGGAGTAATCAAATTGCACGACCGAATACGAAATTAAAATTTAAAGATGGAGACTTCAGCTCACAAATCTATGTACCAATTGCTACTAACTGTAAACTCGCTTCTGCATACAATACAATAGGTACATCTTTCTACTATATGACTCCAAGATCTGTTTTCAACACAATTTTTGTTAATGGTGAAGGCTTCTATTACCTTATGTATCGTAAAATAGCCGAACAGAAAGGTCTGCAGGAAATGATGGGCAAAGCTCTTGGTCGAGGAACTGATAAGCCGTATACACCTGAAGAATTTTTCTCAATGTTTTATAATGAAGACTTTGCTTCGTTTACGAAAAATTTTGGAGGAAAGATGTCTCCCGATGAACTAAAGCAATTTGAAAAATTCTTCAAATCAAATGAAAATATTAAAAAGTTAAGCAGATTTTTTAGTGCACCTGGACGTCTAAAACAGGTAATACAGAACAAAATAAATGATTTGACAGCACCTTTAAGAAGAAAATTTGCAGAAAAATTCCTGATGAGATTTGTTACAAAGTATGGAGGAGCAGAGCTCTTGGGTCAATGGATCGCAAAGGGAGGGATAAACGTAATGATTAAGTCCATAGCAACCGGTATTGCTGGAGCATTGGGAGTTGTTGCAACACCACTTGGAAGTATTATTGTTACTGCAATTACCAGGGTTGTTACAGATCTCGCTATGAAAGCTTTTGCCCAAATGCTTATCATTGGTAAGTACATGTTTTTTGGAATCATAGGTCTACTTGCCTTGCTTTTACTTTTAGCAGGTGGCGCTGTAAAAAGTTTTAACAGAACAACAACGACATATTCTAATGAAACTCCAGGTTCTATAATTCAATGTTCTGTGTATGAAGAAACTGAGTTAGAAGAAGGAGAAACCCCCTGGGGGGACACAATTATTCCACCTCCATCTGGGGAAAGCTGTATATTTGGAGCGGGATCATTCTGGTGTTCACAAGGATATGTTGATGTTGAGGGGTGGAGTCATCAGAATGTATCTCAGTTAATGCCAGTAGACTTAACTGGAGTAGGGTATATATACGCTCCTCAATTTTGTGGTACGGGCAATTGTAGTATTACGAGAATTGCAGTAATAAACTGTCGTGACGGATCCAATGCCGGTGGTATTGTTGAGTTAACTGCAAGTGATGGATCGACAACATATCTCTTTAAATTGCTACATGTTAAACCATTGGCAGGATTAGGTGAAAAACTCTCTGGAGGGCAGCCGGTAGCTGTAGTTCAAGATGTACCTGAGGTTGAAAGAGGTTGGTGTTGGACGGGTAAGCACTTACACTTAGAAACAAGACAAAATGGAGCTACAGTTGACCCATTGGAGTTACTACAAAGCTTTACATGTAATGTCCCTGATGAAACTGGATGTGCAAATCCATAAAGTAAGTTTAAAATCTGCTGAATATGAAAATTCAAGGAAGTAAAAAAACTGCTCTGATAATTCTTCTTACTTTTGTAGTAATATTCTCTGTAATTTTAATACTCATTCTCTATCAAGCATTTGCAAAGAAATATCCAGAAGAACCAATAAAGATGAATAATTTTGGACTAAGCAGCCAAAATCTTGATTTAAGTGAGCTAAAGCAAAAGGAAGTGATAAAGGATACTCCGCTTTACTTTGTACCACCAAAAGTACATATATCCCTAGTTGAAGAAATGATAGATGCAATGGGACTCTCTTTAAAAAGAGAAGATATTGTAGAGGATAGCTACATAGTTTGGAAAGACGAAGAGAACTCTTTTACATATGACTCTGTACAGGATACTGTAACGTTCCAAATATCTAGGAGAGTCTCCCTAGAAAGAGGAGAAACTTCTTTTAAGAGTTTCTTTAGTAAATACTTAGGATTAGACTACGAATTCATACTATCTAAAGAAAAAAAGAATCTAGATGGGGGAGTAACATACTACGGATCAAGATTACTTGGTGATATCCCTATACAATTTGGAACAAACTATGAATACTCAGACATACTCAAATTTAATGATCAAGGAACACTAGAATCCGGCAAATTACTTCTAATTGAAATTGAAAAATATGATTACTACATACCGATAATCTCTGAATCAGAGCTTGCAAAGTATGTAAATGTAAAAACATACCCCAAAGAGCACTACGTAGACTCTTCCGTATTAGGAGATCTTTTGGATATTAGCTACTTAGATGATGAATGGATGATAATAGAAGACTCGCTTTCTGAGTGTAAAGCAGGTGAGTCCAACCTAATATATATGTTTAAGAACTCTAACCAGGGATATCTTTTACCTGCATTAAAGATATATGCTAACTGTAAGGTACAATTCGAAGAGAACGAATATACTGTGCCTGCAACCTTCTATGTAAATGCTGTAGACCCAAGGTATGTCTCATTGTAAGTTAGAATATTGTGATACAATATTGCAATGCAAGTAATAAAAACATTAACAATATCTCTTTTACTCTTACTCTTTAGCTCCATTTTTACATATGGAGTGGAAGTAACATCTAGGACAGACTTAAGTTTTGACAATGCTTTGGCCGAGGAGCAAATCCTATATACGGAACCGAAGAAGATATATATATCACAAGTTCATACTAACAATGAAGATCTAAAAAATGATACACAGGCTTGGATTCGATCTATATATTACTACAGTATTACCCGTCTTAAACTAAACGATATCCCATTCAACTACTTAGTGGATAACAGTGGCAATGTTTATGAAGTATCTAAGGGTGGTCCTGGTGCAAATCCAGGATTACAAAATGGCGAGAATATTGTCTTGATAGGTATACTAGACTCTAGTTCTTCTATTACACCAAGGGTAGCATCTTCGCTAACGGAGCTTGTAGAAACACTCTCATACAAGTATGGGATTAAGGGAGGATCTTGGGATTTTGTAAACTTGAAAATTGCAAAAGAGGAGGGTCAAAGATCATATATGCTTGCAGAATCTTCAAAATTACCCTCCATGGAAAGTATTACAACTGCAATGAATTCTGTAAGATGGTCCGATCAGGAGCATCTAGAATACAAAGCTAGTATTGTTGATGTAACATATGCAAATGAACTGGTAATTGGTCAGCAATTGGATGTAAAAGTAACTGTAAAAAATGAAAATGATTTCCCATGGTTTGCGGATACTAAACAAATATACATATCTACTCTGGATGGGAAGGATAGTATATTTGCGATAAATTCGGTATGGGATAGCTTTAGTAAACCAACACATATCCAAGAGAAGTTTGTAAAGCCGGGTGATACTGTCGATATATCATTCAAGATGCTAGGTAAAAGCAAACCAGGGGAGTATACACAAAGCTTTATTCTGACTAAAGAGACTGGAGCTGTATTTGAAAGTTCAGAATTTGATGTAACTTTTAATATTGTTGCAGGTGAAAATAAGCTTGTAGAGGTTGTGTCTCCAGAGTATGGCTTTGTTAATATTAGAGAATGTAGATGGTATAGCTGTGAAAAGGTTGAAGTCGCAAATCATGGAGATGTGTTTATTATGAGTAAGGAAGAGGAGGGTTGGTATGAGATTTTCTACTCTGGTGAGAGCAAGGGATGGGTATATCAAAAGTATATTAAAGAGCTTTAGCTTATAGTTATATTCCTTCATATCTTTATCTTATAACCCGGTTTTTCTGTATATCCTATTAGATTTTAAATATAATCAAACACGTGGCACCCCAAGACTTAATTCTCGGAAAACTTAATCCACCGCAAAGAATTGCAGTGGAAACAACAGAGGGGCCTTTGCTTGTATTTGCAGGGGCAGGTTCTGGTAAGACAAGAGTAATTACAAACAGAATTGCTTACCTAATAACACAAAAGGGGGTCCCAGCCGAGAATATTCTTGCAGTTACATTCACAAAGAAAGCTGCCGGTGAGATGCAAGAGAGGGTCACTGAACTGTTAAAAGATCTTGGAGTTAGCAACAAAACTTCCCCACTAATTGGAACTTTTCACTCAATAGGTGCTCTGTTCTTAAGACAACATGCTAAAGAGGTAGGTCTATCACCCAACTTTTCAATATTTGATACTGATGATTCTGAGAGTTTAATAAAAGACCTTATGGTAGAGCAGGGGTTGGATATTAAGCAGATACGACCAAAGGCTGTATCCTACTATATATCTACAGCCAAAAATGAAATGGTATCTCCCGAACAGTTTCCCAATCATTATGGAGGATTCCTTGAGGATATAACGGCGGATATATACCCCCTCTATCAGAAACAGCTGATTGCTCAAAACTCTGTGGATTTCGGAGATCTATTGTATCTTGCAGTTAAATTGCTCTCTGACAACAAAGAAGTACTTGAGAAATATCAAGAACTGTACAGATATATAATGATAGATGAGTACCAGGATACTAATAATGCTCAATATCTTTTTGCCAAATTACTGTCAGATAAATATAAGAACCTCTGTGTAGTAGGTGATGATGATCAAGGGATCTATGCTTGGAGAGGGGCTGATATAAAAAATATACAATCATTCGAAAAAGACTTTGAGAATGTAACTATAGTAAAGCTCGAACAAAATTACAGATCTACGGCCAATGTTATCAATGCCGCTACTGCAGTAATTAGTCAAAATTACTCGCGTGTAGAGAAAGCTCTATGGACAGATAAAGACTCTGGAGAAAATATAACGATATATCAAGCATTAGATCAAGACGAGGAAGCACAATATGTTGTAGATGAGATTCAATCATTTAAAAGACAGAGGGTACCTCTCTCCCATATCGCAATTCTTTATAGAACAAACTATCAATCAAGAGCTATAGAGGAGGCCTTCTTAAAAAGTGGAGTCCCATATAAACTTGTCGGAGGCTTTAGATTCTACGAAAGAAAGGAAATAAAAGATATCCTCAGCTATCTAAGATTCCTTTACAACCTTAAAGACGAATTAAGTTTGGATAGAATACTAAACATACCTGTAAGGAAGGTCGGACCCAAGTCTGTTGCAGCAATACATGAGATAGCAAGAAGTTGTGGATGTACCATTGGTGAGCTACTAGTTGCTTCCTATGAAATCTCCTTCAATCTATCCAAGACACTAAATCTTAGTAGCACTGTCTATTCATGTATAGAAACTAATCTCTCACTAATGGGCAAGTTTACAAATCTAGTAAATACCTTTGGAGAAATCTATACAGAATCCCAAGGAGAAGATATTCTTTCTATTATTGATTTCATACTAAGAAAAACACATTATGTCGAATGGATGGATGATGGCTCTGAAGCTGCTGAATACAAAAAGGAGAATATTGAAGAACTAAAGAGTGTTGCAGGGTCATATGCTAGGAAGTATGGAGAGAAATCACTAGATACTTTCTTACAGGAAATTAACCTCATTGAGCAAGAACAAGACAAAAATCAAGATGGTAGCGGTGAATACGTAAACCTTATGACTATACATTCCTCAAAAGGATTAGAATTTGAAAAAGTTTTTATCGTAGGTATGGAAGAGGGGATCTTACCACATTCAAGATCTTTCACTGACGAGCAGGGTCTAGAAGAAGAGAGAAGGCTTTGTTATGTAGGGATTACAAGGGCAAGAGAAAAGCTTTTTCTTACATTTGCAGATAAAAGACAGGGTAGGGAGGGTTACAATACTCAAATACCATCAAGATTTCTTGGTGAGATACCACAAGATATTTGTGAGTATTACAGCTGGCAAACTTAGTTAACACCATATGTTCGAGTATACCTGGCATGGCAAGCAGGCCATTGGCTAGCTCTTGTAGACTCTCCAGATCTATATTTCTCCATAGTATGCCTTATTTGCGCATGCCCATCGAATATATTCTCCGGGAATTGCTTACTCCACCAATATGGACTCCATTGAAACAAACCCTTGTATGACCCCTTATTGGATTCTGCATTACAACCAGATTCACAGTACATAATAAATTTTAGCCATCTCTTTTCCTCCTCTGTATATGGTCCTGTATCAACAACCTTATGCCAATACTCACAGTTATATCCTTTTGGATCAATACCTTCTAACGTGTACATTGCAGTTCCAACTTCTAGGATCCTTACCGTAGGTTCCCTCTCTATGCTCTCTGCTAATATCTTTGTATCAATCAAAACACCATCTTCATAGTAACTGAGCACCTTCTGCTTCTTAATACCCAATACTCCCTCCTGAGAGGTATGCTCTTCCCCCTTTATATATTTATCTGTTTTAATAACCTTTGTTTCGAATGGGATATCTGAAAGGATCTCCTCTATTACTGTTTCAGTTTTAATAACTCGAATAAGACTACCATTGACTATGTTGTTTGTACTGACAATAATTTTTTCTCCACCGTCTAAAGGTATTTTGTATTCAGACAGTATCTTGTAAATATCTATCTCAGTTGTGAACACATCATATACGAACTCTCCCTTCTTTATCGTCAACAGCTTTGGTCTTCTTGAACTTCTCTCCACCTCTGGGTTGGTATCATATACTAAAGCCAACAGGGTGGTATTCTTTCCCTCGGAGATATTGGAATTTGCGAATACCATATGGTTAGATCCATACAGCAATGCGATAGAAATAACTCCTACCGTAGTCAAAACCAATTTCGCTATATTAGATTTACTTGATCGTTTGTTCGCTTCTTTCATATACATTGCTTCTCTCCTAGTGATGTTTCGCTAGGGTTTCAGAAAAGTATAGCATGATTGCCAAAACATGTGTAAAATGAGAAAGCATAGTTTAATGATATACAAATGAAAAACATATCTAAAATACTACTGTATATAGGAGTCATAGTTTTGAGTGGATTTTTACTCTCTGGTTGTACACCATCAGATGAACAACTTGCCCAATATGATCAGTTAGTCAAAGATGCAGATCTCCTAATTGAAGGTAGGGAGTACTCTTCCGCAATTGTAAAGCTTACCGAGGCAGCAGAGTTGGTTCCTTCAAAAGCAGATGCATACCGTAGAATTGTTGATTTGTTGATACTAAAAAACAGATTAGATGATGCAAAGACTCTTGTAGATGAATCTGCGAGTAACCTCTCGGATACTGATAGGGGAGACCTATATGTGGATATCGGGAAGGCATATTATGAACGGAGAGAATATGTTAAAGCATTAAATAGTTTCGAGCTTGCAAAGGCGGGTTTTTCTGATAATGAATCAATTACTCTTTCTACCTCGAAGGTATACCTTCAGCAAGGAGAACTTGAGAAAGCTAAGAATTTACTAAACAGAGATTGGGGAGATGAATATCTCTTGGAGGGTAAGCTTCTCTACTCATATCTTCTTGGTGTTAGTGATACAGGAAAGGCACTAGAAGCTATTTCAGATATACAGCCATCAGACGAATGGAACGATGCTTACTCCGAATGGAAAGATGTTCTGAATTCACTGAATGAGGACATCCTCTACAATGCCGCAAAAATATCAAAAGTATACATAGAGGAGGGATATCCATATCTTGCTATACAAGTTCTTTCTCCTCTTGAGGAGCAAATGGATGAATATATTGATGGAAAGTATCTTTTAGGAAAGGCTTATTATGAGAATGGTAAATATCAAGAAAGCCTTGATACTCTGGTAGGTGTTACCTCCTTCAGTGACTTAAATACTCATCTTTATTGGATAATTGCTAGGGATTACTATCTCCTAAATGATATAAATCAGGCATTCTCATACTACGAAAGTGCTTTATCATATGCAGGAGACACTCCAGATATAAAGTTGTACCAAGAGTATTTAGATTTGCTTTTTGAAAACAACCAAACAACAAAAGCAGAGGAAGTATTAAGTAAGGCATCGAAAGAATTTATTGAACCATGGATAGATCTGTACTACATACAGCTGTCATATCTTATAAAAGAGGATGAAAAGATCGCCTACTATATAGATAGGATTGAATACGAGGAGTTGGAGGGAGATTACAGGAAAGAGTATCTATACTGGAGCTCTAAAATCTCTATGGAGAATGGTGAGTTAGAGGATGCCAAAAGATCCCTGGATCTTTATTGGGAAATTGATAAATATGACCCAATGTACAATCTCCTTATGGCTCAACTGAGATTTCTAGAGGGTAATCTTGAAGAATCTAGAACATTTGCTAAAAAGTCTATAGAGTATGATACGCAGAGAGTGGTAACAGATGAAGCTCAAAAGCTATTGGCGAGGATTGATTAGTTTGTTATAATCCCCATTGCGTATGTAACCCTAATATCCCATTAGGCCTTAAATTTTATTATTAACTATATGCAAACCTATGATGTTAAAATGGCTTTGGAACAGATCAGAAATATTGGAATAATTGCACACATTGATGCTGGAAAAACAACAACAACTGAAAGACTTCTTTACTTTACTGGTCAAATTCATAAGATAGGTGAGGTTCATGATGGAGCTGCAACAACAGACTTCATGGAACAAGAGAGAGAAAGAGGTATTACAATCCAATCTGCAGCTGTAACATGTTTCTGGGATATGGATGGTAAGAGGTATAGAATCAACATTATTGATACTCCAGGACATGTAGATTTCACTGCAGAAGTAGAAAGATCACTACGTGTATTGGACGGAGCAGTAGTTATCTTTGACGGAAGAAAAGGTGTAGAGCCACAGTCTGAAACTGTATGGAGACAAGCTAGCAAGTATAAGGTTCCAAGAATTTGTTTTATGAACAAGATCAACCTTATCGGTGGAGACTTTGAAAAGAGTTTCGGAACTATCAAATCAAGATTAAGCAACAAGGCTGTAGCAGTAACATTACCAATTGGTAGAGAGAGTGAATTACATGGACATGTAGATCTTGTAGAAATGAAAGCATATACATATACATCTGTAGACTCAGAGGAACTAACAGAGATTGAAATTCCAGAAGAGCTAAAAGCAAAGGCAGATCAATACAGAGCTATATTAGTAGAAACTCTAGTAGAATTGGATGATGCTTTAATGGAGAAATATTTCGAAGGAAGGGAAATTACAACAGAGGAGCTTAAGGCTGCACTTAGAAAGGGTACATTGGAAAGCAAGATCTTCCCAGTTCTTGGTGGAGACTCTAGATCACCAATGGCAAAAATTCTCCTAAACTATATAACCCTTTGTCTTCCATCACCTTTAGATGTACCTCCTGTACAAGGAGACCACCCAAAGACTGGAGAAGAAATCGAAAGAAAGCCTGATGAGGCAGAACCATTTGCAGGATTAGTTTTCAAGATTGTAAATGATCCTCATATTGGTAACCTTTCTTACTTCAGAGTTTACTCTGGTACTATCAAGTCTGGTACATATGTTCTAAATACTACAAAAGGTATTAGAGAAAGAGTAGGAAGATTGGTACTTATGCACGCTGATGAAAGGGAAGAAGTAGATGCTTTAAGGGCAGGTGATATTGGTGCAATAGTTGGATTAAGGGAATCTGTAACAGGTGATACCATTTGTGAAGAGGGTCATCCTATAATTTTGGAACAGATCACATTTGCAGAACCAGTTGTATCTCAGGCAATAGAGCCTGCAACAAAATCCGATGAAGAAAAGATGGCAGAAGTATTAGCAAGACTTGTAAAAGAAGATCCTACATTTAAAGTAGAAACTAATCACGAAACGGGTCAAACTATTATCTCCGGAATGGGTGAGCTACACCTTGAAATTATGGTAGACAGAATGAAGAGAGAATTCGGTGTTGTTGCAAATGTTGGAAAGCCTCAGGTTGCATATAGAGAAACTGTTAAGGGTGTATGTGAGCAAGCAGAAGGAAGATATGTTAAACAGTCTGGTGGTAAGGGTCAGTATGGACACTGTTGGTTAAAGATTGAGCCGAATGAACAAGGAAAAGGTTTTGAATTTATTGATGCAATCAAAGGTGGAGCTATTCCTAGAGAGTATATTCCTGCAGTACAAAAGGGTGTTGAAGACGCATTGAAGGCTGGAGTTGTTGCTGGTTACCCAGTTGTAGACATTAGGGTTACACTTTTTGATGGTTCATATCACGAGGTAGACTCCTCTGAGGCAGCATTTAAAGTCGCAGCATCTATGGCATTCAAAGAAGGCTGTAAGAGAGCCAATCCAGTATTACTTGAACCAGTAATGGATGTTGCAGTTGAAGTTCCTCAGGAATATATGGGTGATATAACTGGTTCCTTAAGTAGTAAGAGAGGCCAAATCCAAGGATCAGAAGATATCGGTAACGGTATTACTGTTATAAATGCATTAGTTCCTCTTTCTGAGCTTTTTGGTTATACAAGCGAGTTGAGATCTTTAACTAGTGGTAGAGGAAGTGCAAATATAGAGCCATCCCATTATGCAGAGGTACCAAGAAATATAGCTGAAGAGATTGGGGGTGGTAAAGCGTAAGGAATTTATCTAAAGATGTACGAAATGTTAATTAAATACTTGCATATCTCACATCTTTTTGATAATATTCAACGCAGGTTTGCTTATTAAAAATAAGTAAACGTTTATTACGGTATTAAACAATATATTTTATATAAATTATTTATTTTATATTCATGGCAGAGTTCACAAGATCAAAGCCTCACATGAATATCGGAACCTTAGGTCACATTGACCACGGTAAGACGACATTGGTTCGTGGTATTCTAAACGCATTTTCAACAGAAAGTGCAAAAATGATTGATAAGTTAGACAAGGATCCAGATTCAAGAGCTAAATCTATTACTATTTCTGTAGCTCACGTAGAATTTGAGACTGAAAGCAGGCACTATGCATTAGTAGATTGCCCAGGTCACAAAGACTATATCAAGAATATGATCACTGGTGCTGCTCAAATGGACGGCGCAATATTAGTAGTATCTTCTGATGATGGTGCAATGCCTCAAACAAAAGAGCACTTACTTCTTGCAAAGCAAGTTGGTGTTCCTAAGATTGTAGTATTCATCAACAAGTTTGGAGATGCTGATGATGAAATCTTAGAGCTTATCAAAGCAGACATCCAAGATCTTTTGGGGAAATATGGATATGATTCAAATGCTCCAATCGTTGTTGGAAATGCACTTAAGGCTCAAAATGGTGATGAGGAAGGTCTTGCATCCGCAAGAGAACTACTCAAAGCTGTAGATGAGTATATCGAGTTACCAGAAAGAGATGTTGAGAAGCCATTCTTAATGCCTATCGAAGATGTATTCTCTATTGAAGGTAGAGGTACAGTTGTAACAGGTAGAGTTGAGAGAGGTGTAATAAATCTTGGTGAGGAGGTTGATGTATTAGGAATGGGAAGAAAGCCACAGAAGACTGCTGTAACAGGAATTGAAATGTTCAACAAATCAATGAAAGAGTGTCAAGCAGGTGATAATGTAGGTATTTTACTAAGAGGATTCAAGAGAACTGATGTAGAAAGAGGTCAAACTCTTTCCAAGCCAGGTAGTGCTGAAGCTCATACAGAGTTTAAAGCAGAGGTATATATCTTAAGCAAAGAAGAGGGTGGAAGGCACACTCCATTTGTAAGTGGATATAAGCCACAGTTCTATATCAGAACTGCAGATGTAACTGGTGAGGTTGTTCTTCCTGAGGGCGTAGAAATGGTTGCTCCCGGAGATAACACACAGTTGAATGTTACATTGCTAGCTCCAGTAGTATTGGAGAAAGGTCAAGGTTTTGCAATCCGCGAGGGTGGCCAGACTGTAGGTAAGGGAATTGTTACCGAAATTATTAAGTAAGAATTGGGTTGGGGGAGTGGGTAAAACCCACTCCCTTATCTTAAGTTTAATTTAGCTCTTTAAGATAGAATGAGTGATGCAACAGCAAAAATTCGAGTAAAGTTAAGAGGATATGATGCAGTTGTTTTAGATAAATCTGCTAAAAGTATAATAGAGTCTGCAATTAGTACAGGTGCAAAGGTTGCAGGCCCAATACCTCTACCAACAAGGAAGAGGAAGATCGCAGTTAATAGGTCAACATTCATCTATAAGAGTTCAATTGAACATTTTGAGATAGGAACTCACAAAAGAGTTATAGACATTATCGATCCAACACCAAAGACAATAGATGCACTACAGCACTTACAAATGCCTGCAGGTGTAGAGATCGAAATCCAATAATAAATATATATTTAAAAGAAATGAAGGCTATATTAGGAATAAAAAAAGGAATGACAAGGATATTCGATGGAGAGAAATCCATTCCTGTAACCATTGTAGATGTTAATGGTTGCAAGGTTTCCAAAATCGAAGGAGAGAAGGTAGAGCTTGGCTTAGGAAAGAAGAAGAATGCAACAAAGGCATTAGAAGGACAGTACAAGAAATTGGGCTTTGTTCCTATGTATAGAAAGGTATTTGAAGGTGTTACATTGGAGAATTTGGAAGTAGGCAAAGATATCGAATCTGTAAGTTTTGTGAAAGGTGACGTTGTAAATATAAGTGGAGTATCAAAGGGTAAAGGGTTTGCTGGTGTTGTAAAAAGATGGGGTTTTAAAGGTGGTCCTAGAACTCACGGACAATCAGACAGATTGAGGGCTCCCGGCTCTATTGGTGCAGGTGCAGATCCAGGTAGGGTATTTAAGGGTACAAGAATGGGTGGAAGAATGGGAAGTGAGAATATTACAGTTAAGAACAAGAGAATCGTAGATGTTAAGGAGACATATCTTTTAGTAAGTGGACCAATCCCTGGTTCTAATGGAGATTTAGTCGCAATATTTAGTGAATAATTGAGATGGCAAATACAAAGACAAAAACAACAGTAAAAGAAGTATCATTAAATCCAAAGGTATGGGAAGTTCCATACAGTGCAGATTTAATAGCACAGGTTCTTTATGTGTTTTTTAACAACGAAAGAAAAGGAACTTCTGCAGTCAAAGGTAGGGGAGATGTAAGTGGTGGTGGTAAGAAACCTTGGAAGCAAAAGGGAACTGGAAGAGCAAGAGCTGGATCTATCAGATCTCCACTTTGGGTCGGTGGTGGTGTTACATTCGGACCAATTAATAGAAATTGGAAGAGAAGTATAAATAAGAAGATGGTAAAGAAAGCCACAAGCATGATTCTTTCCAAGAGGTTAGCAGATAACAATCTTACATTTGTAGATATTGATACAGATAAGGAGTTAAAAGATCTTAGAAATACACTTTCTAAGGGAATTGATAGCAAGACATTAATTATTGCTGGTAATGAGAATATCTCATTAGCTCTTAGAAATATCCCATCTATAAATGTAATAGATCCAATGAAAGTTAATGTAAAGAATATTGTAAATGCAAAGAAAGTATTAGTTGATAACGAATCAGTTAAGATTTTGGAAGACAGATTAACAAATGGAAAGTAAAAATATAGTTATAAAACCAGTTGTATCTGAGAAAAGCTATACACTTGCTAATGCTAGTAATAAATATACCTTCTTGGTGGAAAATACTGTTAACAAGATTGAAATAAAAAAGGAAGTCGAGAGTAAGTACAAAGTTACCGTTGAGGGTGTAAACATAGTTATTAGACCTGGGAAGATGAAAAGAGATTGGAAGAGTAACAAAAAGAGTAGAAAGAGTGATGTTAGAAAAGCTATCGTAACCTTGAAAAAGGGAGATAAAATTGATGAATTCTTAAATATTTAATAATGGCAGTAAGATCATTTAAAGCAACAACTTCTACACGTAGAGGAACAAAGTTAGAGGATAGGTCATATCTTGAGAAAGACTCAGGACCTAGAAGTTTGACTCTACCTAAGAGAAAGATCACTGGTAGAAATAACCAGGGTAAAGTAACTATTAGGCACAGAGGTGGTGGAGCAAAGAGAAGAATGAGAATTATAGACTTTAAGAGAGATAAGTTTGATATTGAAGCAAAGGTTTTAGGTTTGTATTTTGATCCTAATAGGACTGCACATTTAGCACTTTTACAGTATGTAGATGGAGAGAGAAGATATATAATTGCACCTAAGGATATTAAAGCTGGTGACACAGTTATCTCTGGTGAGAAAGTAGATGTATTGCCTGGTAATGCTATGAGGATAAAGAATATTCCATCAGGAACAATTGTACACTGTGTCGAAAGTAGGGTTGGAATGGGGGCATCATTTGGTAGATCTGCTGGTCAAGAGATTGTTGTACAGGGTATAGATCCTACAGGTAAATATTCTCAGATAAAGCTTTCTTCGGGAGAGATAAGATTAGTACCTGCAGATGCTATGGCAACTGTAGGACAGGTTGGTAACGAAGATAAGTTAAATGTGAAGCTAGGAAAGGCTGGTAGAAAGAGAAACTTAGGTTGGAGACCAGTAGTTAGAGGTATGGCTATGCACGCAGTAGAGCATCCACACGGTGGTGGTGAAGGTAAGGGATCTATTGGTGAAGCAAAAGATATTTGGGGAAATAGAATTGGTACAAGAACTAGAAAGAATAAGAGAACCGAAAGATATATAATTAAGAGAAGAAGGTCTAAAACAAGGCCTTTTGCAAAGAAATAATTTATTGATTAATTGGTATGTCAAGATCGCTTAAGAAGGGACCATTTGTAGACAAAAATGTAAAGAAGAAAGTAGATAAAGCTTTGGAAAGTGGAAATAGAAAGCCTATTAAAACATGGGCAAGAGCATCTACAATTACACCTGAGATGGTAGGATTAACATTCGCTATATATAACGGTAAGAAGCACGAGGAGGTTTTAATAGAAGAATCAATGATAGGTCACAGGTTAGGAGAATTTTCTCAAACTAGAAAATTCAAAGGTCACGCTAAGAAGGGTAAATTAGCAAAGGTATATGGAAGTAGCGGTAGATTTGAAGAATAAAATAATAGAAATATTTAATGGAAGTTAAAAGTACAAAAGTAAAAGTAAAGAATATAGCACAGTCACCACAGAAACTTAGGTTAGTGGCAGATTTGATCAGAGGTAAGGAAGTTGAGAATGCATTGGATATTCTACAATTTACAAATAGGAAAGGTACAAAAGTTTTAAAGGATGCTCTTCTAAGTGGTATTGCAAATGCTAGAGAGCTATTTGGAGTTGATAAGTCTGAACTTAAGATCTCACATCTATCAGTAGATGGAGCACCTACTCTTAAGAGAGTTAGATTTGCTTCAAAGGGTAGAGTTTCTAGAATAAGTAAGAGAAGATCACATATTAATTTAGAGTTAACAGTAAAATAATGGGAAGAAAGGTTAACCCAAATGCAATTAGAATGGGTTTGAATAAAACTTGGAATTCGGTATGGTATGCAAGAAAAGCTAATTTTGCAACTATCTTCGCAGAAGATATGAGAATCAAAAAGATAGTATCCGAAAAGATGAAGGATGCAGGAATTGATAAAATCGGTATTAATAGAACATTAAACAAAATAGAGATAGAGGTGTATGTTGCAAGACCTGGAGTCGCAATCGGTAGAGGTGGAGAGGGAATTGATATTTTACAAAAAGATCTATCTAGAAAAGCACAGAAAGAGGTTGAATTAAAAATTCGTGAAGTTAAGAAATCAGATCTCTCAGCATCAATTATCGCCCACTCAATTGCAGAAGGAATACAAAGAAGACAACCATCTAAGCTACTTGTTGCTAGTGCAAAAGAGAAAGCTATGATGGCAGGTGCAAAAGGTGTAAGAATTTGGGTATCAGGACGTATTAACAACGCAAGTCAGGCAAGAACAGTTAAGGTTACTGCAGGATCTGTACCAGCTCAAACATTAAAAGCAGATATCGATTATGCAGAGGCAACAGCAAAAACATTAGATGCAGGACTTATGGGTATAAAGGTATGGATATACAAGGGAGATAAAACAAATATTGAAGAAGAATAATATATATAGAATTTAAACTACTATGTTACAGCCTAAGAAAAGAAAATACAGGAAAGATTTTAGAGGAAAGATGGGTGGCATTGCTACTGTTAACAGTACTATTGCTTTCGGTGAGCACGGTCTAAAGTCAATGCAATGTGGTTGGATAAAATCCAGAGAGATAGAGGCTGCAAGAAGAGCAATAGCAGGTCATATAAAGAGAAAAGGAAAAGTTTGGATTAAGATATTCCCACATAAGCCATACACACAGAAAGGTACAAATAGTAAGATGATCGCTGGAAAGGGAGAAGTAGAGGGATATGTCGCAGTTGTAAGACCAGGAACTATGCTTTTTGAAATAAGTGGTGTAGATAGAGATACTGCAATGGAAGCAATGAGATTAGGAGCACAGAAACTATCTGTTCAAACTAAATTTGTATCTAAAAAAGAGAATTAGGCTTGAGCTAAACCCATATTATTGGTAGAATACTAGCCGTTTTACATAGATAAAATATATGAAAAAGGAAATGACAACAAACGAACAGAATACTGGAAAAAAGAGGGAGTTGGAAGGTGTTGTTGTAAGCAACAGTATGCAAAATACAGTAAGGGTAAGGGTAGATACTACTCACTCACATCCTGTATATAAGAAAGTTGTAAGTAAGAAAAAGATATTCTTCGCTCATACTCAAGAAACTTTAAACGTTGGTGATAAAGTAGTAATTAGAGAATCTAGACCTTACTCTAAGAATGTTAAATGGGTCGTTGTAACTGAATAAAAATGATACAAAAAGAAACAATAGTAACAATTGCAGATAACAGTGGAGCAAAACTAGGAAAGGTAGTTGGTATTCCTGGTTACTCAAAAATCAGATATGCTGGCTTAGGTGATGTTGTAAAGGTTGCAGTTCAAAAGGTACTTGCTAATAGTGCAGTAAAAAAGCATGAAGTATTAACTGCAGTCATTATAAGAACACATAAGGAAACTAAAAGAGCTGATGGTTCATATATTAGATTTGATGACAATGCTGCTGTTGTAATTGATAACAAGAAAGCACCAAAAGGAACAAGAATTTTTGGACCAGTAGCAAGAGAGTTGAAGGAGAAGGGTTTCGATAAGATAGTATCTCTAGCTCCAGAAGTATTGTAATTTAAGGATTAAAACGATGAAGATTAAAAAGGGCGACACAGTAAAAATACTATACGGAAAAGACTCTGGTAAGCAGGGGAAGGTTGTACTTGTTGATATTAAAAAGAGCAAGTTGGTAGTAGATGGTTTAAATATGTTCAAAAAGCATGTTAAGGGAGATGGAAGAACTAAAACATCCGAGATTGTAAATATTGCAAAAGCTATGGATGTCTCTAAGGTAATTCTCGTATGTAATAACTGTGGAAAGACAACAAGAGTAGGAATAAAAAGAGAAGGTGAGACTGTAACAAGAGTATGTAAAAAGTGTGGAAAGAATATTGAAATCGTGAAAGAAGTCGAGAAGAAAGAAAAAGAAGAAAAGAAAGTAACTAAGAAGAAAACTACTAAGTAAATATGGCAAGGCTAAGAGAAGAGTATAACAATAGAATAAGAGGTGAGATGATGAAAGAGTTCGGATACTCCAATATTATGGAAGTTCCTACTCTTAAAAAGATAGTAGTAAATGTTGGAGCAGGAGCTGCAGTAAAAGAAGCAGAAGCACTGGAAGATATTGTAGGAATAGTTACACAAATTACAGGTCAGAAGCCAGTAGTAAACAAAGCAAGAAAGGCAGTCGCTGCATTTAAGATTAGAGAAGGTATGGATATAGGAGTCTCTGTAATCTTAAGAGGAGATAGAATGTGGGAGTTCTTTGATAAACTGGTTAATGTAGTATTCCCAAGAGTCAAAGACTTTAGGGGTTTAGATCCAAAGGCTTTTGATGGAGCTGGAAACTACTCAATAGGTATTGAAGATCACACAGTATTTCCTGAGATTGACGCAAACAACATTAGAAGAGTAAGAAGTTTACAGGTAGTTATTGTAACAACAGCAAACGATGATAGAGGTGGAAAGTTACTTTTAGATAAATTTGGGTTCCCATTCAAGAAAGATGTCAACAGAAGCTAAGGAGCACAAAGCTAGACAATTAAAGAACAAATCAAAGTTTAAAACTAGAGTCTATAATAGGTGTGAGCTTTGTGGTAGATCTAGAGGATATATGAGACACTACGGAATATGTAGGGTTTGTTTTAGAAAATTAGCAAGTGAGGGTCAGATCCCTGGTGTTAAGAAAGCTATTTGGTAGAAATTATGTAATTTTTGGTAATTTATTAAATATATACAATGAACGATTTAGTAGCAGACTTTCTTGCTAGAATGAAAAATGGAATACAAAGGAAAAGGGAAACAGTAATGGTTCCTTCTACTAAAATGAACATGGAAATCTTGAAAGTTTTGAAGCAGGAAGAGATGATTGAAGATATGAATGAAACAGAAGAAGGAATTGAAGTATTGCTTGCATACGATGATGGAGAGCCAGTTGTAACCCAATTTCAAAGAGTTAGTAGCCCAGGACAAAGAATATATGTAAGTAGTAAAGAGATAGTTCCAATAATGAATGGTAGAGGTATATCAATAATCTCTACATCAAAGGGATTAATGACAGGCTCTATGGCTAAGAGTAAGAACTTAGGTGGTGAATTAATCTGTAAAGTTTGGTAATACAAATGTCTAGAATAGGTCAAGAACCAATCAAAATTGAAGAAGGAGTACAGGTAAATATAGAAGGATCTAAGGTATTGGTATCTGGTTCTGGGAAAGAAACAGTAATTGAATTACCAGAAGAACTTAAAGCCGAGATCAAGGATGGAGAGATATTAGTATCAAGATCCAATGATGAAAAGTTTACAAAGTCTGTACACGGTACATACAGAGTCTTACTATTTAATGCAGTAAAGGGAATCAAGGAAGGATTTGAAAAAAGATTAGAACTAGTTGGTGTAGGATACAGAGCAAGAATGGAAGGAACTACATTAGTTATGAGTTTAGGATGGAATCACCCTGTGAAGGTTGAGAGTCCTGAAGGTATAACTATTGAAGTACCAGAGGAAACAAAGATCGTAATAAAAGGACACGACAAACAGCAAATCGGGCAGCTTGCTGCAAAGATAAGAGGTATTAGAAAGCCTGAGCCATATAAGGGCAAAGGAATTAGATATGAGGGTGAGTATGTAAGAAAAAAGAGTTCTAAATCTGGAGTAGGAGCATAATTGTAAAAAAACGAAAATGAAACACACTAAAACAGAAAAAAGAGAAAGAAGAAAGATGCATATAAGGAAGAATGTAAACGGTACAGCACAGAAGCCAAGAGTCTTCGTTTTTAAGAGTAACAAATTCTTCTATGCAGGTGTTGCAGATGATGAAAAGAGTATTGTATTAATGAGTAAACTTGCAAAGAAGAAAGAAGAGGAGATTGTAAAGATGGCAAAAGTATTTGCATCAGAATTAAAAAAGAAGAAAATAGAGGTTGGAGTATTTGATAGAAGTGGATATAGATATCATGGATTAATAGCTTCTTTCGCAGAGGAACTAAGAAATAATGGAATTAAGATTTAGTTTGAATAAGTAATGTTTGATAAAAGTAAAACTCAAAAAGAAAGACCAAGTTATGACAAGAAGACTGTTTCTATAAGAAGAGTCGCAAAAGTAACTAAGGGAGGAAAGAGACTAAGATTTAGTGCAATGGTAGTTGTTGGAGATCATAATGGCTCTGTAGGAGTTGGCTTGGGTAGAGGAGTAGACACAAAGAGTGCAGTAGAGAAGGGAGAAAGAACAGCTGCAAAGAAAATGAGAAAGATACAATTAGCGGGAGATACAATTCCTCATGAGATTACACAGAAAGAAGGAGCTGCGAAAGTATTACTAAGACCTGCAAGGCCAGGTACTGGTGTTATCGCAGGTTCATCTGTTAGAACAGTATTGGAATTAGCAGGAATAGAGAATGTATATGGTAAGTTACTTGGTACTACAGATGCAATTGCATCTGCATATGCAACATTTGAAGCATTGAAGGCACTTCGAAATGGAAGAGTACTCTCAAAGATGAAGAATATGAGAGATAGAGTTGAAGCAAAGAAAGAAACAG
The DNA here is from genome assembly GCA_964621195.1 of uncultured Candidatus Saccharibacteria bacterium. Lineage (GTDB taxonomy): Bacteria > Patescibacteriota > Dojkabacteria > SC72 > SC72 > UBA5209. Next base: position 33,434 of record CAZULJ010000002.1, read on the forward strand.
ATAAGGAGAGAAAAGTTAAGGAAGACAAAAAGAGAGCAGCAAAGAGAGCAGAAAAGAAGGATAATCGTAAGAAGGATTTTAAACCTAGAAGAAATACAGAAAAGAAAACCAACTAAAGTTATTAAATCAGTAATATGTACTTAGAAAGTATTCCAAGAAGAAAAAATAGAACAGGAAAAGCTAAAAGACTCGGAAGAGGGTATGGATCTGGTGTCGGTGGTCATACCTCTACAAGGGGAACCAAAGGTCAGAAATCCAGATCAGGACATAAGTCTCTTCTATTCTTTGAGGGAGGTAACGTACCATTCTTTAGGAGAATGCCAAAGAAGAAGGGTTTCAACAACTCTGGAAAGATTGAAGCTACAGCTATTAATCTTAACATCCTAGAAGAGAACTACAAAGCTGGTGAGGTTGTTACATTGGAATCATTGAAAGAGAAAGCTCTTATCTCCAAAAAGACACAGTCTGTAAAGATCTTAGGATCTGGAGAAATCACAAAGAAGATATCTATCGAAAGTATCCCTGCATCAAAGGCAGCACAGGAGAAAGTATTGAAAGCAGGGGGTACAATAAAGTAACCTCTATACAAATGAACAAGTACATTGAGATCTTCCTTAGAATTGTTAAAACAGAGGAGATTCGAAAAAAAATTATATTCTCACTAGTAATACTTTTAGCATACAGATTGCTAGCTGCGATCCCTGTTGCAGGAATCCCTGCAGATGCTATCAAATTACTCTTTGAAGGAAGCAACTTCGGAGATCTCCTTTCAACAGTATCTGGTGGTGTACTTGAAACAGCATCCATTGCAGCAATAGGTTTAAGTCCATACATCAATGCCTCTATTGTATTCCAACTATTAGGTTCTGTTGTTCCTAAGATTGAAGAGATGAGGAATGAGGGTCCAGAAGGAAGAAGAAAGATAAGTATGTATACAAGACTCCTTACAGTACCATTTGCAATTATGCAGTCTTTCGTAATATATTCCACTTTACGAGGTTTTGGTTTAATAGGGGAGCTTTCTCCACTAGAACTTGTAGTTATGGTATCTACCTTGACCGCAGGGTCTGTTGTAGTTATGTGGTTTAGTGAACTGACATCAGAGAGTGGTTTAGGTGGCGGTTCATCATATTTGATATTCTTGGGCATTATTGCTGGTATCCCTGGTACTTTAAGATCAAACTTTACTCAATTAGATAGTATTGAGAAGGTAGTGTTCTTGCTAATGACTTTGGTATTGATAGTATCTGTCGTATATATTACAGAGGCACAAAGGAAGGTAAAAGTTCAGTATTCAAGAAGAGTCAGGGCTGGAGGTTCAATGGATAGCTATATACCAATAAAAATTGTGCAATTCGGGGTAATGCCAGTAATCTTTGCCGTATCACTGCTCTCTTTCCCACAATTAATAGGTAAATTCATATTAAGTAGGGATATGAGTGATCGGGTGATTGAATTTACTACAAAAGCAATGGCACTAATAGATAATCCATATTTCAACAATATAGTTACATTCCTCTTAATAGTAGGTTTCTCCTTCTTCTATCTTACTGTTGTATTTAAAACTGATGAACTAGCAGAGAACCTACAAAAGCAGGGGGGCTTTATCCCAGGTATTAGGCCAGGAAAGAATACCTCTGAGTATCTGCGAAAAGTTGCATTCAGACTAGCATCACTTGGTGCAATCTTCCTAGGATTAATCTCAATTTTACCTTCTGTACTAAATCCATTACTCTTCCCAAATGGTAATGTTGTACCAATAATTACAGGAACGGGACTTCTAATTATGGTAAATGTAGTTCTCGATGTTAGAAGACAAGTAGAATCGATGATTGTTGTTCGTGATTATGATCGATACCTCTAATAAAACTCTTGTGCTATTATTATCTAGTTAATATGTCCTTACATACATTATGAAAACAATTCTCTTTCATGGTCCTTCAGGAAGTGGTAAAGATACCCAAGTTGAGCTATTAAAAGACAAGCACGAATTTGAAGGTATTGCTACTGGGGATATGTTCCGATCAATGTATAAGCAGGCTGATTTAGAGGCCATAAAGGCATATAACTATTGGTCTAAAGGGCAATGGGTTCCAAATGACCTAGTATACAGCATGCTTAATAAATGGATCTTACAGTTTGATAAAGAGAAGAACTGGGCTTTCATCTCCGTTGTAAGGGATCCTGGACAAATCCCTATGTTTGATAAGACACTAGAAAGTGTTGGAAGGAAGTTAGATCATTTTATTCACTTTACGCTCTCTGAGGAGGCTGCTATAGAGCGAATGTCTCTTAGGTGGGTATGTCCAAATTGTGATAGTACATACCATGAAAAATATAAAATAGAGAGTGTGAAAGGATACTGTGATAAGTGTGGAACAAAGCTTGTACAAAGAGAAGATGACCAACCTGATAGAATCAGGAACAGGATAAGAGAATACAACAGAACAATAGCACCAATACTCCAAACTTACAAAGAGAGAGGCATTTTAATCGAGATTGATGCAACTCCTAGTATTGAAGAGATACATAAAGAAGTAGTACTAAGACTGGGGTTGTAAAAACTTTCTCTTTTTGATATGCTTAACTCGTCTTTGTAGAGTTTTGACTATATTTCAAGGGAAAAATAGCATTAAATCTTTGAAAAAAGCTAACACTTTTGATATAATGCTCAGGACTCTATTTAGTTACAAGGATGTCATTTATGGCTGTAGATACAAAGAAAGTTTATGAATTTGAAGGTGAGGTTAAGGAATGTTTGCCAAATACAAAATTTCTAGTAGAAATTGATGTAAATGGTACTAAGCATGAGGTAATAGGTTACCTATCTGGAAAGATGAGAATGCACTACATTCGAATCCTTGAAGGAGATAAGGTGAGAATAGAAATGACCCCGTATGATAAGACGCAGGGTAGAATAACATATAGAATGAAATAAAAATGAAAGTACAGGCTTCAGTAAAAAAAAGATGTGCAGATTGTTACACCGTTCGTAGGAAAGCTCGTGTATATGTCTACTGTAAAAAGAATCCTAAGCATAAGCAGAGACAGGGTTAATATAATATATAACTGTATTTAATTAAGATACTATGGCAAGAGTCGCAGGAATAGAAATACCAAATGATAAGAGATTATGGGTCTCTTTGATGAGTTTGTATGGGATAGGAGAGAAATCATCTAAAAGTATTTGTGAGAATGTTAAAATAGATGGTAATACTTTTGTTAGAGATCTTAATGAGGCACAGTTAGATATTTTAAGAGCTTACTTAGATCAGAATTTCCAAGTAGAGGGTGAATTGAGACAGAAGATCTTTAGAGAGATTAAGAGATTGAAAGATATCAAGAGTTATAGAGGAATTAGACACAAATTGGGATTACCAGTTAGAGGTCAGAGGACAAGGCATAACGCTCATACAAGAAAAGGTAAGAGTAGGCCTGTCGGTGGTTTAAATCGTAAATTAGAAAAGACTTAGCATAATATGGCTACAAATATTAAAAAGAAAACAAAGAAGAGTGTTACAACAGGTATTGTTACTGTACAATCAACATTCAACAATACAATTATCTCTATAACAGATACTGAGGGTGAAGTGTTAGTACAGGGAAGTCCAAGCGTAGTTGGATTTAAGGGTGCAAAGAGAAGTACAGCATTTGCTGCTACAAAGGCTGCAAATGATGCTGCAGAGAAAGCAATCAAAAAGTATGGATTAAGAGAAGTAAAGGTAATTGTTAGCGGACCAGGAGCTGGTAGAAATGCTGCAGTAAAAGGTTTGGATTCTGCAGGTTTAAAGATAACAACATTGGTAGATAGAACCCCTATTCCTCATAACGGATGTAGGCCAAGAAAGTCTCCAAGAAAGTAATTAATAATATTTGAATTAGTTTAAATGGGTAGATATACAGGACCAAAAGAAAGATTAAGTAGACGAGAGGGTGTAGAGTTACACCTTAAAGGTTCAAGATCATTTTCTGAGAAGAGTGGTCTAAAGAGAAAGCCTTTTGTCCCAGGACAGCACGGTAGTAAAAGAAAGGCAAGACTTTCCAACTACGGATTACAGTTAAGGGAGAAGCAGAAGGTTAAGAGAACATATGGAGTTAGAGAGAAGCAGTTTAAGAATGTATATCTTGAGTCTGATAGAAGATCAAAGGTATACAATACAGACAAAGGTCTTGAACTTTTAAGATTGTTAGAATTAAGGGTGGACAACGTTTTGTATCTTGCAGGGTTAGCTCCATCAAGATCTGCTGCTAGGCAGTATGTTGTTCACGGTCATGTACTTTTGAACGGTAAGAAATTTACAGTTCCTTCTGCAGAATTGAAAGAAGGAGATTCTTTAGAAATAAAAAAGGCTAAGCTTGCTCCAACTGAAAAATTGTTCCCAGTCCCAGAGTGGATTGAATCAAAAGAGAACAAGGCGGTTGTTTCAAGATTACCAATTAGAGACGAAATTGATGAGGGTATTCGTGAGAACCTAATCATCGAGTACTACTCTAGATAATAATTTGTTTTTTAAACACAATGGAGGCATTTAAAGATATAAAGGTAACAATTAAGGAAGAAGAGGGAAATATTGGTCTCTACGAGATCTCACCACTTCCAAGGGGATATGGTCATACATTAGGTAACGCAATAAGAAGAATACTTTACTCTAGCTTAAAAGGCTCTGGAGTTACAAGTGTAAAGTTCAAAGGAGTAAAGCATGAATTCTCAACTATAGAGGGAGTAAAGGAAGATGTTACAACAATAATCCTTAACCTAAAGCAGGTGAAATTTAGAGTAGACTCGGACGATGTTAAGACATGCAAGATTGTTGCAAAAGGAAAGGGAGTTGTTAAAGCTTCAGACATTGATGTAGAAGCAGGAGTTACAGTTACAACTCCAGATCTAGTAATTGCAAATATTTCTGATGATTCTGGAGAATTAGTAATTGAAATGACTGTAGAATCAGGAATAGGATATAGAGATGCTAGAAACGTAGATAGAGCAGAAGTTGGAATTATCCCACTTGACTGTGACTTTACCCCTATTGAGAAAGTAAGTATGAGTGTTGAACAAGCACGTAAGGGTCAGGAAACAGACCTAGATGCAGTAGTAATTAGTGTTGAAACAGATGGCAGTATTACACCAAAAGATGCACTTTTAGAATCCGCAAAGATATTACAAGAATTTGCTGGAAAAGTAATGATAGCAATGGGAGTATCAAAGAAAGAAGTAGAAGAAAGAGTTGAAGAGATCAATCAGGTTGAAGTAGCACCAGAGACTGTAGAAGTATATGACGAAGCGAATGACCTTAGAATAGAAGATCTTCCAATCTCAAAGAGATCCAAAACTGGATTACTCTCCGGAGGATATAAAACCTTGGGAGACCTAAAGAGTGTTACTGTAGATGACCTACTTTCACTTTCAGGTTTTGGTAACAAATCTCTAAATGAAGTCGTAGAGCTTCTTAATCAATATGGAATTAACATCAAGAGTGAGCAATAAACATGTATAAAAGGATTGGAATCAAAAAATTAGGAAGAACAACTGCACATAGAAAGGCTTTGATCTTTAATCTATTAAGATCTCTTGTAGAGAGTGGTTCTGTTAAAACAACAACTGCAAAAGCAAAAGCTTTGAAGGGTCAAATGGAATCATTAATAGTGAAAGTTAAATCTTCTGGAAATGTAGACCTAAGTACAAGAAGAAGTTTACAAGATATTCTTGGTAACACAGCATTGGTACAGAAGTTTGTAGAAATTGCAAAAAAAGAATCAACAACAATAACTATAAAGAAAGTTGGTTTTAGAGCAGGTGATAACTCCGAGGTATCTTTGGTTGAGATAAAGGGGTTAGCTAAAAAGGAAGGAAAAAAAGAAGTCAAAGAGAAGAAGGAAGAAAAAGTAGTAGTTAAGAAGGAAAGTACAAAGAGAAAACCTATTGATGCAGGAAAAAAGAAATCAATAACAAAAGTTGTTGCTCCTGTAAATAAAGAAAGAGCAAAATCTAGATCTGGTTTATAATTTATATTCGTAAATAGAGATGAAGTACAAGACTCAATGGACTAAAAAAGAAGATATAAAGAGAGAGTGGTATGTTGTAGATGTGAAAGATCTAATACTCGGTAGAGTAGCAACACAAGTAGCATCACTTCTCATTGGAAAGGGAAAACCAGAGATTGTTCCTAATGTTGACTGTGGAGACTATGTAATAGTTGTTAATAGTGATGAGATCAAATTAACAAGAGGAAAAGAAAACAAGAAGGTTTACTACAACTACTCTGGTTATCCAGGTGGTTTGAAAGAAACTGTTTTCAAGGATCAAATTAGAAAAGATTCTACAAAGGTAATAATTGATTCTGTTAAGAATATGTTACCAAAGAACAAAATGAGAGACTTGAGAATGGCAAGATTGTTTGTATACAAAGGCTTGGAGCATAAGCATCAAGCTCAAAGTCCAAAAGAGTATAAATTTTAATTACAGTATTAGTGAGTAAGGAGAAATTTTTTGAAGGTATCGGTCGAAGAAAAACATCTACATCCAGAGTAAGAATATATGCTGGAGATAAAGCAAGTACTGTCAATGGGAAATCCGTTGATACATATTTCGCAAGTGTACCCAGAGCAATGGAAGAGATAAACAAAGCATTGAATGTAACAGGACTAGAAGGGAAATTTTACTTTACTGCAAAAGTTTCTGGAGGTGGTCTCTCTGCACAGGTTGACAGTGTATCTTTGGGATTTGCAAGAGCACTTTACTCCATGGATGAGACTCTAAAATCACCATTAAGAAAAGCTGGATTAATTACTAGAGATCCAAGAGAAGTTGAGAGAAAGAAATATCATCAGGTTAAAGCTAGAAAGAAACCTCAGTTCTCAAAACGTTAGTATTTGGAAAGCACCGCAAGGTGCTTTTTTTTTCTTTAATTGTTATTCTATTTTTGAATAACTTATCCATTAAAAAAATGAAAATAAAACCTTCACATTTATATTGGCAAATCCCTGTAATATTCATAGGAGTAGCTTCTTTCCTTTACCTACTCTTTTCAATGTTGCCAGAATATACAATACTCAGAAATGTCTTCCCTACTAAAGAGAAGAATACTATCAGTGAAGAAACAGAAACTGAGACAGAAACAGAAACATCGAATAATGTTGAAGAAGAGAACGAAGAAGAGCAAGCGGAAGATACAGAAGGGATAGAAAAATATGAAAGTTTCCAACAATATTTAGTAAAAGAATCAAATTCTATAGCAAATATTTATTACGACCTTATTTTAGATACGAAGAAAAAAGAGTTTAATTTGGAGATAGAAATCTTTGCTAATCTTACAGAGGAGAAATTATCTTTCTCAGGATCTTATGATATTGATGAAGAAGAGAATATTATGTCTCTATCTTTGCCCGTCAATTTATGGAAAAGCGAATACAAAATAATAGGGGATGAAAACAAAAGACTAGAGGTATTAATCTCAGAACCTAATAGAGATTATCCTGTAGGTCCTTATGCATCATTTCTAGAAGATATTCTTCCTAAATCTGGCCTAACCTTTATTTCTCGACAAAGGAATGAAGTTGAAAGCTGTGATAAAGAATTTCCTGAGGATGGTATACCCTATGATGCTGCCTATGATCAAGGCTATTTCAATACTAAACAAATTAAAGATGAGTCCTCAGATGTCATGTGTTATAGAGGTGGTACTGTGATCCTTGTTGTTAAGAACCAAACTTTTGTATTTATGTATAACCTCGATTGTAAATCTTGTACAAGCTATTTCTATGGAACATACAATATTGTAAACAACAAAGTTGTTGTTTCATATGATAAGAAGAAATATGGGAACTTAGGCAATATACAATTCGATATTGTAAAATTCACGGAACCATTCGGAAATATGGAAGTATCATATCTTCGATATTCTGGAGATACAGTACCTTCCATTGATCTATCAAAGGGTGATATCTTTCCAACAATGCGACCGGATTAAACATCATTGTGTATTCTAAAATAGAAAGTGATAATATATTAATATATAACTTGTGAATCTTTTAAAATGAAAAAAACTCTCTTTTGGATTTTACTTTCTGTGGGAATATTAGGAGCTTTTGTTGTACCTCTTCTCTTCTTTGTTAACAACAAGACCGAAACTCAAGATGAAATAGGTGGGTATATGCCTGCACCATATGAATCTTCTGACTATTCAAGAGCAACAGACTCATATCAAGAATCTCCTACATACAACAATTCTGAGGGATCTAAAATACAAAAAAGAGGGAGTATAAATATACTAGTGAACAGTATTGACGATATGGTGAGTACTCTTTCTCCAATAACTTCTAAGTACGAAGGAGAGGTAACAGATATATACGATTCTGGAAGAGGTAATGACAGAGTACTAACACTGACGATAAAAGTACCTGTTGATAATTTTGAAACATATTACAGTGAATTAAGAAAATTGGATGGTGAGGTAACATATGCAAATATTGGTACAACAGATCTTACTGAACAGTATATTGATATTACATCTAGATTAGAGAACCTTAGAGAGGTTGAGGCACAAATAATCGAGATTCTAGATAAAGCAAATACCGTTACAGATATACTTGCAGTTCAAAAAGAACTAAATAATGTTAGGGGAGAAATTGAAAGCTATGAAGCACAAAAGAGATATTTTGATAGCCAAACCGACTATTCATATCTTTCTTTAACATTGAGTATAGATAAGGAAGGATTAAATATCTCTGATGAACCATGGAAGCCATTGGGAGAGTTTAGAGCTGCATTAAATGCTTTAGTTTCTGTACTAAAAACTTTAGTAAATTCTACAATCTGGATATTAGTATTCTCCCCTGTAGTACTAATACCTTTTGGGATAGTGTTAGTAATTAATAAAAGGAAGAAATAGGATGATTGTATGAGTGCCGTGGGGGTGATATAATACTCATGTATGGCAAAATATACTGATAGAATACAAGTGAATGTATCTAATGTCCTTAGGGATAGAGTAATTTCCGAGGCAAAAAGGATGGGAATAACTGTTCCTGAATATATTAGGTATGCCCTATTGAATGAGTTGGAAAGTAGTATCGAAGTTGATGAAATAGATAGAGCATTACTAAAAGATTTGCCAGAAGCAATAGAGGATGTTACGAGTGGCAGAGTTCTTGAGGCTAGGACTCCTGAAGAAGCAATAGCAATTATGCATAGCTTCGATGAAGATGTTTAAGGTAGAACTCTCTCAAAGCTTTCTTAAGAAGCGTGCTAAATTAGTAAAGGGGAATCCTTCTCTTGCGGTTAGATATGAGAAATTCTTCCGTAGTTTTATGCTAGATCCTTATTATCCGAGTTTAAAGACGCATAAGGTGGAGATAACCAACTTCGGTCTAGTATATAGCTCTAGGGTCACTGGCGATATTCGTATTCTTTGGAAGAGTATCGGAAATAATTCCATTATTATACTTACTACTGGTGGACATGAGGGGAAATCTTCTGTTTACAAGTAGTATCTAGTATAATATATAGCGTAAGTATCATATACGATCGCGCTAATTAATAATTAGTGAGGAAAGTCCGGACTCCATGTTGTCTCACATAAGAGATGGGTGCCAACGAAAGTTGGGAGGGAGTGATCTTTCGGAGAAAAGGGCAGCAGAGAGATATACCGCCTAAGTTTCTTAGGTAAGGGTGAAATGGTGGTGTAAGAGACCACCGGGTATTACAGTAATGTAATATCGCGTGGTAACCCCCCCTGGAGCAAGGCTTAGCCGCATAGATAGATGATCGTTTAATACAGAATCCGGCTTACTTGATACTTACGCATTAAAATACAGGACACTAGAAAACATGAGTATAGAAGATGAGATATCTGAGGATAGTTTCGGAGATGAGGATGATGATTTTGACAAAGAACTAGACCAAGAGGTAATTATGGACTTAGCAATGGACTACATATGGGGGGAGGTAACAGATGATAATCCTTCCAATGAAAACGGTCTTTCAGGTTTAGAACAGGTAATAGCATATGCTTTTGATCTTGGCCAAGATGACAAGGAAGCAATCAAGAAGTTTAAGTATGGAGTATTCGCCAGAGTTTCAGAACTTAATGGAGGGTGTGATATGAGTGATTCAGAATTTTTCTCCTTGCAGGACTAATTCTTTTCCAATTCCATTTATAAAATCTTTCTCTTTTATTCTTTTCTTTCCCTCTATTTGTAAATTCTTTATCCTCAAAGACATCTTTCTATCCTTCGTAGAAACAAGAAATTTCTCATCTCTTACATAAAGAGACCCTGGTTTCAAGTTAGAACCAACATTAACAAGTTCAGCTTCATAAATCTTTAGCATCTTTCCCTGTAAAGATTTTACAGTACTCTCTTGTACAATAAACCAAGCAATTGGCCAAGGAATCATAGCTCTAACTAACCTTTCGATATACTCTGGTTCCATCTTATCCCAAATAATCTCTGCATTTTCTTTTGAAATATCCTTTTGCCAACAGTAAGTAGCTTTAGAATCCTCTTGTTTTGTAGGTTTAATATCACCATTAATCCATCTCTCTAATACATCCCCCAAAACCTCTGCAGATTTTCTTACCAGCCTTTCTCTTAGAGATAGGTTGGTGTCGTTTTCTAAGATTGGTTCTTTGTATACCTCTAAAACATCACCTTCATCTAGACCTTGCGACATTAGCATGATGGAAATACCTGTTTCTTTCTCTCCATCAAGAATAGCCTTTTGTATAGGGACAGCACCTCTGTATTTAGGAAGAATAGAGAAATGAACATTAACTGCTTTGTACTTAGGATATTCCAAGAAAAACCCTGGTACTATTTCCCCAAATGCTTTACATACAATTAGCTCTGGTTTAAAAATCTCTAAAGCTTCAGAATATTTTTCTTTGTTCTTCTCAGTATGAAATACCTTAATACCATTCTCAAGAGCATACTCTTTAACTTTAGAAGGGGTTAAGATTTGTTTCCTACCAACCGGCTTATCTGTTGTAGTAATTACTCCTACAATATCAAACCTTTTATCTTTATCTAGAGCCTTAAGTGTCTCCACTGATTCCCAGTCTGTTCCAAGAAAGAGAGTTTTGATTGATTTTTTCATGGCATAATTTTACTTTAATAGTAAGAAAAATGCCACCAAATGTAATATAATAGCGATACGAAGCATGAAGATATCAGAATTTAAATACAACTTACCAGAGGAATTAATTGCAAAATATCCTCCTAAGAAAAGAGGTACATCGAACTTGTTAGTACTTGATAAAGAGAGTGGAGAAATCACTCATAGGAAGTACTTTAACATTCCAGAATATGTCCAGAATGGAGATATTGTTGTATTAAATGAAACTAAAGTAATAAATAGTAGAACATTTTTTTTGACACCAAAAGGTAAGAGAGTGGAAGTACTCTTCTTAGAAAATATTGGAAATGACATATGGTATGTCCTCATCGGTAGAGCTAGAAATGTAGAGATTGGAGATATTTTAAAAAATGAAGAAGGGGAGGAAATACAAATACAGGTTAGAGAGAGGAAAGATAATGGTTTTGTAGTTCTTTTTACTGAAGGTTCAAGCCAGGTTCTTTTTGATAAATATGGACATACTCCTCTTCCACCATACATGAAAAGAGAAGACGAGAAAAGTGATAGGGAGAGGTACAATACTGTTTTCTCAAAGATAGAAGGTGCAGTGGCAGCACCAACTGCGAGTCTTAATCTTACAAATGAAATATTAAATGAAATAGAGAAGAAAGGAGCAAATATTGTAAAGGTAGAGTTGAGAGTTGGATGGGGAACCTTCGCACCGATAAGAGAGGAAGAAATTGAGAACCACAAGATACATACTGAGTATATAAATGTATCTCAAGATGTGGCAGAAGCTATTAATAGCAGAAAAGGAAAAGTATGGGCATTTGGAACAACAGTGGCAAGAGCACTTGAAAGTGTAGCATATGAACAGAATGGAAAATATCTTCTTAAAGAATATTCTGGATATACCTCCCTTTACATATATCCTGGATATAAATGGAAAATTGTAGATAATCTTGTTACTAATTTCCATATGCCAGATTCTTCTCTAATTCTTCTGGTTAGTTCTTTTGCAGGTAAGGATAATATACAAAGGGCATATGTAGAGGCAATAAGTAGAAAGTACAAATTCCTTAGCTATGGAGATAGTATGTTAATAGGAGGTAATTTTAGTAAATAAAGTGATGAATTTAGATATTCTGAAAGAAAAATATTTCTTTATGCCAGATGCTACTAGAGGGGCAGTAAGATATTTAACTACAAAACAGCTAAAGGAAACGAATACAGAAGCTATTGTTACCAATACTCTCCATTTATTGATTCATCCAGGACCTGATGTAATACAGGAATTGGGAGGCATAAAGAAGATGATGGGATGGGATGGGATTGTCTTTACTGACTCTGGTGGTTTCCAAGTATTTTCGCTAATTCACTCTAAGAAATGGAAAGGTAAAGTACATGAAAATGGTGCTACTTTTAAATCCCCAAGGGAGGGGAATGTATATGAATTAACTCCTGAGAGTTCAATAGATATTCAAATGAAAATAGGGAGTGATGTTTTAGTTTGTTTGGATGATTGTAGGAAGACGGATTTAAATAGAGATGAAGCAGAGCAATCTGTAGAGAGGACGATAAAGTGGGCCAAAAGATGTAAAAATCACTTTGAAAAGGAATATGGTGGAACAGTAAGAACAGGAAAACTCCTGACATGTGTTGTACAGGGAGCGAACTTTCCTGACTTGAGAGAAAAATGCGCGAAAGCATTAGTAGAAATAGGGTTTGATGGCTACAACTTTGGAGGGTTTGTAGTCGATAGTGAAGGAAAGCTAGTGGAGGATGAGATGTCTGCTGTAATAGAGAATGTTCCAAAAGATACCATTAGGTATGCAATGGGTGTAGGAAAACCAGAAGATATTCTTAAGGCAGCTAAAATAGGTTTTAATCTCTTTGATACAGTATTAGTTACTCGTAATGCAAGACATGGAACACTGTATACATCTGAAGGTGAATTAAGGATTGGAAATGGTGAAATGGCTTTAGATAAAAGACCAGTAGATCCTAATTGTCATTGTGAATGTTGTTCAAATTATTCAAGAGCATATATTCATCATATGATGAAAAATAGTGAGGCAACTGCATTGACTTTGGCAACGATACACAATCTCACACACTATCAGTCTTTAATTGAAAATTTGAATAAAAACATTGCTTCGTCCCCATTTTTTCTGTACACTTAATTTAAGTGTAAATGAAAAATACTGCTCTAGTGAGAAAAACAATATGGTTGTTTATTGCCTTGATTGTATCCCTCTTCTCTTGGGTTTCTCTTGGTCGTGTATTTGCAGCTAACCCTACCCCTGTTCTTGGCTCTGCCGTAGTACTAAATACAGGTAATTACATTTTCTTTACCTCTGAAATATATGGTGCTAATGTTGTAATCTCAGAACCAGATGCTGGTAATAGCAATATTAGAACTATATCTGGATATGCTTGGTCGCAAGATTTAGGTTGGATTAAGTTTTCACAAGGTGAAACTCCTGGAGTATTTGTTGACTACACGACGGGAAATGTTTCCGGCTCTGCCTATGTAATTAATACAGGCAATATATTGGATTTCTCAAATTACGGTAGTAATACAGTCGTTGATACTACAACAGGTATATTTTCAGGTTATGTATGGTCGCAAGATATTGGGTGGATAGAGTTTGGAAACAATGTCTATGTAGCTGACACTTTGCCACCTACCAATGTTAATACTGTAGCAGGATACACCTCGGATTCAAAAGCGAAAAGTATTACCTCAAGTGAAGTCCTAGTGTATAACCATACTTTGCCATACTTTGAATGGGAGACTCCAATTGATCCAAGCACACAATCTCATGGTTATCAATCAAGTGGTATTTCTGGATACTATGTATATTGGGGACCAAGCTCTACTGCAATACCATCAAGTTCTGGAGTATTCCAAGAGGAAAACTATATAGCACCCTCTGTCTCTGAAAATCAAACTTACTATCTTAGAATACAATCAGTTGATAATCACGGGAATATATATACAAATGAAGATCAAGATTACACGTTCTTTGTTTACAAAGCAGACTTACTCAATCCAACAAATGTAAAATATATAACTACACCAAGTGGAACATTTAGTAATATAGAGGAGATGTTTTTTAGCTGGCCTAGTGCTGCTAATGTGATCAGTTCTGATGAAAACGGAATTCTAGGATGGCAGTACAGTCTTAATGGAATAGACAATTGGAAAGGTACACTCACAAGTGAAAGATTTGATTTCGAATACATTCCTTTCGAAGATACAACATATATACACTATCTTACTAATGAGAAAGATTCTGCAAATGTAATTATAGGGAACAACATAATCTATTTTAGAAGTATAGATAATGCAGGTAATTTCAGTGATTATGTAACAGGAGGGATCTCATACGGAGGTATGGCTCCTCAGTTTCCTACTGAATCAGTAGTGAGTGTATCTCCAGAAACAAATACCTCTAATGAATTCTCTATAACTTGGCCTAATGCTACTGCACAAGAAGGAAGAACCATACTGCGTTACTACTATATGATTAACACTACACCACCATCGACATACGAAACTCTCTCTAGTAATAGCTCCCTGTATATCCCAGTAGAAGGCACATCAGTATCTACAAGGATGCTAAGAGGATCTATAAAGGGGGTTAATACAGTATACGTTGTTGCGGTTGATAACCAATATGGGTACTCTCAAAGTAATGCGATTACGGGGACATATACTTTGAACAGTACACTGCCAGACCCTATTTTAAACCTTTCATTGGCAGATACATCTATAAAAAGTGTACAGCTCTGGAGAGCTTCCCTTAACTGGGAAGAACCAGCATATAAAGGAGATGGCGATTTAACATATACAATACAAAGAAGCACTGATGGTACGACTTGGGCTACTGTTGGCACTACAAAAGGCCTCTCATATACAGATACTCTACCTGAAAGCAGGCGTTACTATTACCAGGTAGGAGTCTCAGACTCTACAGATGAAAGTACAAACAATCCTACAATGTCCTCAGTAATTAACTCAATGATACAAGGTCGATATACAGAACCTGCAGAAATAGTTTCTAACGTAGTACTTAAAAATATCAGTACAAGACATGCAACAATATATTGGACTACTAACAGAGAATCTGACACCAAAGTTATGTATGGCACCTCTAGTGGCATGTATTTCAAGGAGGAGGCATATATGTCTGAACAGACCAAAAATCATGAGATAAAGTTGAATAACTTGGAACCAGATACAACATATTACCTTATTGCAAAATGGACAGATGAAGACGGTAATACTGGTTCTACACAAGAAATATCTTTTAGAACAGACCCAATGCCAAAAGTATTTTCTTCCAAAGTGGAGAGAGTAGGCCTTGACTATGCAATGGTAACATTCGAGGTGTATGGTGCAACAAAGGCATCTGTTTTGTACGGTAAAAATCTCTCATATACAGATCTAAAAGAAGTTAATACCTCTGTTACAAGAAGTAAATACTCAGTAATAATCGATGGCTTGCAGGATGGAACAATATATAACTACAAAATACGTTTAACAGATATAGAAGGATATATTTATGATTCTATAGAAAATCATTCTTTCACAACTCCTCCTAAACCAAATGTTTCAAATGTTCGTATTCAGGAACTAAGGGAAGTTACAAGTCCTACAGTATTATTTAGTTGGGAATCTAATGCAAAGATAAATTCTATTATCAGATATAGAGAAAATACAGAGGGTTCAGGTGAAATGGATAAAATAGATATGGAATATCTCGCAGGTTTACATGAGATGGAAATATCAGGATTAAAATCCGAAACTCAGTACTTAGCATATGTAGAAGGTCTTGATGAGTATGGCAACAAAGCGATATCAGAACCAATATATTTTACAACTCAAACGGATACTCGTCCTCCAAAGATATTCAATATAAAAGTTGAGGAAGATTTGATGAGTAGAACTGTACAAAATGATAGAACCAGAAGTGCACAATTAATACTAACATGGGAAACAGATGAGCCTTCTACAGGTAGGGTCGAATATGGGGAGGGATCCACAGGTATTTACTCTTCAAGTTCAAAAATAGACCAAGACTTAAGAACAAAACACTTAGTAATACTTTCTGGTCTTACTCCATCAAAGGTATATAGTTTACAAATAGAATCATCAGATCATTTTGGCAATACGTCAAAATATGGCCCACTAGTATCTGTAACCCCTAAGGCAAGTGCTACAGTTCTTGAAACGGTACTTAATTCAATTTCAAAAATATTCAGGATATTCTAATGAAAAATAGTGAATTAATAGTTATTAAAAATATTAATAAGAGTTTTCCTGTTGGTGATAGGATAAATACAGTATTAAAAGATATATCTTTTAATATTAACAAAGGAGAGTTAATTACAATATTCGGCCCTTCTGGATGTGGTAAGTCCACACTACTACATATAATAATGGGTATTGAAAGGCCAGAATCTGGTTGTATAAAAATCTTCGGTATTGACTTATGGAAGATGAATGCAGATGACAGATCTGATATGAGGAAAAGAAACATAGGTGTTGTATACCAACAACAGAATTGGATTAAATCTCTTAGTATAATAGAGAATCTGGCCTTAACCTCCCAGTTACTTGGTTTCAATAAAAAGGACTCTATAAAAAAAGCAGAAGAAAGTATCTTATTAGTAGGTCTTAATGGATATCGAGATAAATATCCCTCCGAGCTATCTTCCGGTGAACAACAAAAAGCAGGTCTTGCAAGGGCTATTATATCTAATCCGCAGGTTATAATAGCCGATGAACCTACGGGAAATCTAGATACAAAGAGTGGATATGATGTTTTAAATATACTGCAAAAGCTTGTGAGCCAAGGTAAGACAGTTGTTTTGGTTACGCACAATCCAGAATATCTTGAACATTCTGATAGGGTTGTGATTATGAAAGATGGGAATATATTAGATATTGTAACTAAAACAGGAAACACAAGAGATATTGTTGAAAGAAAACTCTTAGAAGATACGCCAAAACATACTAATGGCAATGATAGTCCTAATATTAAAATAGTTGAAGAAAATGACTATCCTGAGAGAAGTATCTTTACAAGATTTCAGCAAAATATCTCACTAATAATAAAATTCTTCATAGAATCTACCATTGTATTTATAAACATCCTATTACTAAAATTTAATAAAGGAGAGATCCTAGATAGGTATGTAGGTAGTAAAAACAAAAAATTCTCAAAAGAAATAGGAAGCATCTATCTAACGGAACTCTCTCTCAAGAATCTCTTCTATAAAAAATTCAGAACAATAATTACAATACTAGGAGTAGGTTTAGGGACTGGATTTGTATTACTTTTGCTTTCACTTGGGTATGGCTTGGAAAAGGTAATTCTTGATGAAATAACAGAAGTAAAGGATCTTAAACAATTAGAAGTATTTCCAAAAGTAGGAAGTCTACTAACCCTTGATCAAGAACTCATAGAGAAAATTAAAAATGTTCCAGGAGTAGAGAAAGTATATAAAGTTAAGAGTATACCTGGCAGAATAAACTATGAAGGCTCAAGTACTGATGTTGTTTTGTATGGTATTGAAAGTGGCTATTTAGAGGATAGCTCAACAAAAAAAATAGAAGGAGAATATATTATTAAAACTTCCGATAATATGGATATAATGCTTAATAATGAATACCTGAATGTTCTTGGTCTTAAAAAAGATGAAATTGTTGGTAAGAAAATTGAGCTAGAAGTTGTAAAAACTATACCCTCAGATGAAACAAAGCAAGAGCCCCTCTCTTTAAAGATTGTAGGAATAGTAGAAGATGATTCCCCCCCAGTGGCATATATGAAAATAGAAGAAGTTATAAAATACTCTACACAGGATTACTCACAAGCAACAGTAATTATTAAGGATGATTCTGTAATAGATAATGTCAGAAGGCAAATAGAATCCCTTGGCCTAGAATCCTTCTCTATCATGGATACAATAACCCAAGTAGAAACACTATTTACATATGTAAGGTATGGATTACTTCTCTTTGGAATAATAGCATTTAGTGTTGCATTTTTAGGAATGGTAAACACTTTAGTAGTATCACTCCTAGAAAGAACTAGGGAAGTAGGCCTTATGAAAATAGTGGGTATGAAGAAAGATGAGATAATGACAATCTTCATTACCGAATCTATGTTCATTGGCTTCCTTGGAGGATTAATAGGTATTGCAGCTGGTTATGTAGGAGGTCTTTTCGTCTCTCTACTTGTATATATACTATCGATATCTCGAGGAGTTGATTTTGTTAATATTTCATACATACCTTGCTCTGTTGTTATTCTTGTTGTCGTATGTACTACACTTCTTGGATTCTTTACGGGGTTGTATCCTGCTAAAAGAGCAGTAAAGATACCTCCTCTTAATGCTATGAGGTACGAATAAATTTTAAATAAATAGTTATGAAATTAACAAGATTAGAAAAAATTTTAATAGTTTTAATAGTTGGTATATTAGCTAGTACCTTTGTAATAACTAAGGTTCTTGCAGAACAAAGTACTGGTACTCCAAACTCTGAAGTCAATTCTGTGATCAAGGATGTATACGAGAATCTAGTTAATTTAGAGTATGGATCCGAGACAGGATCTAATGGCCCTATGTGGAACAGAATAATATCTTCTAGCTTATGGGTACCAGAGGGTACTATTACAGAGGCAGATGTAGTAAATGGTAAAACATTTTTTAATAGTAGTAGAGTAGAAAAAACCGGTACTTTAGATTTTCCAAAATACGAAGATATGTCTTTACAAGCAAAAGACTATAGAGATTCAAGTGCCTCTACTACTTGGAGCTCTTGGACCTTGACAAGTGGTGCTGCTACAACAGGTGTATACAAAGATAATAGGACGGGGTTATATTGGAGTGCAATGCTGGGTTCTGCAAATTCATTTACAAACGAATTTACAATAGCATCGTGCCCCTTTTTTACAACGGTACCTAGGGGTGATTATAACGGTGGTAATGTAAATTGTGGTAATGCTATAAATACCTGTGCAACTCTATCCCTTGATTTAAATGGTGACTCAACTCCAGAAACTAAATGGTACTTACCAACACAAGCAGAACTTATGCAGGCATATTTAAATGGTATAAACTTATCTACCAATACTACATGGGTAACAGGGAATAATTTTTGGTCCAGTACCGAGAATCAGTCTACTAATACGTACGCATGGAACGCCTACCTTAACGGTGGCTATACCGCTATCAATAATAAGATTACAAGTTATTCAGTTCGTTGTGTCCACAGGGATTGATAGGAGGGTTCTAGTATAAGTATATAGGGTTGTCCGCCCTGTCTGTAATTGATATCCCATTAAACTTGTTTTGCTGAACCCGATTAGCCTAGCAGTGAAAATGTAGAACACAGTCTTAAATCTATAGGTCTCTAGGTCGCTGAACTCTTGGAGAGTATAATATCTGCTAGGCAATTTAAATATTGAAATGTCTATTTTGATATGTGATTATGACTTATGCAGGATCTTACATTCTCAACCTTGTTTTAGGCTCTGGTTTGTAAGGGGGGCGTAATATATAATCCTACTTGCTATACCCATTGGGTACTAAGATTCAAAAAGTCTTTTTATAAAATCAGACTTTTGGTGAGTAATATAAATTAGCAAGTTTCCGTTTTGGTCCAGTACCGAGAATCAGAATAATAATACGAACGCATGGAACACAAACCTTAACAATGGAAATACCAATAACAATAATAAGATTACAAGTTATTCAGTTCGTTGTGTCCACAGGGAGAATATATTATGCCTCATGCAAGTAATACTTTATATTTAACACTATATAAATTTATACAGTATTTGTATTGTGTTGTTCGCAATTTCCCCAAAGAGTACAAATATACACTTGGTGCAGATATTTTAAATCTCTCTTGGAAATCTCTTGATTATATTATTGTCGCTAATTCGGTTAGTAACAAGGAGAAGAAAAAATATCTTGAAAAGGCAGTAGCTGTGTTTCTTAGTCTTAAATATAGATTAAGGCTCTCTAGTGATTTAAAACTGTTTAACAATAAGAGGTATGCGTATGTTCTAGAAAACTATCTTGAAATAGAAAAAATATTAAACGGTTGGCTTGCTTGGTCTAAAAGACAGTAGATTATTCTGAGGTTCGATATATTCTTTCAGTTTACCAAAGTGTTTGTTGTAGAGGTTGTTTCTTAGTAGGTAAGAATTACTCCATTTCAAGTGTCCAAATGTAGAATTAATGCTTGTACAAAGAGCCTTAATATCTTTTTGAGTGATATTTTCCCCTAGAGGTATTCTTTCTTCCATACAGAGCTTTCTGTTTATTAGGTATCCTTTGTTAAAGTAGTATAGCTTTCTTTCTAAATTTGCTAAAACCCTGTTTCTACACAGTGTGAATCTTGGTTTAACTATGTATCCCACAAAGTCTATTCCTTGGTATACACTTCCATATTTTGTTTTGTTGCTCTTGATTTTTAATCTAAGCCTTTTTTGTAGGAATAACTCTACCTTTCTTTTGATAATTTCTAAGGTATCTATATCTTCTGAGAGAAATAGCATATCGTCGGCGTATCTCAGATAGTATTTTACCTCTAGTTTCCTTTTAATATATTGATCTACTTCATTTAGATATAGATTTGCGAAGAATTGCGAGGTTAAGTTACCAATCGCAAGTCCTTTACCTTTCGGTATTGTGAACAGGCTTTTATTCTTTGGAAGGCTACCTATTATTTTGAAACTGCCTTTCTTTTTATAATTACTACATGGGTCATGGAATATAATTTTTGAGATTAGCCATATCAAATCTGCCTTGTCTTTTTTGTTGAAATTAAGGCGGTTTATTTCCTTTTTGAGAATTCTATAAAGTATTTCCTTGTCTATTGAATAAAAAAAGCTCTCAATATCGAGTTTAAGATAGTACGCCTGTTTGGTATTGTTATGAGTAATTTTTTTTATAAACCGTTTCAATCTCCTTATGCCCAGGAGAGCTCCTTTGTTTTTTCTACAAGCAAGAGAGTCGTATATAAATTTTTTGTCAATAGGTCTTTCAATATGATTAATAAGCAGGTGGTGTACAATCCTGTCTCTAAAACTTGCCGCAAAGATCTCTCTTGTAGTGGGATAGGTAATTACAAAGCACTGAGACTTACCTATTGTATACCTTCTGTTAAGAAGTTCTTCATGGAGAATGTAAAGATTGTTTTCAAGAGATTCTTCAAACTCAGAAGCATATTTGCAATTTCTTTTTCCTTTTCTGCATGCAGAGTATGCTTGAAGAAGTGATGATAGTTCAAAAACCATATCGCGATATATTATATAAATGGTATAGAGTAAGTATCTTGGGCCTAATAATACTTGGGAACCTATGCAAAATTATAGTGAATCTGCAATTCTTAACTATGAAGATCTTAACAGTTCAAGATTGTTACATCTGATATGAAGAGTTTTTAAAAGACATACAGATATATTACAGGAAAAAGTTGAAATAAACTCTTCCCGATTGTTGTTAACTATGTTGATTTGTATATTAGGGGCAATAGCTAGAAAGTAAGCTCTAAAAATGATATCATTACAAAGTCCTTGATAACCATGTTTTGTGGTTGGTAAAGAAATATTAAAGAATAATTGATTAATGAACATTTTGAAAAATATATATACTAAAAAATATATACTACAAGAACTCTTTGATGTAGGAGATCGTAATTAGATCTTCCTATTTTTCTTCACCAAAAAAGGATGAATAAATTTTTAACAATACTCTTATGGAGTTAATTATTGGTATTGTTGCAACACTCGTCGGAGGTATTTCTGTGTTTTCCTACCTCAAGTATGTACAGAAGTGGGTAAATATTAAGGATATTCCCGAGGAAGAAGTAGAGAGAGTTGCAAACAAGATAATCGGTAACAAGATAGCACAAACCGAGAAAGAATTAGAAGAAAACAAAAGAAGGGCAGAAGATAGACTCCGCGAACTTCGAAAAGAAACTCAGGAGCATGAGGAACTTCTTCTTGATAGGGAGAAGAAATTAAATGAGAGAACTAAGATGCTCGATCAAAAAAGTGAAGAACTCGAGAGTGCTTCTGAGAATGTAAAGAAAATGCAAAGAGGTCTTGAAAATACAAGGAATCAATTGAAAGAAGAATTGGAAAGGATTTCAGGATTAACTCAGGATGAAGCAAGACAGAAACTTATGAGTCAGGTTGATGAGGATATCAAAAACTATGAAGCTAAGAAAATTAGGCAGGCAGAGAAAAGAGTAGAAGAAGTAGCAGAGGAGAAGGCAAGGCATATTCTTGTTGAATCTATGCAAAGAATTGCAACTGACTATGTAGGTGAAACTACTACGTCTTCTATTAAAATTGAAGATGATAAAGTAAAGGGTAGAGTTATTGGTAAAGAGGGTAGAAATATCAGGGCATTTGAAAAGCTTACCGGTGTTGACGTTATTGTCGATGAATCTCCAAATACAATAGCTCTTTCATCTTTTGATCCTTTGAGAAGAGAGATTGCTTCTGTTGCACTTACCAAATTGATTGGTGATGGAAGAATTCATCCAGGATCTATCGAAGAGGCTATTAGAAAGGCAAAGAATGAGATTTCAATTGAAATAAAAAAGAATGGTCAAATTCTTGCAGAAGAAGCTGATTGGCCAGGTATAGATATCGGATTGTTAAAGCTTATTGGTAAGATGAAATATAGAACTAGTTATGGGCAGTCCTTAATGTCTCACACTATCGAAATGATGAGAATGGGAGAAGTTCTAGCTGCAGAAGTTGGAGCTGATGTAGGTCTTGTTAAAAAGGCATGTCTATTACATGATGTTGGTAAGGTATTAACTCATAAGATTGAGAGTCCTCATCATCATATTTCTGGTCAGGTTGCTCGTAAATATGGTTTAGATGAGAAATTGGTGAATGCAATTGAAGCTCATCACTTGGATATTGAACCACAATCTGTTGAAGCTGTATTGGTATATATTGCGGATGCAATCTCTGGTGCAAGACCAGGTGCAAGAAAAGATAGCTATGAACAGTATATTCAAAGGATTGAATCTTTAGAGAATGTTGCAAAGGAATTGGCTGGAGATAAGATTGAAGAGGTGTTTGCTATTAAGGCTGGTAGAGAATTAAGAATAATTGTTAAACCTGCTTTGATATCTGACGATGAAATGACTGTACTTGCAAAGGATATCGCGTCTAGTATTGAGAAGACTCAGAATTATCCTGGTAATGTAGAAGTTACATTAATCAGAGAAACTAGAGCTATTGAGGTCGCAAGATAGGTAACTTCTAGTAGTCATTACTACAGGGCAATGATTAGAGTTATTAAAAGGGAGGAAAATAAATCCTCCCTTTTTGTTCTTTCAGAAAGGCTTTTGATCAAATATTGTCCTAGAAAAATAGGGGGAGTTGAAAACGTTAGAATATATTGTAGACATCCAAAAACGCTGGTAGAAAAGCTTTTTCTGGTAGTTTGCTCATGAAACCTTGTGATATCAATATGAATTGCTTCACGGAGTTAATATCTTATTCACAAATATTACCCAATCTTGAGGGGGAAACTCTTGACAGTAAAAGCTTTTTAGTAGCTACGGATGAAAAATCCTATAACAATAAGGTTCTTGATGTGACCCTTTATTTACGCTATTTTAATCATGTGGTAGCACGAATCGGATGATATCAGGATTCGTGGCACCCGTATCTCTAAGAAAGGAGGTTTTAAACACATGTTAAAGAAAGATTTAGTAGAGAGAGTTGCAAAAGCTGCAGGTCTTACTAAGAAGCAAGCTGGTGAGGCTGTTGATGCATTATTTGATGCAATCACAGGATCTCTTAAGGCTGGTGATCCTGTTTTACTAACAGGATTCGGTAAGTTCGAAGTAAGAGAGAGAGCTGCTAGAACAGGTATCAATCCTAAGACTCTTGAGAAGATCAAGTTACCAGCATCCAAGGTTCCTGCCTTTAAAGCTGGAAAAGCTCTTAAGGTTGCTGTTAAGTAAGCAATTTCTGCCGGCATTTCTCTCTAGACGAGAGAATTAGAAAACCTGGGTTCCTGACCCAGGTTTTTCTATTTAAATGGTAGTCTTTATCTTTAACTAGTTGCATGATACTATTTATCAAATATATGATTTCTACTACTGCTTGTGAGGAAATTTTTTATTCCAAGTAAAGAGAATAGGTACAAGCCATACTTGCTTAGAAAAGCTGCGCTATCTGTTTACACTATTCTTCTTCTCGTTGTAAATATGTTTGGTGGTCTACTTGGTATCCCAGAAGCAATGGCAAGCTCGATAACTTCTGCCAACATTATTCAGCTCACAAATCAACAAAGAGCAGCCGCAGGTCTCAATACTCTTAATTCTGACTCAAGGCTTGCTGCAGCGGCTCTAGCGAAGGCTAACAACATGTTTGAACAGCAGTACTGGGATCACTTCGGGCCCAATGGGGAATCTCCTTGGATGTTTATCTCTGATGCTGGTTATCAGTATGTATATGCCGGAGAAAATCTTGCAAAAGGCTTTAGAACTGCAGAGGGTGTTCACGAAGCTTGGATGGCCAGTCCAACCCACAAGGAGAATATTATGAGTGGGAATTACAAAGATATTGGAGTTGCAGTTGTAGAAGGAGTATTACTCGGTAAAGAAACTATTCTTGTTGTTCAGATGTTTGGAAACTTAACGACACAAACTTTCAAAGCAGAAACACCTGTTAAAGCAGAAACTACAAAACCATCTACACCGAAAGCAAATATTGTAGATACCGGAGAAATAAAATCGATAAGTATTACAAGTCCAAAGGTTGGGGATTTACTTAATGATGCAAATGTAAATATCCATGGTACTACAGAAAATGTATCAGGATCATACTCAGTAGAAATATTAAATCACAACACTGTAGTTGGCGAGGTAGGAAGTACTGGAAAAGAGTGGGAGTATGACAAAGGATCTGATTGGGAAGAGGGAGAACAGAAAATTGTTGCTCAGATAAAGGGCACAGATGTTCGTTCTTCAGAAGTCAGTTTCGTAGTAGACTCTACCCCTGCTGAGATAGAGGCACAATCTATAACGGTGAAGAGAACTGAAACAGAATATGAATTAAGTTTTGTAATACCGGAAGAAGCAAAATCTATACAATTGGTGACAGGAGACAAGACCTTTGATCTTGTTATCGATGAAGAGGGTTTTGCAGTTCTTGGCATATCCAAGAATGATATAGGAGAGAAATCTGTGTTAATAATTTCTGACAAAGCAGGTAATATTTCAGAGATTGATATCTCTGAATACTTTATGGACGAAGATGAGTCAGTAGTATATACCCCAGATCTTACCCTTTGGGTTCGTAATATGGTTGGTACTACAGATGGAATTAGCTTGGCAATTGTCTCCTTTGTCTTTATACTTTTAAGCATAGAGGTGTATGTATACTGGAAGAAAGGATTGTTAGGAAAGAATGCTGGTGGCTTGTTTACACTAGGTGCATGGTGGTTAATTATTTTAGTAGGTGTCTTTAAAGGATTCGGAGGAGTTATTAATTAAATACTGCCCAAAAAGTGAAGAGGAAATTCGAGATTAAAAGTGAAGTGCTTTATCTTTTTCTGATTACCGTTATTACGGTATATTTCTCGTACACTACTCATATTCCCGGTATTGTATATCTTTATGCTGGTGGATTAGGGCTAATACTTCTTCTAACCTGGTTTGTTAGAGCTTTTGCTCTCTACTCTGGTAGGAGAATATCCCAATACAGTGAAGTGATACAACGAATCTCTCTTAAGGAAAGATCCTTTTCCTACTTTGTTCTACCAACAATCTTCTATCTCTCTTTACTTTTATACCTTTACTACAATACCTCCTTTGTTATGGACTTGGTACTAATAGTGGTTGCATCTTTACAAATCTTAATACTTTTTCTCAACGTTAAAAGCTCTCTTAGTAAGGTATACACAATAGCTAGTCAAACCAGAGCAGTATTTGACTTTGTTTGTATCTCAACATTCTTTCTTCTGATGAGTGTGTATATTAGGTTGGGACTTGAACTGACACTCTTCCTACCATTGGTATTTATTACATCATTGATACTATTCTGGTTTGATATTAAAGTTCACTCCAGAGAAAGCCTCTCTGGATTACTCCTTTCCGTAGTATCCTCACTTTTCGTCAGTATATTTTCTTGTTCATTCTTCTTAACTAATATATTTGTTATACCAGCAGTTAGTACATTAGCTTTTTACTTGATACTCTCGTTGTGGAATATTCGCTTTTCAGGTAAGGTTAAACTAGCAGACTATATTGTACCTTTCTTGTACTCAATACTTGCATTAATATTAATTCTAAACATATGAAAAAGAGCATAGTTTTAAAAGTAGGTGGATCAATTCTTTATGATCATCTTCTAAATATTAACTTCGACCTATTTCGTAGGATTAAGAAATGGTATTGGGAGGCAAAGAACGATTATGAAAATATTGTATTAGTAACTGGTGGAGGTGGTATCTCTAGAAATATGCAGGAGAAAGTTATTGAAGATATTAAAGGTGATGAAGGCCTTCATAGTATAGCAATGTCACTAACCCAAACGAATGCAACTATACTAGCCTCTTACCTCGAGGACAAAGAAATATTTGTACCTCAAAAATTAGGAGATGCATATGAATTTCTTAATACAGCTAGTGGTAAATATATGGTCAGTGGAGGATTAAAGGTAGGGTGGAGTACTGACATGGATGCTGCAGTTTTTGCAGATATTCTTTCAGCAGATAGGGTGCACAAGATCTCAAATGTAGATGCTATCTATGATAAAGATCCAAAGGAATTCTTTGAAGCCAAAGCAATACGAGATATGTCTTGGCAGGACTACTTCGAAGTATTTTCAATTTTACCTGGCCAATCTCATACCCCTAACGCACATATACCTGTAGACGCTCAATGTTCTGTATATTGCGAGAAGAAAGGGATATCCTTCCATGTAACTGGTGGTAAGCTTCTTGATGAAATAGAGGAGATAAAAGATATACTTGATGAAGGAACTTTCTTACACCCCTAAAGCTACTTAACGCTTACTATTACGCATGATGTAGAACCAGCTGGTGTTTCTATTGTTAGTTTATCACCCTTCTTTTTTCCCATTAATGAACTACCAATAGGGGATTTGTATGAGATCTTTGCTTCTAATGGATTAGCTTCATCTGTACCAACTATATCGAATGTCTTTAACTTTCCACCTTGGCATTCTATTGTTACCTTTGATCCAATATCTACTGTCTCCTTATTTTTCTTTTCAACTACCTCTGCTCTGTCTAATCTCTCTTTAATCTCTAGAATCCTATCTTCATTGTTCTGGAAGTCATCTATAGCAATTGAGTAGCCATCATTCTCTCTTAAATCTCCTTGGCTACGCATTTGATTGAGGGTATCTTGAAGTTCTGTTCTAATCTTGCCCTCTCTTCTCTCAAGTTCTTTCTTTAGTTTCTTAAAACCCTCTTCTGTGAGCAGTACTTTTCTTTTTGTTCCTGCCATCGGAATGAATATAAAGTTATATTTCGTCGAATGATATATTTAATTATATGCATTGTCAATTGTTTAAAAGGCTTCAGATTTGTAGTAAAATGCATACTAATACTGAATTTTGTGGTAAAATTCTAACCGCACTATGCCGCTATCGTCTAACGGTTAGGACACATGATTCTCAATCATGTAATCGGGGTTCGATTCCCCGTAGCGGTACCATTTTACAAATATGATTACTTTCGATTTAATAACAATATTTCCAGATTCTTTAGAAGCTTACATTGAGAGTAGCATCGTTAAAAGGGCTCAAGAAAAAGGTCTCGTAAAGATAACGGTTCATAATCTAAGGGATTGGAGCAGTAGCAAACATAGAACTGTGGATGATACTCCCTATGGTGGTGGTCCAGGCATGGTCTTTATGATAGAGCCAATATTTAATGCCCTAAAGGAATTGAGGAAAGTAAACTCACTTGTATTTCTTACTTCCCCCAAGGGAAAGAAGTTAACACAGAGTACACTATCGAACCTCTCGCAATCCCCAGATGCTCACTATATTGTCCTTTGTGGTCACTATGAAGGATTCGATGAAAGGATACATGAGAATTTAGTAGATTATGAATTCTCAATAGGGGACTATGTCCTCTCTGGTGGGGAGTTACCTGCACTAGTTTTAGTAGATGGGATCACTAGACTTATTCCAGGAGTTTTGGGAAATGAAGATTCTTTGGGCTCTGAATCTTTTACCGATGATGTCTTAGACTATCCACAATATACAAAGCCCTCTGAATTTAATGGCTGGAAAGTACCTGATGTTTTACTCTCAGGAAATCATAAACAGATTGAACAATGGAGAAAAGAGATGTCCCAAAAGGAGACATTAGAGAAGAGACCAGATCTGAGTAAATAGTTTGCCCTTGTTTCGACTATCTAAATATTATACACTCTTATTAGAAATACTTAATCAATTTCCCTCACCATGAAGAAAGAAAGTTACAAGATAACGGAAGAGAAGAAGTTTGAACTAATAAAGGAACTTGAAAAGCTCCAGAATGAAACTCTAAAAGAAATTGCTGATAGATTAGAAGAGTCTAGAAAAGAGGACTTAAGTGAAGATGACATACAGCTTGGGGAGATTCTTGAAGAGAAGGAAGTAGTTGAAAGAAGAATAGAGGAAATTAGTGAGATCCTTGATAATGCAGAAATACTTGGAGAGAAAGATTACTGCGAGCCATATCAGGTTTCTCTTGGTTCAACAGTAAAACTCAAACAAGGTAAAAGGATATTCGATATAAAGCTGGTATCTTCTTTGGAGACAGATCCAGAGAAAAACTACATATCAAATAAGTCGCCATTAGGAAGGGTATTACTAAAATCAAAATCTGGAGATACCGTAAAGGTAAAGATTAGAGGTAATGTAACCGAATACAAAATACTCGACGTTTGTTAAAAAATTCTTTCGACTGTAAAGAGGGGCGTCCGTGGAGGGTCGGGCGCCCCTTTTTGCTATATTATAGATTCCAAATCTTCGATATTAACTCTTTTTTGTTCCATGGTATCCCTATCTCGTACTGTAACCGTATTGTTTTCTAAAGTCTCATAGTCGATTGTAATACAGTTTGGTGTGCCGATCTCATCTTGATATCTATACCTCTTTCCAATATTCCCTCTATCATCCCATACTACTTTGTGATTATCTGCGAGTAACTCAAATACCTCTCTTGCCTTACTTGATATTTCTTCCTTGTTACCAACCAATGGGAATATTGCAGCTTTGTATGCAGCAATTTCTGGATGAATCTTGAGAACAGTTCTGATATTACCATCTCCCAAATCTTCCTCCTCGTATGCATCGAAGAGTAACATTAAGAGTGTCCTATCTACACCTCCTGAAGTTTCTACAATCCATGGGGTATATTTCTCTCCTGTTTTTGGATCTGTATATTTCAATTCTTTACCACTAAACTCACTATGTTGAGTTAAATCGTAGTCACTTCTCCAGTGTATACCCTCATTCTCTGCCCATCCCCAAGGAGATAGATACTCTACATCAAAGGCTCTCTTTGCATAGAAGACTAATTTTTCTTTAGGATGTTCATAGAAACGTAGATTCTCGCCCTTCCGATACAGCTCTTTGTAAAACTTCATTCTTTCCTCTTTCCAATACTCAAACCACTTCTCCATATCATCTGGATGTACAAAGAATTGAAGATCCCATTGCTCAAACTCTCTACTTCTGAATGTAAGTTTTCCGGGGGTAACCTCATTCCTAAAAGCTTTACCAATCTGTGCAATACCAAAAGGAATCTGTTGTCTTGTAGAATCTACTACATTCATAAAATCAAGATATATTGTTTGACATGCTTCTCCTCTTAGATATGCATCCATCTTCTCTCCTTCAACAACTCCAACCTCTGTTTTAAAAAGCATGTTGTATTTTCTTGATTCTGTAAACTCTGTACCACCACACTTAGGACATTTCTCCTCAATATCTTCAGGTCTAAATCTTTGATGACATTTCTTACATTCCACAACCTCATCAGCAAAACCTTTAACATGCCCTGATGCTTCCCAAACCTTTGGATGTGTAATTATTGTTCCATCTATACCAACTACATTCTCCCTTCTATCAACAATATTTCTCCACCAGTATCTCTTTAAATTATTCTTCATCTCTACACCAACAGGACCGTAATCATAGAAGCCACCTATACCTCCATATATCTCAGAGTTTGGAAATATTATTCCTCTTCTTTTCGCTAAGGCTGTAATCTTTTGGAGTAGGTCTTGTGACATATATATTTTTACTTATTTAAACGACCAATTATACAATATTCTTTACCCATTAAGAAAATTTCTGCTATATTATACATAGATGAAAAAGAGTGATGTTACAAAACTTGTCCTGTTCATTGATTTTCAGTTAGCCATCCTTCTAGGATTAGTCCTTTACAACGGCTTTTCTAGTATCACTAAAACATCTGAACCTCAACAAGATGTCCTAGGTGCAGAATATATTCCAGAAGACAGGGAATTTACAATATCAGTTTGTCATATTGAAAACTGTGTATATCTCTCTAGCTTAGATGTAACCAAGGAGGGAAATATTGACAAGGGTCTTGTATACCAACTAGTTTTAGAGAAAGTTTTCCCATACTTTGAGGACACATATGGTGGTAAAGGTTTCGCTTCAAATCGTGGAGGTTCCTTTGTCTATTGGAAGGAAGATATACGACCTGATCTTTCAAATGTTTTCGATGAGGTTTATAAATCATTTAAATCTGGATTAGATACAAATGTTGAGATATCACTTCGAGATATGCCAAGTACAGATGGAAAGTACGCTACTAAGTATATCGAGATAGATAACTCTAGGCAGAAGCTTTTTGTATGGAATAACGGGGTAGTTGAAAAAGAGATATTACTTTCTGGACCCAAGGAGGGATATGAAGTATATGGAGTATTTCCAATTGTAGATAAAGGGTTAAATCCTAAAGCTCCTACTGGGGACTATATGCCCTACTGGATGGCTTTCTACTATTCTGCCTCCCAAGATTCTTGGTATGGACTTCACGGTTTAATATGGTGGTATGATTCTAATGGTAGAGCTGTATACGAGCCAGAGAGTAATATTGGTATTAGAAAGAGTGGAGGATGTATACGTATGGTGGAAGAAGATGCGAAATATCTGTACGAAGCTTTTCAAAAGGGTGATCTAATCCTTCTGCATGAGTAAAACTGTTTAAAAAACTTTCTGTTTAGTAAATTTCAAAATATTCTTTTAACAAAGGTCTTTCTCTTTGTATCCGGTTATTGATATAATCGCAGTATATTAATTTATTCACCATTACTATGGAAGATGCTCAAAGGAGTGATCTGGTTGGACAGAGAGAATTAAGACTTGAGAAGATTGAGCAGCTAAAGAAACTTGGTATTAATCCATATCCTGCTAGATCTAACAAAACGAATACGATAGGGGAGATAACTAACTCGTATGAGCAATTTGAAGGTAAGAACGTATGTCTTGCTGGTAGGATTAGAGCATGGAGGACCCATGGTAAGCTAATATTTCTTGATATTAGTGATCAGTTTGCAAATATCCAGGTGATGATAAAGAAAGATTCCTTAGTTGGAGAAAACAGCAATGGAACTCTGTCCTGGGATCAATTAGATTTACTCGATCTCGCAGACTTTGTTGAAGTATCTGGTAGTATCGGTAAGAGCAAAAGAGGTGAGATATCTCTGTTTTGTGAAGGTATTAGATTGTTAAGTAAATCTCTAAGGCCTATTCCAAGGAAGTTAAATAGCAAGGAACAGATGTTTAGAAGAAGATACTTGGATTTGATAATTAACGAAGATAGGAGGAGGATGTTTGAAAGGAAGGCAGCGTTTTGGCAAGTTCAGAGAGATTTCCTTCGTAAAGAGGGCTTCATAGAAGTTGAAGTGCCAGTATTAGAACCTGTAACTGGTGGAGCGGATGCAAGACCATTTGTTACACACCACAACGCTCTTGATCAGGATTTCTTCCTAAGAATTTCTACAGAGTTGTATCAGAAGAGATTGATAGGGGCAGGTTTTGAGAAGGTATATACATTGGGTCCAAACTTTAGAAATGAGGGAATGGATGATGAACATTTACAGGAATATTATCAATTAGAATGGTACTGGGCATATGCCGATTTTAGAATGAATATGGAACTTGTAAGAAAACTTTTCATTGAGATTGCAGAGAAAGTCTATGGAAAGACAGAGTTTACAACCAGAGGACATACCTTTAATCTGGCAGATAAATGGGAAGAGATAGACTATACAACTGTAATTAAGGAAAGGTTTGGAATTGATATCTTCAAAGATTCTGATGAAAAAATATTAGAAGTAGTAAAAAAGAACAATATTGAATTGGATGGAGATATTAACAGAAGCAGATTGATAGACAACCTTTGGAAAGTCATTAGAGCAACTATCTCTGGTCCTGCATTCTTGATCAATCAACCAGTATTTATCTCCCCATTAGCAAAAGCTCATGAAGAGAATCCTGAACTAACTGAGAGATTCCAAGTAGTTATAGCTGGTAGTGAATTAGGTAACGGATATTCAGAAATTAATGACCCTGTAGACCAATTAAATAGATTCTTAGAGCAACAGGAGCTAAGAGATTCCGGTGATCAGGAAGCTCAAATGTTGGATATAGATTTTGTAGAGATGCTTGAATATGGTATGCCACCTACGAGTGGATATGGACAGAGTGAGAGAATCTTCTGGTTTATGGAAAATATATCTGGAAGAGAAGGTACTTTCTTCCCACAGATGAGAGTTGAAGTTGATTCAACAACAAAGAAAATCTATGGAGAGAAGCTTTCAAAATACTTAAAGCTAAAAAGTAAAAAGAAAGTTTAAATCTTTCAGTTCAATTTATACAAAATAGGTCCATTCAATGGATTCGATAAAAGATATACTTAAAAGTCTCAATACCCCCAAGGGAGAAGAGGAGAAGCCCCAAGGAGAACTCTTCGATACTCAGAAATACTCAAAGAAGAGGGTCTTGATTAATGATAAGCATAAGTATATATCCAAGGAGTATCAGTATTATGGATTAAGCATTGCAGGTAAGCTTGGAGATCAAAAGAGGGTAACTATGTATATAAAGTGGGCAAAAGAAAAACCAAGAGTAATACTAGAACAGGCTTTTAGTTTTGCAATTGATTATCCAAGTGCAAAAGACAGAAGTAGAATCTTTATGTGGAAGGTAAGGGAGCTAGAGAAAGAAAGAGAGGCTAGGAAGGCTTCTGGGAAGAAAGATACTGATGAATAGTATCTAGAACCTTTTGTGAAGCTTCTGGCCCATCTGAGGCTTCTACTCTAGCCGCAGCAGAGTATTCATGCCCACCTCCTCCAAGTAGAACAGCTATTTCACTAACCTTTTGATATCCTTTTGTACCTCTAAAGGATACTTGCCAAATATTCTCTTTGTAGTACGAGGGCTTTACTACAAAGCCCCAGTGTATTCCATGTATATTCCTTATTATTCTATCTCTGACATGCTGCTGTGCATTGTTTACACCTGTTTTTGTAAGACCTAAATCATCAATATCTTGTTTGGAAATGTATGTATATGCCATATCTTCCTCCAGGGTTATATTTTTAAGAAATATCCTAAGAGGCTCTATTGTGTCAAATGGGAATTTACTGTTCTTGTATGTAAAATCCTCAATATCAAGATTATGTACTCTTCTAAGTTTACCCATCATTTCGTAAGTATCGGGGGTTGCATTCTCGTATAGGAATCTTCCTGTATCTGAAACTATACCGATCTGGCCAAGCTTAGAGATATCCTCTGTAATCTTAAATCTCCATCTCTCCATCTCAAAGCAAACACTTAGTACCTGCTCTGTTGCAGAACTCATATTGTTGTTAATACTTAGATCCGCCTCAATATCCTTTGTATCATGATGATCTATACTGACAAGAGTAGCTTTGGATGTTTGTATATTGTCATGGTGAGTTGTACAAAGGTCTAATTTCCCAGAATCGGTCATAATGATTAGGTCTTCATCTCCACTTAGAATCTCCTCTACGACTTCAATCTCTTGCATATGAGGAATGTTTTGTGTTGGCATTTGTCTTGCTTTGAATACCACCTTTTTCTTTGAGTAGTAGGTATTTAGGAATTCTTTAAGAATTAATGCACTACAAAATGCATCGAAATCCGGTCCTTTATGTGTCAGTATGAGTATACTCTTCGATCTTTGTATTAATTTCTTTAGCTCTGAGGTTTCTTTTTTCACTAGAGTAAGTATACCAGAAAAGATATTTGTGTAATATTGCTCTCCTTGATAAATGCCTTGTTGTGGTAATATAATACAATATGTATATACAAGGGATATTTTCTAATAGTATGTCCTCCTTTTCATCTGTCCACCTCGGTGGACATATATACTTTTAAACAAAATTAATTTCCAATTTAAATTAGATAAATATATAGACAGATGTTAGATATTAAAAGAATCATAGAAGACAAGGAGGGAGTAAAGAAGGCACTCTTAAAGAGGGTTGCACCAGAGGATTTAAACCTTGATGAAATAATCGAGTTGTATGAGAAAAGAAAGGAATATGTTAAGAAGTTTGAAGAGAAGAGATCAGGACAAAATAGCTTCAATAGTAAGATGGCTACCGTAGAAAAAGGATCAGAGGAGTTCTTAAAGTTAGTGAAGGAGTTAAAAGAACTTGCTACTGAAGTTAAGGAATTAGAAGAGAAATTGAAAGAGTTAGATGAAGAGCTAAAAGAGAAGCTTGAAGTATTACCAAATATTCCTGATGAAGATGTAGTTGCTGGTGGTAAAGAGAACAATGAGGTTGTTAAAACAAGTGGTGAGAAACCACAGTTTGATTTTGAGATAAAGGATCATGTTCAGCTTGGGCAGGAACTTGGGCTATTTGATTTTGAAAC
Organism: uncultured Candidatus Saccharibacteria bacterium; assembly: GCA_964621195.1. GTDB lineage: Bacteria > Patescibacteriota > Dojkabacteria > SC72 > SC72 > UBA5209. The sequence continues at coordinate 68,477 of CAZULJ010000002.1, forward strand.
AGCATCTAAGATGTCTGGTTCAAATTTCTCTATGTATAGGGGTTTAGGAGCAAGATTAGAATGGGCCTTAATCAACTACTTTATAGATGAACATATCAAGGATGGGTATGAAATGATCATACCACCACATATTGTAGGTGAGGAATCTGGTTACTGTGCGGGACAGCTTCCTAAGTTCAAAAATGACGTGTATTGGTTAGAGGATGAAGATCAATTCCTTATTCCTACTGCAGAGACTGTTTTAACAAATATATATAGGGATGAGATTTTAAATGAGGAAGATCTTCCAAAGAAGTTCTTTGCATATACCCCCTGCTATCGTAAGGAAGCAGGTAGCTATCGTGCAAATGAGAGAGGATTGATACGTGTTCACCAATTTAACAAAGTTGAGATGTACCAATTTACAAAAGAGGAAGATGCCGAGAAAGCATTAGAAGAGTTAGTTGCAAAAGCAGAGAAACTCGTAGAAGGCTTAGGATTGCATTACCATACTACAAAGCTTGCCGCAGCAGATTGCTCTGCAGGTGCAGCAAAGACATTTGATGTAGAGGTCTGGTTACCAGCAATAGGGCAGTACTATGAAGTAAGTTCAATCTCAAATGTTAGAGAGTATCAATCAAGAAGAGGGAATATTAGATACAAGAGTAAGCAAGAAAACAAAACAAAGTTTGTTCAGACATTGAATGCTTCTGGTCTTGCTACAAGTAGACTTATGGTAGCTATCGTAGAAACATATCAGCAAAAAGATGGTTCAATTGTAGTTCCAGAGGTTTTAAGAAAATATATTGGAGTAGATAAGATAGAGAAGGGAAGGTAAGTAGATATGAACTATTTTCTGGGCTTTTTCCCAGATGAGAAAGCTAACTACAAAATACGAAAGGTAGTAGGTGAGGTTGGTCGGATATTTAAGGACTTTGATATCCCTGTCCGATGGGTTAAGCCTGAAACTTATCATATCTCAATATATTTGATAGGAGAGAAACTAAACCCAATCTCTCAATTTTTTCTATCTAGGAAAATCAGGAAGATTGAATTCAAACCATTTGAAATTTCTTTTGGTAAAGTACGCTTAGGTATATCTAGGAAATATAAAGAATTAGTATATATTGATCTTAGTGATGGAGGGGAAGAGCTTAGGGAGCTCCTCCATCGCCTAAGGTATGAGCTCCGTGGTATTGATAACTCTACTTTCGTTCCTCACCTAACTATCGGTAGGGTGAGTAAAGATCTTTCAGAAGAGGAGTATAGAAATCTTGTAAAAGATATTCAAAATATTTCAGATGATTTAAATATCCCAGAGATATCTTTTACTGTAAATGAGATGTATCTTGTAAAAAGTAAGGATGGGGATTATTCCTTACTTATGAAATTCGATGCTAGGTCCAACATGCTCTCATAGCTATTTACATATACGCAATTCTTGTTTCTTCTAAACCAAGTCCTCTGTCTTTTAGCATATCGAAGGGTGTTTGTTACTATCTCTTTTTTTACCTCTTCTAATGTACAATCTTTTCTGAAATATTTCTCAAACTCTCTATACCCAATACTATTCAATCCTTTATCCTCATACCGGTATCCCATTTCTAAAAGTTTTCTATTTTCATCCTCTAATCCATCTTCAAACATTTTGTTCACTCTTTTTTCTATCCTCTTTCTTAGTTCTTCTTTTTCAATATCCAAAACAAAATAGATGCTATTTAAATCTTTCCCTTTGTTTTGATCTATTGAATTCTTTTGTATTGCTCTAATAAGTCTATGAGGATTCTTTTTGTCACTTTCGGTCATTAGTTCTAAGAAAGGTGTTGCTCTTTCTTGAAGCTCTTCCAAAGAAAGATTCGAAAGATCTGATTCGTGGTTGTTCTCATTTAGATCATAATTAAATACCACACTATCTATATACAAACCTGTACCACCAACTATGATTGGAATACCTTCCTCCCTGTCTAATATTTTTTGTACTTCTTGTTGATATTCGAATAGGGTAAAGGGATCTTTAGGATCCACAATATCATAGAGGAAGTGTCTTACATCTGAGATTATCCATGTACCATCTTCTAAGACTTTATCAGGTAAGGGTTTTGCTGTACCTATAGATAGATGTTTGTACACCTGTCTTGAATCTCCATTGATAATATATCCACCAATATCTTTGGCTAACTGTATAGCTAGGTTGGATTTACCAGATGCGGTAGGTCCTGCAATTACAATGATCTTACCTTTGTAATCTATCATCTAAGTATATATCTTGAGATTCCATATGTTGCCCAGATACTCCCTATGCATGATATTACACTTGATACTAGTATCGCTTGTGTTTGTACTGATACAAAGAGAAATATTGAGCTAGCTAAAAGTAGAAGGAATATTGTTTGTTTAGCAGTATCAGTAAAATATTCGAGTCTGATTTTTTCCAATGTAAAGTTCTTCTTATGTATCTTGTGTACATAGAATCCTACAAATATTCCTAGATTACTAACGAGTAGTATGGAGGTTAATATTGGGACAATTCTAAATACTTCTGTAATCTCGATTTTAAAGAGAACATTTAAAAGTACAAGGCTTAATACATTTAACATTGCTGCTATTGCGAAGGTGATGGAGGAAAGTATAAGGAGGTTTCTGTTTTTAGACATAAAGTATATGCCAATTTGTGATACAAGAAAGATCCCTCCAAGGAGGACAATCTCTTGTACTTTCTCATATGTACTCCAGCTATTTATTAAGTCTGTTAATATTGTCATATCTTTAATATACTTCTTACTTTATATGTATAGAATCGGGCAATTTGCTCGGATATATTCCCTAGGATTAGTAGTAGGAATAGGTGAGAGGCAAATATTTTGGCATATCCTGTTCCGAGTATTGCTACGATAGAGGCTATTAAAGCAAGTAGCACATTCACTATTATCCTTGACTCTGAGTTCTCTGTAGTAATCCTTAAAACAGCAATCATTGTTATTACCTCTATTGCAAGAATGAATGTATCTATTGGCAATGAGGATATCTTTAGGTATGCGACCCAAAGTGAGATTGTTAACATTGTTGTTAATCCTGCAACTATGAGAGTCTTTTTATCCGTTTTGTCTATTAGTAGTAGGTATGCATATATTACTACCGTTGCAATTATCACACCTTCAAGAATCTTTACATAGTCAGCCTCGATATCTTCAATTGGGACTTCTTGTTGATTTACTAAGGTGTATGAGACAGGCACAACCCCTGAGTTATAAAGAATATTTATTAATTCGGCCTCTTTTTTCTCTGTCGTTGATACTGGTAATGCAAATATTAATGGCTCTGTTGCAGGTATCTGTATTGGTGTAACAAATCCATCTATAGAAACGCCTACTTCTACACCCTTGTTGTCACTTAGAAATGTATTCCACTGTTTGTTCCAAGGCCAAGTTTTAAATAGGGCAAAGTAAGAGTACTCATTTGCGGAGTTTCTTAATTTTGTTACATAGATATTTCTAAAGGAGGATCTATCAAAGGAAGTTTCAGTATAGTTTTCTTCTAAATATATTGCGTATGGATTCTCTGGATCTTCGAAGTTTACATCAGGATTCCTTGTTACAACGGTTATTTTAAAAGGGCTTCTTACTAACTCATCAACATATTCTTGTGGCAGGGAAGACTGGATTAAAATTGAGATATACTCTTTTTCATTTTCAGCAAATCTACTCATATCTACTTTCTCTACTCCAATCTTGGTGAGTCTTTTGTAAAGTACGGACATTATCTGATCTATTTCTTTATCCTTCGTTGATGACTTTGCATTATCAACTTCAAGTGTGTACTCTTTTGCCCAGTAGAGCTGGGATTTAGTTTGTAAGTCATATGTAACATTTGAAGATACCCTTTCAGTTAATGGTAGGGCGATCAATATAGATACTAAGATACCTGAGGTTAGTAATATTACTCCTAAGTAATTTAACAAATATCTAATATCAATCTTTGGTAATCTAATCTTGTTGAATTTTATTTTTTTCATGGTTATATAAGGTCTGTATCTTTCCCAATTACAATAATTTTGTCATTAAGAAGTGCATTCATCAAAATAGGGTCTTTCTTTCTCCTACCGAATTCATAATCTTCGGCTTTCATAGCAGCATATTTAATTACTTTCCCTAACTCTTTCTCTAAGGTATTCATAGTTGATGTTAGATCTTTTATCTTCATATCTCCTATAAATAGCATATCTAAATCTGTTGTTTGATCATGCTTTCCCTTAAACAGGTTCTCTGTGACTATTGCAACAGTTATTCCATCAACCTGTAAAAGTCTACTGTAGAGAAGTTTACCTAAGTCAGATTCTTTGAAAAATATTGCTCTAAGTTCCCAAATAATAGGGCAGCTCTTATCTATTGTGTATACAATCTTGTTTCCATCCTTAACAGACTTGAGTATACCTGCTGCTTTTAGATTAAGTAGCTCTCTTCTTACAGCATTGATCTCTTCACCCAATTCTCTAACCAATCCTCTTACGTGATAGTTTGCTTTTATATTGAGCATATACTTCTCAAGGATTCTTATTCTTACTTTTGAAATAAAAAGATTTTTTAGCATAGCCCTTGTAATATAAATATATATTAAATAGGCCTAGTATATTAGACTAGGTCCATGGGGCATTTTATTGTTCAATTATAGCAAATTTTCCTTCAGAGCGAGCGAGAGCACTAATCCATATTCTTCCTCTGTTAAATTGTACCTCATTTCCATCGCTATAATAATAGGTTGTACGATCTGTTCTACTAATCTTTTCCCATGTCCCTTCTGTAATTTTCCCATCCATTAGAAATACCGCTTTACCTTTCCCTATCGTATCTTGAATAATTCTTCCTTTATCGTCGTAGCTTGGACTCATATTTATTTCTTGCACTATTAGATTCTTTGCATATACCTGTGTATTTGTTTCTTGATCTAATGCTGCCTGTTTACCAACCTGTAGCATATAGCTGTTGGTCTTGCTGTCATAGGTCCATACCGTGTCATATAGGCCACTGTTGTTTATTCTTTGATGGAATACAATACTAATTTTACTCTTCTCTCCTCGCTCATTTACAGGAGCATCATTTTTGAACTTCCATGACTCTATCTTAGGGAAAGAATCCCAGTTCATATCTTCTGCATACTCCCATGCATTTGTAATTGAGGAATATTCATTGTGTGGTGCATATCTTCTCCCATCATTCCATCTCCATGCCCCTATAGTAGCAATCTTCTTAATCTTGTAGGATGCTATATTCCCACAAGCATCTGTTTTCGGATCTTCGGTTTCTGCGCAACCATCATATATGAATAGAGGATCGTAAGGGCTTAACCATTCTAAGTAATACTGTCTCGCACTCCTTATCGGTCCTACCTTTGCTGGAGCTTCACTCCAAAATATTGCTAAATATCTTGTAATTCCAGATTCTGCTAATGCTTCATATACAACATCTGCACTATTTAATCCCGATTGTGGTCTTGCCTCTGCATGATTGTTTATCATTACTGCCACTGGTCTATTTTTTTTCAACTCATCGATCTCGGTCTTAGTAAACAGTAAACCATTAATTGGGCTTACTTCAGTCTTAGGTTCCTGTGGAGATATCGTAGGTGTACTTGGTAGTAGGTACTCTTTAGATTTTGAAATTAGGTATTCGCTATTTAAACTTATTACCTCAGAAGGATTCTTAAACGGTTCTGTTTTGTATATTCCAAAGTAGTAGAAGGCAGCAATACCAAGTAATACTGTAAATCCAAAAGCTATGAGTAAAAGGGTTACTGTCTTGGATGATATCCTTGGTTTCTTTTTTATAGCATCTGCCTCTACATTTGGTACTATATTCTCAGGTACTTCTTCCCTCTTGATACTTTCCTCTTTAGGGATATTCTTTTTCGCAGATATGGTTATCTCTTTCACTTTGAGTAAAGGTAATAGATATACTTAATATATAATTTACCATTTGATGTATACAATGTTAAATCTATCTATGTTAATATCTAAATATATTAATATGAAGGGATTTGAAGATGAAATATAGACATATTTTTTACATAATACTGATTGTATCCTCTGGCTTACTACTATCTGGTTGTACCAAAAAGGATCCAGCCTATGATACCTCCAAGATAGATATTGTTGATTCAGAAGAGAAAGAAGAGGTCGAGAACCAAGAAGAAGAGGTTGATGAGTTACCCGTCGATTCTACAGATCTAGGATCGCTATCTAATCCTGAAGAATTTACAAGAAAGAGTCAAAGTATTGGTGCAATCTCAGAATCGGAATACACTCTTGAGTCTTTAGAAGCTACTCAAGCTAATGGATATCACGATTTTAAGTTTAGAATTTCAACTGCATCTGAGACTCCAGTCTTGCCACTTTTCACAGTCGATCCTGTGTTAGATAAGGGGGTATTTAGGGTAACAGTAAAAAATGTAGTAACTGATAACAGTGGTATTGCATATCAAACCAGCAAATTGGTAGAGAAGGGCGCTATCACTGGAATATATAGGGCGGTTACATCACAACCAAAAACTTCTGTATATGAGATTGGGTTTTTAGGTATAAATAACGTAAAGCTCGACTATCTAGAGAATGATCTAAATAGTTGGGATGTATCTGTAAAGGTTTCATACGATCTTAAATATTCTCCTCCAAGTATAGATTTCGGTAGTACTGAGTTCAGTAGCGATGCACAAAGTATTGAAGGTATGACATCTTCGGATGGAGCGAGGGTATCCTCATACTCATACAGTGTTACAGGTGGTGTCTTAAAATTTGTATTTTCTGTTGCTAGTGGTGCATCTAACCCTATTCCCTCTGTAGAGGCAGCTTACGATGATATGAATATCTTGGATGTTAGATTTACATCTTTGCTTTCAGATAAAGTATCTACTTGGGGTAATACAATTACTCTCCCTGGAGGTATTGTTGTTAATGTATCGAGGATTGGTGAGGTTAGTAGTTACAAATTTGGAGGTATTGGTGCTGCAAGGGCTTTTAAGCTAAGTGCGACTCAGAGTCCTAATCAAGTAATAGTTGAGATTAAATTGAATTAATCTATGCAAGATTTCGCTGTTGTTTGGGATATCAATGGGGTTATATTTAAGAATTACTCTTTAGATAAAGATACATTAGGAATTGTAAAGGAACTTTTCTCTGTTGGTTGTAAGCAGTATGTATGTACAAACACACGCATAAGTAGGATGGATTCTTTGGAAAAGTTACTACATAGTTTTGGATATTTTGAGGAGATCTTTAGTAGTGCAAGACTTGGTCTCACTAAGCCAGACTGTCGTGTATATGAATATCTCAAGGAGAATATTCCTTACAAGACTTTGTATTTCATTGATGATTCTCCACAAAATATTGCAGTAGCAAATGAGATGGGTCTGTATGGTATAAGGTATACATCGGATATTAATCTAAAAGAAGACTTTAAATTATTAGGAATATATAAAGATGATAAGTAGAGATAGAGCCCAGGAGTTAATTGATAAGTATATATCAACACCATGGCTTAAATTACATATGAGAGAAACAGAAGTAATATTGCAAGGGGTTGCAAGAGAGTTGGGTGAAGATCCTAACTCTTGGGGTATTGCAGGATTCTTGCATGATCTTGATTTTGACTACGTAGGTAAAGATCCTGCAAGGCATGTTGTAGAGTTCGACGATATCTTAAAAAAGGAGGGACTAACAGTTGGTAATGATATCTCTGAAGAGATGTATCATGCTATCAAGTCTCACTATGAGGATAACCCAAAGGTGGAGCAAAAAAGAGAATCTAAGTTTGATTATGCATTGGCAGCTGCAGAAAATCTAAGCGGTTTTCTAGTTGCATGCGCTTTGGTTATGCCAGATAAAAAGATTTCTTCTGTTCAAGTAGATTCTATAATTAAAAAACTAAAGAAGAAAGATTTCGCAAAGGCAGTAAACAGGGAGTATATCTATGATATTGATAAAACGGGTATTTCCTTAGAGAGATTTATAGAAATTGCTTTAAAAGAAATGAATGATATTGCTGATGAAATAGGGCTTTAGTATAATTCTTTCATCGGGGTGTAGTTCAGATGGCTAGAACGCTTGCATGGGGTGCAAGAGGTCGCACGTTCAAGTCGTGTCACCCCGATTTCCTCCTTGTTTATGTTATAAACAAATACCCACCCATATTTCTTTCTATCGAAGACTCTCTCAAGCTTTTTGTTCTGTTTAAATCCTCCTACTTGTATAAACTGTGTTTCCCACCAAGCTCTTGTCGCAAGGGTTCTGTGTGTTTCATCATCAATTATTTGTCTTTGTACTTCTTGATTGTTAACTACTCTTGGGCTATCAATTGTAGGAATTATTGCATAGAATAGACCATTATTTTTAATTATCCTTCTTATTTCTTTCAGAGCCATTCCTATCTCATCTGCTTCTATATGTTCTAGTGTATGATGTGATGTGGCAATATCAAGGAGATCTGTTTTTAATTTGATTTTTTGTAGGAAGGATTGAACTCTTTTTACTCTAAATCTTTTAGCCTCTTTTGCTATATATTTACAAGAATCTACAGCATAGACCTTAACTTTAGGTAACTGTTCCTTAATAGCTGCAGCATAGAATCCTGGCCCAGAGCCCAAGTCTGCATACCGAGACAACTTGTTCTCTAGAATATATTTTGTTACATTTGTAATGTCGCCTTTGTATTTCTCTTTTCTTGATTCGAAGGTATATCCTTCTTGGTAGGCATTGTGATTATCGGAAAAGTACTCATCAGTATTGTAATATTTTTTCGTGTTAAAAAGATTGTTTGATAGAGAGAATGCATAGCTTGATTCACCATCTTCGAACCTTAGGTGTGGAAGATATGCTCTTGGGATATATATTTTCTTAAATTTTACTAGATCTTTTTCCTTATGGTAGATCGATTTTATCTATTCTCGGTGTGTAGATTAAAAGCTGCTGGGGGTGACGGCCATTATATTACATATTTAGAGATATTTGAAATGGGATACAAAGTATTGTAATTTTATATGTGAAGGTGAATATAAAAAGAAATAAAAAAATCATACCTCTGCTATTTTTTGTAATACTGCAATCCAGCAATACAATCGCTTTTGGGAATCAACCGGATCCTCCCGAATTTCATCCTAACCTTGAGAATATTGAGTACGTTGATACTGAAATACTTGTTGAAGATATCCAAGATGATACTTTGGGGTTGGGAACAAAAGATATCGCTATAGATGCAAATGATAATATTTTTACCCTCGGAGATACATCATATGATTACGGTTATAATATTGGAATTGACAATACGAGAGACTATATCTATATCGCTGGGGCTGTTGGTAGTGCATTGGATATGAATCCCGATCCTTTTCAAGAGGATATAAAGGCGAATGGAGGTGCATATCTTGCCAAATTTGATATGACAGGTGAATATCTGTGGTCAAATGTTTATGCTACAACAGTAAACTACGGTTTTGTTGCTGTTAAAGAGAGTACTGGTATTGTTTATTACTCTGCACTGGTTAGTAGTGGAACGATAGATTTTGTTCTGAATGGTAAATATCAACTAGAGAGTTTAGATACTGATTTGTATATAGAGAATTCATCTAAGCTTGTGTTCAAAGGAAAAGAGAATGGTGTGTCTGAAATAAAGCCTAATATTGTAATTAGAAGTAATTCTACTAGACCATGAGCTTAGCTGATATGAAGATATTAATCTGTTGTGGTACTCGTCCAAATTTTATTAAATTGGCCCCCCTTTATCACGAAGGTGTTAAAAGAAACCATGACATACAGATATTACATACTGGGCAACATTACGACATTAATCTAAATCAGATATTTTTCTCTCAACTTGGTATACCAGAACCAAACGTAAATCTAAATATTGAAAGAGGAGGAGAGTATGTTAAAGAAATTGCAAAATCTGTAGAGCTATTTCTGGAAGAGAATAGATATGACTATATATTTGTAATTGGAGATGTGGATTCTTCATTGGGTTGTGCGGTTGGTGCAAAGAACTCGTCGCACAAGGTTGTACATATAGAGGCAGGACTGAGAAGTCATGATATGGATATGCCAGAAGAGAGAAACAGAATTGAGATAGATAAGATTTCAGATATCAAGTTCGTTTCTGAGCCTGATGGGATTGTTAACCTAAAAAATGAGAATCTTTATTCAGATGAAGACACATTTCTAGTTGGCAATGTTATGATTGATACCTTCGTATCAAATATATCCAATATAGAAGGGGTAGATTTAAAAGATGAGCTTGATCTGGAGAAAGGTACTTACTGTATTGTTACAGTGCATAGGCCTTCTAATGTAGATGTAAGGGAGCGATTAAAATCTCTACTAAGCTATCTAGATTCTCTGTCTAAAGATATTAAGGTTCTGTTTCCTATTCATCCACGAACATTAATGGCAATTGAGAAGTGTGGTCTTTCGAAGTTATTGAAAAATATAATTGTGACTGAGCCTTTAGGATATTTTGAATTCCTTAATCGAGTACAGAATGCGAGGTATATGATTACGGATTCTGGAGGGGCTCAAGAAGAAAGTATGCATTTGAGGATTCCTTGCATTACAATAAGATCTTGTACTGAAAGACCTATTACATTGAGATATGGTACGAGTTTTCTTGCTGGTGAGGATATGAATCTACTTAGATATTACTCTAAGTTAGCCTGTGAAGGTAGGCTGGAATCTAATCGTAGGGGTGGGTATGAATTGTGGGATGGGCAGGCTACTCGTAGGATTTATTCTGTTTTGGAAAGTTTATAGGAAGCTATGGGCCTTCCTGGCTGTTCCAGCAATTATTCGTAGGTCAAATATTCTGCTTGGTGTCTCATAGTCGGGGCTTGCATTCTCTTGAATGCTCTTGTGTAGGGTTCGTACTTAGTTTTAAGCTATCTATATAGCTTATCTATAACATTAAAATGCTGGATTTTTTAGCATTCTTATCCTAGCATATAGTTATAATTAAATTGTCATGTTTATAACTATGACAAACAGAGATAGAGCAGTCTTGCTTTCTATATTCATTTCAGTATTCGGTTTTTCCCTCCTCAATGTAGTTAATCCATTAGATCGACAATTGGGTAAACCATTTGTTGTAACATCAGAATATATTTCCAAAGTCCCTCTCATGGATGAGGAGTATTCGTATGATTATAACTTTGATATTGATAGACGGTACAGTAGATTTGATTCAAGTAAATCAAAATTAGTAAATATGCTAAGTATATCTATGGGAATATCTACTGAAGATGTTCAAGAGGCCTTAGAGGCTGGTATGAAGCCTTCAGAGATGCTTGCAGAGGAGGGTATACTTCTTTCTGATCTTGAGGAGGATTTCAATTTTGAATTAGTAGGGGAGAGAGAGTTTGTTAGATTTAATTCGTAGCGCATAACAATTTACTATAAGCCCCAACTGGTGTATAATCCCACCAGTAAGTTGTTTTGGTAAATAATATGTACGAAAACCCTGGTTCCGTATTGGGAGCTTCAACTGCAGCTATAATCTTGCCTGCGACAGCTAGTGCAATAACTGGAATTGACTATTTACTCCTCCTAGGAGCATTCTTAGTCTTTTTAGTAGTATACAATCTTGCAGTAAAAGCTATCTCATATTTCCTTTCTAAGAGAGGATAATCAGTATTGTGAATATTCATAATATTGTTCTAACAACCTCTCTTGTAATTTCAGGAATTGCAATCTTCAGATACTTTGTGTATCTGATTTTTGCACCTTTGTATGAATTCCAAAGAATTTTGATATTAAAAAGCTCAAAGAAGAAATCAAAAAAACAGATTGAGAAATCTATGAAGATATCTGTAATAGTTCCTGCATGGAATGAGGAAGTTGGTATTTCAACATCAATATCTTCGCTATTGGAGAGTAGCTATAATAACTTGGAGATAGTTGTTGTAAATGATGGGTCTACAGATTCAACAAATCGCATAATTCGAAGTTATTTGAGGAAGAAGAATGTAGAGGGCAAGAATCTAAAAGGCAAAAGTATCGTATATATAAATAAGAGAAAGAATGCAGGGAAGGGAGCTGCTCTAAACTCTGGTATAAAACGTAGTTCTGGGGATATTATTGTAACAATGGATGCAGATACTAAGTTTGAAAACGATGCATTATACAATGTTGCACGATATTTTCAGAATAAGGATATAGATTGTGGAGTTGGCAACGTAAAAGTTTCAAATACTAAGAGTCTATTGGGATTAATTCAGCAAATTGAATATACATTTGGTTTTTACTTTAAAAGGATGCACTCAGTTCTTAATTGTGAATACATAATTGGGGGAGCCTTTGGTGTTTATAGGAGGAATATTTTCGATAATTACGGTTACTTTGATGAGAAAAACAAGACTGAAGATATTGAGTTCTCGACAAGATTGAGCTCATATGGCTTGAAGTGCTTTTTCATGGAGGATGCGATTGCTTATACAGAGGGTGCCTCGAGTCTAGATGGCTTGTTAAAGCAAAGGACAAGATGGAAGCGAGGGAGGATTGATACCTTCCTGCGATACCTTAATCTCTTTTTTAGTCTTGAGAAGAGACACAGCAAGGTTCTCTCATGGTTTGTTCTTCCATTGGCTCTTGTTGGAGATTTTGAACTTCTTTTGTTTCCTATACTTTTTCCATTGATCATGTTCTATACCTTTGATTTTGGTAGCTTCAATTACTGGATTTCGTGGATAATATTTTTCTCATTTGTTGTTCTATTATCTTATCTCTTTGGCTCTAAGAGGAATGCTTTGCAAAGCATTCTGTTAATACCGGTCTTTTATTTTCTTGCCTTTATACTTGTTTTTACTGAAATCTATGCCATGTTGAAGTCAATATCCTTGCTTATTAAAGGTAAGGATATTGTTTGGCAAAGGTGGGAGAGAAAGGGGGTGGAAAATGTATAGAAGTATATTAAAAATTTCGATACTATTACTTTTCTTCGTTGGATTCGGTTATCTATCGTCTAGAGTTGTTTCTTATGTGGAAAGTAATATTCGTCTATGGGAAAGGATTGAGGCGTATGTAAACAGTAGGGAGGGAGTCATCGAAGAGGAGTTAATTCTTGTTAGTGTCGAGGAGAAAGTTGAAATAGAGGAGGATAATGTGAATTTGGGGGTACCAGTAAGTATAAGGATTGAGAGTGTAGGTATCGATTTGGAGGTAAAAGAGGGTATCTACGATTACGAGGAAAGGGTTTGGACAATAACAAATGGCTATGCATATTGGGCAAATCTCTCAGACTCAATATTTCAGAAAAATTCTAATACCGTAATATATGCTCATAATCAGAAGAACGAGTTTGGGAAATTAAAAAATATTAATATAGGAGATAAGATTGTTGTAACTACAGACTCTGGGAATACCCTTGTGTTTGAATATTTCTCCGATAATATTGTAGATCCAAATAACTCCTCTGTAATTTTCGAAGAAGTTGATGTTTCTAGACTCGTCCTTATTACTTGTAATGGTGTGTTTAGTGAGGATCGTAGGATTTTGTATGCACGATTAGTTGATTAATATTCTGGTTGATATATTCTCATATTTTTGAAAAAATGGAATATATATAAATTGAGAGGCTAGAATATGAAAGTTTCTATAGATCAAACAAAGTGTGTAGCTTGTGGCTCATGCGTAGCTATTTGTCCTGAAGTTTTTGAAATGAAAGAGGATGGTACTGTTGATGTAAAAGCTGAGTGGAAGGGAAAAGAAATACCAGAGGAGTTACAAGCTAAGGTTCAGGAAGCACATGATATGTGTCCTGCAACAGCCATTGTAATAGAGTCTTAGTATGTCTAAGCATCCAGAAAAGATACTTTGTATACAGAGTGAAAAACTCTTTAGGTTGGGTAAATGGAATGGTCTTAAAACAGAAGACTTAGATTCATACTTGAAGATTCTAAGGGAGGAGAGTGAATTTAGGGTAAGGGATGAGTTGGAATTAGATACCTCATACAAGCAGATAATTGGCCAGGTATTACTTAGATACAATGGTAAATATTTCTTACATAAGCAGGTTAACAGGACAGAGGAGAGATTAAACTCTCTTTGTCCTTTACCATTGGGTGGTCATATTGAGGAGTTTGATATTGTAGAGGGTAGGGATATATTTGAGATTGCATTGGATAGAGAATTGCATGAAGAAGCAGAGGTTAATTCTAAGATTGTTAAGAAGGAGTTTTTGGGTCTTGTATATTTGGAGGATGAGAATCCTGTTAATCATGTTCATGTTGGTCTTTTCTATATATATGATTTGGATGGTATGGACGTACATATTAGAGAAGAAGGGTTAGAAGATATTGGCTTTGTTAGTTTGGAGTATCTTAAAAACAACAAAGAGACTCTTACATATTGGAGTCGTATAGTTATATATCATTTATAAACGTATGGATGATTGTATATTTTGTAAGATTGTAAAAGGTGAGATACCTTGTTACAAGATCTATGAAGATGAATACTTCTTAGCATTTTTAGATATCTCTGAATTTACACCTGGTCATACATTAGTAATTCCTAAAAAACATTACCGATTTATATGGAATGTAGATGATATTTCAGGATATGCTCAGGCTGTAAAAAAGATCTGTTCCCACTATACTGAAGTATTAGGTTACAAGTATGTAGATACACTTTCTTTTGGTAGGATGGTTCCTCATGCTCATATACATCTTGTCCCTCATAACAATGGGGAAGGTGGTTGGGAGGATTCTTTGAATAAAATTTGTGAGATGCAAGATGATGAGAGTAGAAGATTAACTCCGCAGAGAGGAAAAGATGCGATGGAGAAGTTCAAACTACCTGTCGAAGAATTGTAAGATCTCTGTCATATATTCTGTATCTACATCGAAGTGTGTTTTCCCTTGAAGGGTTACTAACTCAATATCATGCCCCCATGTTTTCATACTGTTTACGAAATTTACAACACTACTGTATGGGACATTAACGTCTGCATTACCATGCCATATCTTTATATCAATATCTGCTATCTTACTTGCCCTTGTTTGATTCCACTCAGAAGTCCTTGTTGTAGGTGCAAGTAGTGCTATCTTAGATATCATTTCAGGATACTCTGATGCAAAGTTCATAGTGGGTAACCCGCCCATGCTAAAACCGAGTAGATATATCTCTGAGCTAACAAAGTAGTTCTCATCTACCCAAGATTTTAAATTAAGAGTATCCCTTATTGATGATGCATTCCCCCAGTTAACTCCATGTTGGTTAGATGCTGCAAATATGTAGTTATACTGTGTGAAGTATTTACCATACTCTAGTAGGTCTTGCATAAATGGATCTCCCATATTCTGAGTAACAGTAGTATTAGATCCATGGCTATAGATTATTAATATTGGTGGATTCTTACTATCAATATCTGAGGGAACTACAACATATGCCTGTTGATCATCGATTATTGGAAAATACTCTTTGTATGGTTCTCCTTCTTCTAAAACAATTTCTTCTGGTTGTGGAGTGGGTAAGGTTTCTTCCTCTTTTACTACTTCCTGTGTATTTGTTTGGGAATCTTGTGTGTTTACGAGAAATACTTTGTAGCACATGTATGCAGGAATGACCAAGAGTAATACAAGTACTATGAATAGTAGTATGTTTATTAAAACATCTTTTATATTACTTCTCATATATTGCCCCACCTAACTTAGTATATCATATCAAGAATTGACATACTTAGTTAATTGAAATATTATTTTATTTAATTGCCCTCGATTTAATATATTATTCTATATACCCAATGCCTAAAGAAAAGAGTACGGCCCAAGAGAGCAGTAAGGAGATAGTGTTGAACTTAGACTCATTTGTAGTTCCAATGTCTATCGTTCTTGCTGGTGTAATTATTGCAGGTGCAATATTTTTAACTAACAACAAAGGTACTACACCAGAGGTTGAGGGTACAAATGATGGTACAAACAATGCAGCACAGGAAGAATTTCCTGCAGCAGAGACTACTATTGCAGATGCTCCATATGCTGGAGACAAGAGTAAAGCTAAGGTAGCTATTGTTGAATTTACAGATTATCAGTGTCCATATTGCCAAAGGCATGATCAGGAAACAAAGGCAGATATTATCAAGAACTATGTAGATACTGGAGATGCTATCTATGTATTTAGAGAGTTCCCATTGGATTTCCATGGTCAGATTGCAATTGATAGTGCAAATGCAGCTCTTTGTGTGAATGAGATTGCTGGATTTGATAAATTCTATGAGTATCATACAAAAGCCTTTATGGTTGCATCTAAAGATGCTTTAGTAACATTAGCACAGGATATGGGTGTTGATATGAACAAGTTTAATACATGTTTAACCGAGAACAGATATCAAGATGCAATTGATCAAGGGTTAGAGGATGGTATAGCTGCTGGTGTACAGGGTACTCCAGGATTTGTAATTGGTGTTTTAGGTAAGGATGGTTCTGTTAAAGGTAAGTTAGTTGCTGGTGCATATCCATATGATTCATTTGCTCAAATTATTGATGAGTATTTGAAGTAAGGGATATTTCTTGTATATGAAAAAGGGGGCGTATGCCCCCTTTTGTTTTCTAGTGTAATATCTGTTACTTCTTTTTGCTTACTACCTTTTTCTTTGGTGTACTGTTTGTCTTACTTGCTACAAATGCATCATATTTCATTCTAACTACAGCACCTACAGTTACCATACTAAGAAGTAATGAATAGAAGCCATTTATTAACGGTATGAGTTTTACTACAGAGGTTATCAATCTTCCTACCAGTAATGAAAGATATCTATGGCTGTCTTTCTGATTAAAAAGCTCTAAGACTTTGTGTCCAATGGCTGCTTCTGTCCAAAGTGTTCCAAAGGTTACTAGGAATACTAATATTCCTGTAATTAGGAATGCTAATGGTGCTCCTACGAGTGTTAATACTAGTATGAAGAGTGGTAGTGGGATCATGAAGAGTATTAGTAATCCTACTGCAAAGCTTTTAAGTAACTCTTCCCAAGAGGTTACAATCTTCTTTTCTATCCCCAATGTTTTAACCGGTGCAGAGTAGATTAGTAATACACCTACTATGTACATACCTACAAAACTGATCATTGCTAAACCTAAGTTAAAACCAAGAAGATCACCCCTTTTGATATCTACTGTTGGTTGTACATTTACCTTTTGGTTGTTTGTTGTTACTACAAAGTCTCCTGCGATATTCTCTTCACTTAGTGTGTAGCTTTCGGTAGAGAGTAGCATATCTCCAGCAATTTCAGCTTCAGATGAGAGTTGTCCAGTCGCTACTCTTGCGTCATCTCCAATACTTCCCATTAGCTTTGTTGTTCCAGACGCTATATTTAAATCCTTACCAATATTTGCATCTAGGTCTACCATCATTCCTGCTAGATATACATTCTGTCCTAATGTTCCTTTTACACTTACATTTGAGCCTGCCGATATTACATTCCCATATATACTCCCCGCGATACTTACAGAGTTACCAAATACATACAGATCTCCTGTTACAGTCCCATCTATAGTTATGGTTTGTCCCATGACTATTAAATCTCCATCTACTACTCCTTTTACAATTATATTGTCTCCTGTTACATACAGATCCTCTTCTACTACAGATTCTGTGTCTAGTGTATAGTCTCCTGTTTCAAATTGTGCTGCATATGTTTGTATTGGGAGTAATGTTCCTATGGCTACTGCCAATATGGGTAAAAGTATGTATTTTTTTATCATTTGATAAATTAACAAAATTTATTTTCCCTTCTAAAATATATCATATATTTTTTACAAAAATATATATGAACAAATTGATATGCGTAAATCTTCTCAGTAAAATATTACTAAGATGAAAAATAGAAAGTATACAAAGACAGAATTTAGTAAAGGTCCTTCTGAAGCAATTTCTTTTGTAAGAGATGGTGCAACTCTACATGTTAGTTACAAAAGTACAAAGGAACCAATTCCCGTTATTTCTACTAGTAAGAAAGTCTCTAAGAGAAGTAAAAGGGCTTTTACCTACGAGAATTTAAAACATTTAATTGTATCCGAACCTAGGTTTGGTAATAGTGCTGAATATTTTCATAAAGAAAGAAGGAAAATATGAACGGGTATGTTTTAGATACTAGTTTTGTAAGTGCCTTTGGGAATAAAGCAGACTCTAACCATGAAACAGCATTAGAAATTGTAAAAGAATTTGATACAAATTTGCTTATTTTAATTCCTGTAGTAGTTCTGGCGGAGATATCACGTATTAAGATATCTAATCTTAGGGAAAGGGCTCTTGATGTATGCTTAGAAACATTTGATAGTATACTTGAGGTAGAAGAATCAAATATTGAAGAATATTTGGATTCCTCAAAGAAATTACCAAAAAGCTGTACAGCTATTGATTCTCTCCTGTTGTATTTTGCAATTGCATATGATTGTAATTTAGTTACATTTGATAAAGGTTTGTTGAGATTAGTATAATGGGGGAGTAATTAATGTAATTGAGGTGAGATATGAAATTAGTTATATATATGCCTGCATTGAATGAAGAGGAAGGAATATCTGATGTAATACAGTCATTACCAAAGGATATTGAGGGTATTGAGGAGGTAAAGGTATTGGTTGTTGATGATGGTAGTACAGATGATACTGCTAAGATTGCAAGGAGTAGTGGTGCTGATGTAGTTAGTCATGGTGTGAACAAGGGTGTTGGTAGTGCTTTTCAGAGTGCTGTACAGTATGCGTTGGAAAATGGTGTAGATATATTGGTAAGTATTGATGCTGATAGGCAGTTTAACAGTGATCAGATCCCTCAAATTATTAAACCTCTTTTAGAAGATAGAGCTGATATGGTAACGGGTAATAGGTTTGAGAAGGGTATTCCTGAGAATATGCCTAAGAGTAAGTATTGGGGTAATGAGCAGATGTCCAAACTTATCTCTTTAATTAGTGGTCAAAGATTTAGGGATGTATCCTGTGGTTTTAGGGCATACAACAGAGAGGCATTGATGAGATTGAATTTGTTTGGGGCTTTTACATATACACAAGAGACTATCTTAGATATGGTTTTTAAGGGTTTAAGGGTAGTAGAGTTTCCTGTAGATGTAATATATTTTAAAGAGAGGAAGTCTAGGGTAGCTGGTAGTATTGTTAAGTATGCTCTTAGAACGTCTAAGATAATTCTAAAGACTTTAAGGGATTACAAGCCTATGCTTTTCTTTGGTGGTATGGGTGGGATACTGATTGTAATTGGATTGGTTATGGAGATTGGTTTGGGTGTTCATTTTCTTTTGTCAGGGGATTTTACTCCTTACAAGTTTATTGGTTTTACTGGGTTTGGGTTTTTAGTTTTTGGTTTACTGTTAGTTATAGTTGGTTTACTTGCAGATATGTTTAACAGAGTAAGGGTTAATCAAGAGAGAATACTGTATGAGTTAAAGAGAGAGAGGTATGATGAGTAATATGAAAATTCTAATAGTTATTGTTAGTTACAATGGTTTAGACTTACTAAAGAGACATTTACCCTCAGTTCTAAAAACAAATTATCCAGAATACGATGTTTTAGTTGTTGATAACGGGTCTGTAGACGATTCAGTCTCTTTTCTTAAGAAAGAGTATCCCAAGGTAAAGATAGTAGAGAATGGAGAAAATTTAGGTTTTGGAAGGGGTAATAACCGGGGAGTATATGAGTATCCAGATTATGATGCCTACGTATTTATAAACAATGATATGTCCGTAGAGAGGAATTGGTTAACGGAGTTAGTTAATGTTGTTAAAAAAGAGAAGAATGTCGGAGCTATTGGCCCAAAGATACTCTATTCAAAAAAGAAGAATGGGAAGTATGTAATAAACTCTGCAGGCATAGAGCTTGATAACCATTTCATGGGTTATGATAGATATGATGGGGAATATGATGATGCAAAGTACAATGTAATAGAGGAGGTAGAAGCTATATGTGGTGGTGCACTTTTTGTTACGAAGAAGGCTTGGGATATGATTGGAGGTTTTAATTCGCATATGTTTATGTACTATGAGGATGTAGATTTATCTCTCAGAATTAAAGATTTTGGATTTAAACTCTTTTATTGTGGAAAGAGTACTGTATATCACGATCATATGGCCTCTTCGGGGAGCATTGGTAATTTTAGAAGAAACCTTATGAGTATGAGGAATAGGTTTATCAGCATTGTAACTAGACTTGGATTTCTGGTAGGATTAACGGAAACCATTTGGTATCTTTACCATTGGTTTACTTGGAAATTTATATACTCTAAAAAATTTACTCTAAGGGAATATTTAGGAAAAAAACAATGAACAGAAACGATTTAGATCTATACAAGCAGTTTGTGAAGACTATCTTCAAGATGAGGTACAAAGGCTCTATACTTGGGTTCCTTTGGGTATTGTTGAAACCCTTCTTTATGTTCTTAATTCTGTTTGTCGTTTTCTCTTCTGTCTCCGGGCAAGTAGGAGATCTTTCATCCAAACAATACGCGGTATATCTGTTATCTGGGTTAATCATATATACATTCTTTAATGAAGGTATTACTTGGGGAATGAATTCTATTATGGAGAGGGCAGATTTGATAGTTAAGATTAACTTCAAAAGAGAGATTGTTTTAATTAGTGCTCTTACAATGTCTTTGATCAATTTCTGTATTAACTTACTGATAATAGCTATTGTTGCACTTGTATTGAATGTCCAATTCTCACTACTTGGTGTAGGGTATATTCTTCTCATCTGTTTAACTATGTTCATTGGTATGTATGGTATAGCCTTTTTTACAAGTATCTGGATGGTCCATCTAAGGGATTTGGCTCATATTTCAGAGCTGTTACTCCAACTTATGTTCTATGCATCTGCAGTATTCTTCCCAATAGCTATGGTTCCAGAGAAATATCGCTTTATCGTTGAATACAATCCAATAGCCGTATATATACAATCAGTAAGAGAGGCTTTAATACATCAAGAGATTACAAACTTGACCTTTGTATTAGGTTCACTTCTTCTGGCAGTTGTATTAGTAATTGTTGGGAAATGGTATTTTAAGAAAAATATTTTAAAAATAGCGGAGTACTTCTAGTATGGAGAATACAGCAATTAGTGTAAAAAATGTCAGCAAAGGTTTTAAAATTCCAGTGAGTGGACATAGTAATACTTTGCAAGAGAGATTTCTTAATCCTTTTAGAAAGATTGAGTACAGAGAATTTCATGCATTAAAGAATCTTTCCTTTGATGTGGCAAAGGGTGAGTTTTTTAGTGTAATAGGGCCCAATGGTGCAGGCAAATCAACATTACTAAAAATAGTTTCTCAAATATATGTTCCAGATGAAGGAAAAGTTGAGGTTAACGGTAAATTGGTACCATTCTTGGAGTTGGGTGTAGGTTTTAATCCAGACTTGAGTGCAAAAGAGAATGTATATCTTAACGGCACGATCTTAGGTTTAACAAAAAGAGAATTAGATGAATATATTGACGATATCTTTGGCTTTGCAGAGCTAAGAGAGTTTGCAAATATGTCTATAAAGAATTTCTCCTCGGGTATGCAGGTCAGATTAGCATTCTCAATAGCTATTAGAGTTAAATCAGATATTCTAATACTAGATGAAGTACTTGCAGTAGGAGATGGGGAATTCCAAAAGAAGTGTTACAAATATTTTGAAGATATTAGAGGAAAGAAGACAATACTTTTTGTCTCTCATGGGTTGGAGTCTGTTAAGAAGTATTCTGATAGGGTTTTGTGGTTGAAGGAGGACAAGACGTATGAGATTGGTTCTGCAGAAGAGATGGTAGAGGGATATAGTAAAACATTTTAACTGTACAATCTATGAAGGTTATAGATATTTTCCAAAGGGTAGTTAATAGATTACCAATATATTTTACTCAGTTTAAAACCCTGGTTAAAAAGCAAGGACTATTTTTCACACTTAAAAAAGTTTTTAAGAAGATATTTAGGTTTGTTGTTAGTGGTGGTAAAGCATCAAAACTCTTAGATCTTACATATGGTGAATGGATGAGTAATGTTGAGAGTAAGTATCTAAACACAGAGAGTATGTTAGATGATTTAAAAGAACTCAAGGTTAAACCAAAGTTTAGTGTGATATTTCCTGTTTGGAATAAGTCTGAGGATATGCTTTCTGAGGCTCTGGACTCTATTGTGAACCAAGTTTATGAGAATTGGGAGATATGTATTTCAGATGGATCTACTAAGCGTGTAGAAGAGACTAGGGAGTTTTTAAGGGAGTTTCAGAGTAAGTACAAGGGCAAGGTTAAGTTCTCAACCATTGATGTAGAGGGTATCAATATTATTGAGAACAGTAACAAGGCTCTTTCTTTGGCAACTGGAGATTATGTTGTATTTATGGATTGTGATGATGAGATATCTGTTAATTGTTTACTTGAATTAGCTAAAAGTATTAATGAGAATCCTAAGGTCGAGTTCTTGTACAGTGATTTTGACAAGATAGATGAGAAGGGTAAGAGGTTTGATCCTTCTTTCTGGCCTGATTGGTCTCCACATACTTTAACTGCACAGATGTATACAACTCATGTAACTTGTTACAAAAAAGAAGTAGTAGAAGAGTTAGGTGGATTAGTTAAGGGTACGGAAGGTGCTCAGGATTGGGATTTAGTACTTAGGTATGTAACTAGAGGTAAGTGGAATGTAGTACATATTCCTAAGATTCTTTATCATTGGAGAGTGTATCCTGGTTCTACGGCATTGGCTAATAGTGGTGCTAAGGATTGGGCGTATGAGAATCAAAGAAAGGTATTAGAGAGGTATTTAGAGAGAAGGAAGTTAAAGGGTAAGGTACTAGAGGGTCCTTTTGAGGGTAGCTGGAGAGTTAAGTTTGATATTAAAGATAATCCTAAAGTTAGTATTGTTATTCCTACTAAGGACAAGGTTGAGTATTTAAGTAAGGCTATAGAGAGTATTAAAGAGCATACTAAGTATGGTAACTATGAGATTGTGATTGTAAACAATAGGTCAGAGGAGGAAGAGACACTAGAGTATTTTAAGGAGATTAGTAAGGAAGAGAATATTAGAGTTATTGATTTTAATCAGCCTTTTCATTTTGGGAAGTTGTATAACTGGGCTAGTAAGGAAGTTGATGGTGAATATATGTTGATACTTAATAATGATATTAAGGTGTTAAATGATGGTTGGTTAGAATCTATGTTAGAGTTTGGACAATTACCTGAGGTAGGTAGTGTAGGAGCTCGGTTATACTATGAGGATGGTCGGATACAGCATGCGGGTGTAATTGTTGGTGCAGGGGGGGCTGCTGCACATAGTCATAGGTTATGTGATGGTAATGATTTTGGCTACAATGGTGCTATTGTTAATGTTAGAAACTATTTAGCTGTTACTGGGGCTTGTGTAATGGTAAACAGAAAGAGGTTTATTGATATTGGTGGTTTTGATACTCAGTTTGATCCTGCTTATCAGGATGTAGATTTGGGTATTAGGCTTTATGAGATGGGTTTATACAATGTCTATACTCCTTATGCAGAACTTATACATTACGAATCTATTACAAGATTTAGTACTAAGGAGAAGTTAGAAAGAGATGAGGAGAATGCACTAAAGTTAAGAAAGAGATGGCCACAATATATTGAATATATGGGTGGAGATGATCCGTTTTTTAATCCTAATTTTTCATATGCACATGAAGATTTTAGGATTAGAGCTGAGTAAAGAATCGACTAAGTTATTACATTCTTATATGTATAAAATTATTGAGAATATTAAAAAAGTAGAGTCAAATCATAAAGAGATCCTACTGTTCATTCCTATCTTTTTAATGGGAATTATTTTTACCCTAATCGTCCCACCATTTCAGAAGGCCGATGAAACTGCTCATTTTTTGAGATCTGTTACGGTTTCACGCGGGCAATTGGTTTGCATGGAGAGTGAAGATGGGAAGAAGTATTTTGAGTTACCTCAAAAATATTTTGATTACATTAGGAACACAGAAACAAACAGAGTAGCTTTTCATTACGAAGAGAAGTTTCATTTTACAAACCTTATCAATGCAGAGAAGAAGGGGCAATCTTCGGAGAAAGAATCGATTTGGGAAGGTTATTGTATGCTACCTTTCATACCATATCTCCCTTCTGCATCTATGATTTTTGTAGGTGAAATATTTAATTCGATATCGACATCTTTTTATCTTGGTCGTTTCTCTTCATTTCTGTTATTTTTTTTGTCATTGACTTGGTCATATCAAAAAATAAAAAAATCGAAGCTAAAGTGGATATTATTTGCTTACGCTCTCATACCGATGGTGTTACATCAAGTTACTGGTATCGGCTATGATAGTACACAATTATCGTTGATAACAATTATTTTTGCTTTAAATGTACATTTTGTTGAGAATAAGAATTCAAGCAAAGGAGATTTTAGAATATACATAGTATCTATGATCTTACTATTGTTAGTAAAGCCTGGATTCTACTTCCTATCCTTGTTATATCTACTTATACCTGCAAAAAAAATTCATAATGATAGAAAGTTTTATATTTTTTTTACTGTTATTTATTTTGTTTTAAGTTTTGGCTCTGCAGTTTTATTTACCAAGTATTATAGCGAAACAGGTTTATTGGAGGGAACTGGAGGAACAGATCCTCTGGAGCAACTGAAGTTAGTTTCGGATCCCTCTTTCTTAATCTTCTTAATTAAAAATACTATAGAAACATATTCAGATTTCTACATAAAAAGTTTTATTGGATTGTTTGGTTGGTTGGATTATGGACTTCATGCTATAACATACATTTTATTTCTGCTATTTTGGATTCTCGTTGCGAGAGAACTTAGAAATTCCGAGTTTTTCACAAAGCTGAAGTCAAAGATCTTTCTTCTAGGATTGATTCTTTTTTTGTCCATTGGATTTATATTTGGAAGTATATATCTATCTTGGAATACAGTAGGAAATCCAGTAATCAGTGGTGTTCAAGGGAGATACTTCTTAGTTTTATTTCCATTTGTATTGGTCTTTATTTCTGGAATGATGAAAGTTTTTGAAATGAATAAAAGATTTAAATTTTTCTTCATATTACTCGTATTTATTTACCTTCTTCTTGAAATCACGTATGTTATTTATGATAGGTACTACGATTATTCATTACAGAATATGCATCTTGAGACTTATTCTTTGTGCTTGAACTGTTCCAATGAGTAGGCTAAGGAATTATTATATTTTAAAATAATATTGAATGAGAATGAAAAAACAAACCGTCGAACGTATAAAGCCATTACTATTCCTGTATAGAATTCTATTACCCTTCGTCGATATGAACAAGTTCCTAGCTTCCTTATATGGGATCTTCTGGTACACAAAAGATCTATTCAAATATATGATTAAATCTAGAACTTGGTTAATAAATCTCGACCTTTATCCAATACTGGATGAAAAAACAAAAATTACAGGAGTAGATTACCAATATCTATATCAACAGCTTTGGGTGTTCAATAACGTTAATAAAATTAAACCAAAGGATCACTACGATATTAGCTCCACATATCAAATGAGCGGTTACTTAGCAGGTATTACGAATGCTCACTTCTTAGATATCAGACCTGTCCAAGCTGATATAGAAAATTTAGAGCTACTTGAAGGAGAGATTGAGAATCTTCCTTTTGAAGACAATTCTCTTGAATCTGTATCTTGTCTTCATGTTATTGAGCATATAGGCCTTGGAAGGTACGGTGATCGATTAAATATTGATGGACCAGAGATCGCATGCAGAGAGTTATCGAGAGTTGTTAAACCTGGAGGATATCTCTATTTATCAACACCGATAGGGAGGGAAAGAATCTGTTTTAATGCTCATCATGTTTTCAATCCTTACACAATCTTGGATTATTGCGAAGGTCTTGAATTAGTGGAGTTTAATGTCGTAGATGATTTAGGGAAATTGCATAAGGATATAAAGATCCGTGATTACAAGCAAAATGAATATTCTCTAGGAATGTTCAAATTTAGGAAGAAGAAATAAAAATTTTAACTATCTCTTCTTAAAATAGGCAATATTGAAAAGAAGCCTTTTTATAAATACGGGAATTGTGTACATACTTAACAATTGTATTAATCTCCATACCTGATCTCCAAGCCTAGGTTTAAATTTGTACTCAAACTCAGCCTTAAATGATAGGTATATAGTAACAGCTTGCATATACCTCATTCGGGCATTAGTGGCAGATTTTCTATGTATTCTATACTTTACTAATTCGTCTTCAATATTCGCTAAATCCCCAAACTGAGAAATATCAAGGGTAATAGCATAATCTTCAGAAATACCAAGTTTGCTGGGGTATCCATTTGTTTTATCTATAGCTTCCTTTCTCCATATTGAGGCTGGGTGAGGAACAGGATCAAACCTTAATATTATATTTCTTATATCAGCATCAGAGAGTGGATAACTTCTACTTCCCATGATATTTAAATCTTCGTCGCATATTACCATTGATCCACCTGATACAACGACATCAGGATTGTTCTCCATAAATTCGATCTGTTTTTCTATTCTATAAGGGAAGCTCCAATCATCTGCGTCCATTCTCACAACATATTTTCCTTTGCAAAGTTTTAAACCTTTGTTTGATGATCCTCCTGCATTTAAATTTGAATCATTCCTCGTAGCAATAATCCGTTTATCTTGTTTTGCATATCTCTCAATGATCTCCCAAGTATTATCCTTGGAACAATCTTCTACTATTATAAATTCAAAGTTCTTATATGTTTGTTCTAAGATGCTCTCAATTGCTAAACCTATGTATTTCTCAGCGTTGTATGCTGTCATCAATACTGAGACTAGGGGGTTATTTTTCTTTTGCATTCTCCTTTGCGACCTCTCTAACAATTTTAGTTATTTGTTTATTCAAATTATCAATTTTTGTATTTTGATTAAAAAGAAAAAAGAATAAAAATATAATTGATAGATAAATTAACACATCCACACCTCTTCCAACTCCAGAGACTTGTCCAATTTGCCAGATTATTTCTGGAAACCACACTACAAATAAGGCAATACCCCAGAAGGTCATCCAAACAAGAATCTTTCCAAATATTACTTTATCTTTATAGAACTTGATAAAGAGCTGGATCATGAATAATGCGATGATGAATGTTGCGATATATTGGATAGCCATTATTCCCTTAATTTTGCAGAAATTAATCTCCACGCAATATTTATACTGTTAAATACGCTCTGTCCTTTCGCCATTGAGTATTCTGTGTAATGTATTGTAACGGGTACTTCTGTATATTTAAGATCTAGTATTTTTATCTTATCTAATATTTCTGAAGCATGTTCCATTCTGTCGTGTTGAATGTTTAACTTCTTTGCAGTTTCTGATGTCATAGCTCTTAGACCATTGTGTACATCAGTTAACCATATTCTAGAGAGTAGGTATGTAAATATTATTGCTCCTTTAAGAAGTATTTTCTTTTTTAATGGGATATCATTCTCTTGTAAGAATCTAGATCCTAATACAATATCGTATTTACCTTTTATTAATGTATCTAGCATTGTATCTAGGTCTTTTACATCGTGTTGCCCATCAGAATCAAAGTTGATTATATATTTTGCTCCCCTTTCTATTGCTATTTCCATTCCTGTTTGCAATGCTGCTCCCTGTCCTCTGTTTATTATATGTTTTGCAATTATTACATTGGTATTCCTTTTTACTACCTCATATCCATTATCTTTACTTCCATCATCTACTACTACAATATTTTTATATCCATTATCTTGAAGAGACTTTATTACTTTGAGAATCATTTTCTCATCATTGTAGAGTGGGATTGTTATGTATGTTTGGGATTTGTTCATTGAGAGGATTATACAGGATTTATTTTTAAAAAACTATATGTATAATAAAGGAGTTATTAATATAAAATTATCTTCAATAATATGTCTTTTTTAATGAATCAGAGAGAAAGTGCATATCGGCAGAATAGCAAAAATATTTTAGATATTTACGAAAAAAATAAAGACGCTAAGTTTGTAGATTTAGGGTGTGACAACGGTAAATGGACAATGAAAATGGCAGAGAGAATAGGGACCAAGGACGTTCATGGGACTGAAATTCTTGAAAGGACTGCCAAATTAGCAAAAAAGAATGGAGTTAATGTCTCAATTGGCGACCTAAATAAAAGATTACCCTACAAGGATGGAATGTTTGATGTTGTTCATGCTAATCAAGTGATTGAACATCTGAATAATACTGATATGTTTATGGATGAAATATATAGAATACTCAAACCTGGGGGCTACGCTGTAATCTCAACAGAGAATCTTTCTAGTTGGCACAATATCCTTGCTCTGGTTCTTGGCTTTATGCCTTTTTCATTAACAAATATTTCTACAAAGAAAGCAGCAATTGGTAATCCGTTTGCTCCACATGCAGGGAAGGAAGCTACGATAGAAAGCTCTTGGCAACACATGAGAATTTTTACGATATATGGATTAAAAGAACTAAGTAAAGAAGTCGGATTCACTATTGAAAAAGTATTGGCTTCTGGATATTACCCATTAGGAAATTGGTTTAGTAAGATTGATCCCAATCATTCTCATTTCTTTGTCTTAAAGCTAAGGAAAGAATAAATTTGCTCCTATATCCTGTTCCAAGTCCTTGGAGTAATGCCTGTATTTACGGCTAATAGACTTTGGGTCCATCTTTTGGGAGCTACGACCTCCTTATCTTTATTTTTATTTAACCAAGCCCCCCACCAGGAAAAGGAACTATTCGCAATAATGTTATTCTTGCATAAACTCATTAGAATTATTTCTTGCGCAGAGTTAAAATTATGCTTTGATACAAAGTAAGTATCTTTAGGCAAAAATGTGAAATTTTCTTTAACCCAGTCTATATCATCAGAAAAGATATAAATTCTTGGATTTTTTAAAGCTATCGTTTGAAGGGCTTGCTTATAATACTCAACCCCGAGTATTCCATGATGTTTTTTAGCTTTTATATCCGTAACATAATCTCCTCTCCGAATATGCATAGAAACGGTATCGTTATCATTTTCTATTATTTTTGCAACTTCAAGATATTCTTTTGTCTGTTGATCTTTTGTTAAAGAGAATTCTCTTAATATTTCTTGTCTATATTTTTTGAAAAAATTATCACTCTGGAAATATCCGTCTAAGTATAGATTTTCTACACCTAGATATTTTTCTATTGGATAAATACCAGTAAAAATCGTATAAAATTTGGAACATATTTCATCAAGTTGTTTTGTAAATCTATTCCTTGGGCCTCTGAATCTTTTTACTTCGGAATCTTTTGCAGCAGGTGTGGTAATATTAAAGAGGGATAATTCGAAAGACCTCTTAGTATGAGAAGATGGGATAGAGGAGTAATAGGAAATATCTAGCTTGTAGATACTTTTATAATCCTTTGCAAGAGCATAGCCACAAGCGTACTGGAACATTTGATTTCCAAGTCCTCCTTTTAAGTGTGTAATGATCATATTTTTAAACTAATATCTTAAAATCTTCAGATTTATTGCTTAAATTCTTGTTATAAAATTTATCATTCAAAATATTCTCTTCCCATTTTTCATATATTAAATCGATCTCTTTACTAAACTCATCGTTATCCCTGGTCTTCGCCTCTGGTGTACCTACTGAGATAGATTCGTGGTGATATAACTCTACATAGGGCGTATAGACATTGTAATATCCTTTCTTAAGTAATTTAAGACAAAAATCTACATCATTGAATGCTATTCTAAAACTTTTCTCCAGACCTTTAACCTCTTCGTACTTCTTCTTACTTACCATTAGGCATGCAGCTGTAACAGCAGAGTAGTTTTTAATAATATCTTTTTGAACGGGAAACCCTTGAATCTCCCTTGGAAAGAATTTAAAAGCATGTCCGGCAACACCTTTACCTGTACCCCCATTTATACCAAGTATTACTCCTGCATGTTGAATTGTGTTATTGGGATAGAATAGTTTTACTCCGACAGCACCGACTTCTTCTCTTTGTGCATGTTCAAGCATTCCCTCTATCCAATTGGGAGAGAGAACCTCTGTATCATTATTTAAAAGTACAATATATTCTCCTTTAGAATTCTTTACTCCAAAGTTATTCACTGCTGAATAGTTAAATTTCTCTTTCCATTCTAAAATTTTTATCCTACTATCTTGTTTTAAGTCTTCGTAATAATCCAAAACTTTTTGTTCTTTACTGCCAGTATCAATTATTATAATCTCAATATTTTTGTATGTAGTTTTTTCAAGTAAGGAGGAAATACACCTCTCTATATATTCATATTTGTCTAGAGTAGGGATTAATATACTAACTAGGGGGGAGCCCTTAATTTTATATTTCACTCTAAAGGAACCTGGAAAGAGACCATCATATACTTCACCCTTTAGATTTCTTCTCTTTAAAGCATCTGCTAATGCTTTGATAGTAGTTTCCTTTGCATATCCCTTATCTGAATATTCAGAAGAAGTTGAGCCTGGAATCTTTCTCCAAGAGTAGAGTACTTCTGGTATATGTTCAATCTTGTTTGTTTTTTCCGTTATTCTTAAAAAGAGATCATAGTCTTGAGAACCTTCATATCCTTTTCTAAAACCCCCAACTTCATCAACGAGCTTTTTTCTTATAACTGAAAGGTGGGACATATAGTTTGTTGACATAAATAGATCTGGTGACCAATCGGGTTTGAAAAATGGTTCAACTCTTTTACCACTCATATCAATCTTATCCTCATCTGAATATATAAAGTCAGTATCTGGTTTCTCATTGAGCAACTTCACTACTTCTGCTAATGAATGTGGTTGTATTATGTCATCGTTATCCATTAGTGCAACATATTCTCCTTCTGCTAATTCTAATGCAGTATTAGATGCTTCGGATATATGTCCATTCTTTTTTCTAAAGGTAACTTTTATTCTAGGACTTTTAGAGATTCTATGAAGGTAGCTTATAAGCTTTGGATCTGTAGAAGCATCATCTGCTATGCATAGTTCCCAATTTGTATATATTTGTTTCTTTATTGATTTAATAGCCTCTTTTATCCACTTAACATCAACATTGTATACGGGCATAATAATACTTATGAGGGGTTTGTATTCTAAGTTTCCTAATTCTTTTTTTATTTGAGATCTTTTATTAAGAGTAATTTCATTTCTTTTTAACCAGTATTTGTATATATTTGTTTCTTTGTTTAGTTGTTTCCGATACTCGATTGTATGCCTTATTCTTTTAAAGATTCGTTTAAAAGTAATAATTGGACCATCTTTTATTATATTTATAAAAAAATTCTTAAAATATTTTTTTAACTTTTTCTTCATCATTACTCTTTTTTTATACAATTTTGAATCATCATTCAGGGTTGAATACCGTTTAATTCTAGACGTTTATATATTTCTTTACAACCATCTCATTTACTTAAGAGTTTCTTGCATATAAAATATGGCTATGAAAATACTCATCTCAACCGTAAGTCTATCTACTTACGCAGGAACAGATCTGTACACAGCAAGTTTAGGCAGACATCTTTTTGGATTAGGTCACGAAGTTACTATTTATTCTCCTCTGCTTGGTGAAATCTCTAGTAAAATAAAATCTTCAACTTCTATTAAAATAACTGATAATCTTGAGGAGATAAAAGAAGAGAAGTTTGATGTGTTACATATGCAGCACAATGTAAATGCCTGGATGTTACGAGCATATTTCCCGGATACTCCTGCAATAATGGCTGTTCATGGTATTCTACCTGATTTCGAACAACCACCTAGAATGGACCTTGGAATATTTAAATATCTTGTAGTTAGTGAAGGTGTTAGAGAACACTTAGTTAAGAACCATGACATCCCTACAAGTAAGATTGAAGTACTAAACAACTGGGTAGATACAAAAAGGTTTCGTAAAAAGGCAGAAATAAACGAGAAGCCGAAGAAGCTTCTAGTCCTCTCCAACCATATGGCCAAGGAACATGAAAAGATATATTTAGAAGAGTGTAAAAAGAGAGATATTGAGATGATTCATGTGGGCCTACCAGAGAATCCTGTAAAAGACGTTGAAAAGTACATTAATATGGTTGATGTTGTGGTTACAGTTGGCAGAGGAGCTATGGAGTCTATGGCTTGTGGTAGAAACGTTATTGTCTCAGATATAAATGGGATAGATGGGATGGTAACACCAGACACTTTCAATGAACTAATGAAGAATAATTTCTCTGGGCATAGATATCACAGAGAGGTAACAAAGAAAGCCTTTGCACAAGAACTAGACAAATACTCTTCTGAGTATTCTGAATGGCTAATAAAAGCAGTGCAGGAAAGATTTTCACCGGATTTTATCATCGGGGAAATAGTAGAGATATATAAAGAGGCCTCAAGTACCAAAGTGATTACAGATAAAAAATATAAAGATGCAATATTTGAAATCACAATGCTTGCTAAGCTTCTTAAAGATAAAGATATTCATATACGAAATATTGAGAGCGAACTTCAAGACCTAAAAACTAAGAATGCCGATTATGAACTTTTGAAAAAACAATATAAGCAATTAAAGAGTGATTACTTAAGTTTCTTAAATTCAAAAGCAGGGAGATTTGCTAGAAAAATACAAAGCCTAAAGCATAATCTAAGAGAGAAATTCTAAAAAAGATATAATAAATTCAAGCTTTAGGTCAATCTTTCAATTTCATACCAAATATTGTACCCTATGCACAATACAGCCCATATTAATTTGTAATTGTATTAATATATGAAATTACTAGTTACAGGTGGTGCAGGATTCATAGGATCTAACTTCATTAGATATTGGTTAGAGAAATATCCTGAAGACCATATTACAAATCTAGATAAGCTAACATATGCAGGAAATCTAGAAAACCTTAAGGACATTGAAAACAATCCCAACTATAAATTTGTTAAAGGAGATATCTGTGATAAAGAGTTAGTAATGGATATCACTAAGGGAATGGATTTAATAGTTCACTTCGCAGCAGAATCCCACGTAGATAGAAGTATAGAAGGACCTGAAGAATTTGTTAAAACAAATGTAGAAGGAACACTAAACTTACTAGAAGCAGCATTAGCTAATGGAGGTATTAGATTCCATCATGTATCTACAGATGAGGTATTTGGAGAACTACCTTTAGATGATCCTAAAGCTAAATTCAATGAATATATGGCATATGCACCAAAGAGTGTATACTCTGCATCTAAGGCATCCTCAGATCATCTAGTAAGAGCATATTTCCATACACACAAACTACCTATTACAATCTCTAACTGTTCTAACAATTACGGACCATATCAATTCCCAGAGAAATTAATACCATTGATAATTACAAGGGCAATAATGGATGAAGAATTACCAGTATATGGAGATGGTATGCAAGTAAGAGATTGGATCCATGTAGAGGATCACTGTAGAGGTATAGAGTTATGTATTAAGAAAGGAAAGATAGGGGAAACATATCTCTTTGGAGGTAATGGTGAAAAACCAAATATATGGATTGTAAAGAAGATACTAGAGTATCTTAAGAAACCAGAATCACTCATAGTGCATGTAGGTGATAGGAAGGGACACGACCTTAGATACGCTATAGACTATTCTAAAGCACAAAAAGAATTAGGATATGAACCAAGCAAATCTGTAGATGATTGGCTAAAGGATACCATTGATTGGTATGTAAACAATCAAGATTGGTGGAAACCACTTAAGCCTAAAGCAGATATACAAGCAGAGAAATATCTTTCTAAAAGAATTTAAATTAATATATATTCTTTAAACAATGAAAGCATTAATACTAGCAGGAGGAAGAGGAACAAGACTAAGACCTCTTACACATACTAAGAACAAACATGCTCTACCAATTGGTAATAGGCCAATGATAGAGAGGATAATATTAGATGCAGTGGATTTAGGAATAAAGGATGTAATCATCAATGTAAATGTAGGCGATACTGAAATGAGAGAGCTCTTAGGTGATGGTAAAAGATTTGGGTGTAAGATTTCTTACATTGAACAACCAGAACCAAATGGAATGATGTATCCAATTAAGTTAGCAGAGAAATTAATCGGGGATGATGAATTTCTCTTCTCAGCAGGAGACAATATCCTAACAGGTGGTCTTAAACAACACTATGAAGATTTTAAAAAGAAAAAATCAGATGCTCATGTATTAGTAGTTAAAAGACCTGACTATCAAAACTTTGGTGTAGCTGTAATGAAGGATGGAAAGATAGTAAAGACAGTAGAGAAACCTAAAGAGTTTGTAAGTGATTTGGTCCTTTCTGCAATATATTTCTTTACACCTGCGGTATTCAAAGCCTTTGATCATGTAAAACCAATAGATCCTAAAGGAACAGGAAAACCAGAATACTATCCGCCAGTAATTAACAACTGGATGATAGAGAATGGATATACAATGACAGCATCAGAAGTAACAGGGTGGTGGAAAGATACAGGGGCACCAGAAGATTTAATACTTGCTAATAGACTAATACTTGAAAGAGAGGTGTTAGACATATGTGATGGTAAAGTAATAGATTCACATATAGAGGGAAGTGTAGAGATAAAGAATGGTGCAAAAGTAAAAAATAGTACCTTAAGAGGTCCTATCTCCATTGCAGAGAATGCAATAGTAGAAGATTCATACATAGGACCTTTTACATCAATTGGTGAAGGCTGTGTAGTTAAAAATGTTGAGATAGAAAACAGTATCCTAATGGGAAACTGTAATGTCCATGATTTAGACAGAAGATTAGATAGCTGTTTAATAGGATGGAATGCAGAAGTAACAAGTAAAAATGGTCATCCTAAAGCAGACAGACTCTTCATCGGAGATGATTCGAAAGTTGAAATTCATAAATAAATTGATATAGAAAGAGGATGGAATTTAAAAGATTAAGTATTCCAGATTTAGTGTTGATTACTCCTAATATATTTGGTGATAATAGAGGATTTTTTAAGGAAACATACAATGAGAAGATTTTTAAAGAGAATGGTATAGATATTAAATGGGTACAGGATAATCACTCTAGATCCTCCAAGGGAGTCTTAAGAGGTCTTCATTGGCAAAAGGGTGAATTTGCTCAGGATAAACTCGTAAGAGTTGCAACGGGAAAGGTACTTGATGTTGCTGTAGATATTAGAAGGGATTCTCCAACTTTTGGTAAGTATGAAGCAGTTGAGCTGTCCGATGAAAACCACTTTGTATTCCTTGTTCCTAAGGGTTTTGCACATGGTTTTTTAGTTTTGAGTGAAATTGCGGACTTTGAATACAAAGTAAGTAATTTTTACTCTAAAGAAAATGAAGGTGCCCTTCTTTGGAATGACCCTGATATTGGAGTAGATTGGCAAATAGGGAATCCTGTACTCTCTGAAAAGGATAAAGGGAATCCAGTTCTTAAGGATATAAATCCTGACGACCTATTCTAATTTCTAAGCTATTAACAATGAAAAAGGTTTTAATATTTGGTTCTAGTGGAATGCTTGGGAGTTTTCTCTCTTCCTTTCTTGAAGAAAAAGGGTATGAGATAGAGAGAAATGATAGGGCGGATGGGGGTATTGATATTACCTTGGAGGATGAAGTAAAAAGGGTTGTCTTAGAATCTAATCCTGACTTTGTAGTGAATTGCAGTGCATATACAAATGTTGAAAAGGCCGAAGAAGAAAAAGAGATAGCTTTTGAAGTAAATGCAAATGCCCCTAAGTATATGGCACAGGTTTGTAAGGGGTTAGATATCCCTTTTGTGCATATATCCACAGACTATGTATTTGGTGAAAATCGAAAGGAAGGATATAAAGAAGACTACAAAAATTTTAAACCACTTAATGTATATGGTGAATCCAAATTAATGGGAGAGAAGAATATCTTAGAAGTGGGAGGGAAGATATATATTTTTAGAACATCGTGGTTGTTTGGTCCCAATGCTACAAATTTCATAGACAAGATTACTAAATATGCTAAGGAGTTACCAGAACTAAAGGTTGTTACAGATGAAGTAGGTTGTCCGACATATGTAGGAGATTTGAGTCAATCTATTCTTTCTGCAATTCAGGGTGACATTAAACCAGATATTTACCACATATCAAGTAGGGATACATGTTCAAGAAATGAATTTGCAAAGGAAATATTAAATATGCAAGGTATAAAAACACCTGTAAAAGAGTCTAAGTTAAAAGATTTTGGAAGGAAGGCAGTAGTGCCAAATAGGTCTCAATTAATTAATACAAAATTACCTGAAATGAGATCATGGAGAGAGATGTTAAAAGAATATTTGGGTGAATAATAATTAGTAGTTTGGAATTCCAAGAAAATATCGTTAAAATAGGGTTGTACAGAAGCGAAAGCTTCTGTAGGGTGCTGTGAGGATAGGACTCACCATGTACGAAGTGCAAGTCTTCCACCCTAGGTCGAGACCTCCCTACCTCGCTTGGGAAACCTCGGGGGTAGGGACACCTCTTGGTACTAATACCCCCATCTGCTAATATATATACCATGCATTTAATAATTGATTGTACAACTACTCAAAATCAACTTAAATACAATGGTATTGGTCAATATACTAAGCACATTGTAAGTAGAATACTAGAAAAGAAAGATATAGATATAACGTTACTCATGTTTGATGGGGAATCTACACTAGATCCATACCTTAAAGGAAAGAATATACACATACACAGATTAGGAAAAGTAAAACCCTCTGATTACAAAAATTTTCTTACATATACATTCAAAATACTCCCCGCTATTAAACAGTACAAAAAAGAAGACAGTATATATTTCTGTCCTTACTTCTGGATAGGGGTACCATCACTACATATACCCACAGTACTAATGGTACATGATTTCATATTACCAATATTCAATATATATTCTGAGCAAAGTATATTTCACAATATATTTAGAGGTATACAGTATTGGATGGAGATGTACAAAGCTAAATATTGTAAAGCCATAATTACAAACTCCAAATATACAGCAAAAGACTTTATGAAATACTTCCCTAAATACCCTAAACAGAATATATATCCAATATATCTAGATGGAGAAGTACAAGACTCTAAAGATATACAAGGATGGGATTCTTTCTTACCTAAAGATTACAAAAAGAGAGGATATTTCATATATATGGGAGGAACACTAGGATATAACAAGAATTCAGAAGGAGTAGTAAAAGGATACAGAGAGTTTCTTGCTAAAGTAAAACATGATAGTAAGGCTCCATACTTGGTAATTGCTGGAAAGAACTTTGCTAAAGAGGTTGATAAAAGGGTCGTAAAGTTTAGAGAGAAGATTGAATGTTTGGGACTAAAAGAAAATGTAATCTTTACAGGCTTCTATGAAGATTCTCATATAAAACCACTCCTTAGTAACTCCATCTCTTTTATACATCTCTCATTGTATGAAGGTTTTGGTATTGCATTAGTAGAAGCAATGAAATCAGGTACACCTGTAATAGCTCACAATGGATCTTGCTATCCTGAAGTGCTCGAAGATGCAGGAATACTTGTTAACGGTCAGAACCCTAAAGAGGTAGGAGAGAGCATGTACAAAATATACAAAGACAGGAAGCTTAGAGATGAATTAATAAAAAAAGGTTTACAAAGAGGTAAAGAATTTTCCTGGGAAAATACTACTGATATGACAATTGAGGTTTTTAAATCTGTTTACAAAGAATTTTCAATCAAGTAAGATACCTGTATGTTGTGTTCTTACTTTACATATATGATTGGAAAGTACAAATGAATATTCTTTTTACACCTATCACTAGTAGTTCTATAGCTCATGTTATTAGAAGTTTTGCATTAGCAGAAGAATTCCTTAAAAATGGAGACAAAGTGTATTTCACATCCTGTACAAGTAAGGCAAGTTTTATCGAAAACCAAGGATATGAAATTGTAAAAACATACAAACCTTTTAATCTTAATGACCCTAAAGATCAATCTGTAAACTATTTAGCAACACACAAAGAAGAAATGATTGATTGGTTGGGTGCAGAAATAGAGGCAGCAAAACAAGTTAAAGCAGATGTTGTGATTACTTCACCTGGATTTTTTGGTCCTCAAGTAGCATTTGCAACTGAAATACCTGTAGTAGCTTTAATGAATGGACAATATCTACCTAAGTCTAAAGGTTTAATGGGTATTTCCTTGGCTACTGATAGTACAAAACACAAAATTTTGAGAAAATTACTTAATCCTGTATTTAAGAAATCTTTTGTTAAGAACTATCTTTCTGAAATATTAGATGCTTACAGGAAATTGGGTATAACCCAAGAGATAAAGAGTAGAGAAGAGCTTTATGCTCCAATGCATATACTCATACCTGGTGATGACGAATTTGAACCACAGCTAGAATTAGATGGAAGAACTAAATATGTCGGACCTATATTCTGGAATGGTTTCGAAAAGATGAAAACAGATTTAACAGAAAAAAAACTTGAGGAATTCAAGGGAAACTCAAAATTGGTGCTTATAAACTTTGGAGGTAGTGTATTTGAATTAGAAACATATCGTAGAATTCTTAATTTCATTAAAGACTTAGATGCAAAGGTAATTGTTGCTCTTGGTCCAAATTTCCCAAGGGAAAAATTCCAGAAGGACAATGATAGTTTGATAA
Source organism: uncultured Candidatus Saccharibacteria bacterium (assembly GCA_964621195.1). Classification (GTDB taxonomy): domain Bacteria; phylum Patescibacteriota; class Dojkabacteria; order SC72; family SC72; genus UBA5209. The sequence continues at coordinate 107,045 of CAZULJ010000002.1, forward strand.
TAAGGACTTATATTCCAGGATTAAGAGTTTCTAAATACGCAGATGTGATTGTAAATACGGGTTCTCAGGGGGCAATAATGCAAGCATTAGAAAATGGTAAGCCAGTTGTATCATTCCCAGTAGGTATAGATCAGGCATATTTTGCAAACAGATTAGAAGAAATGGGCTTAGGTATTAATGTAAACAAAACTAGTATATTGAAGTTTTCTAAAAGAGAAAGCTATCAAATAAAGGATGATACTGTTCCAGCAAAAATATTGGAAGCAGTATCAGAGATATTAAAAAATCCAGTATATACAAAGAATGCATATGAATATTCATTAAGATTAAAGGCAAAGAATTACAAACCAAGAAAAACTGTTGTACAATTTATATATGATTTAGTTGAAAAGAAATGATATTAGGATTTATATCGTTATTTATAATCATTCTCCTTTGTACTTTTATTATTTACAAAGTACTTAAAGAAAAGAGTCTCTCTAATGCAGAGAAAAGGCAAACCTTCTCGATATTAGTCTTTTGGGTTATACTTTGGTCACTATCTATTTTAGTTACAGATCTCTTTAGCCAGAACCACACAGTGGCTCTTTGGGCGTCTAGATTTTCATTTGTAACCTCTGCCCTTATTGGATATTGGTACTATCTTTTCGTAAGAACTTACTATGAAGGGAAACACGCTCTTCTTGGAAAGATTTTTTGGGGTATTATTTCTTTTGTATTTGTAATTCTTTCAATTACGGACGGAATAGTTAAGGATGTTGTATATTCCGAAAATCACCTACAATCAATTAGAGGTGACTTTAATATATATTTCGTCATCTATACAGGAATAATTTTCTGTTACTCTGCAATCTTGTTCTTCGCAGCTTACAAAAGAGAGCAGAACCTTGTAACAAAAGCACAAATATTCTACATCTTCCTTGGTTCTATGCTTTCTATACTTAGTTCCTTTAGTACAAACTTAATATTTCCAATACTTGAATTTAACGAAATTAGAGCATTAGGACCATTAAGCCTAATTTTTTTCATCCTTGCAACCTACTATGCAATTTTAAGATATCGATTTCCAAGTACAAAACTAATAGTGAGTAAACTGGTATATGTTCTCTTTATCTCGATTGTACCATATGCAATATTTCATCTTGTTTCCTTTGTGCAAAATATCGTTTGGGGTGGAATATATGAACCCGAAGCATTGGTAACAGGATATTTGTACTCTGCACTTTTTGTTTTCCTTTTTGTATTTGCGAATGAGAAATTAGATGTAATAGTTAAGAAAGTTTTTTACGATTACAATATTGATATTCAAGAGGAAAAGGAGAAACTAATCATTGTTTTCAATGATACCTTAGATGTAAGTGTAATTCTTGATAGAACTCAAAATTTACTTAAAAGAATATTTAATTCTCCAACAAAGATTTTGATAACGAAAAACGGTAAAATATTGGAGGATTTTAAATCGTATGGGCTTTCGTTGAATGATATTGCAGATTTAGAACTCTTAGAGACAATTAAACAACCATTAATAAAAGATGAGCTAATGCATGTTGATGGGAAAGAATCATTCAGACATCTCTTTGAGAAATATAATCTTCGAGTAATTTTTCCAATCCAAAAATCTAGCCTAATTGACTGGAATGTGTATATTACAATTGAAGATGGTAAAGCAGCAAAAACATACTCTATTCAGGATTTAGAATATATTAGATCAGTTGGATCTTCTATGGCAATCTCTTTGCAAAGAGCTTTCTTGTATCAAGAAGTTGAAGTATTTAATAAGTCTCTTCAAGAGAAAGTAAATGAACAAACCAAAGAATTACAAATTAAGGTTAAAGAATTAGAAGAAGCAAGAAGGAAAGAAGCAGATATGATAGATATAATGGGGCATGAATTAAGAACACCCGCTACTGTTGTAAAACTAAATGTTGAACTTCTTGAGAAATTTATTGAGAGTAATCCTGCAGAATTTAAAAAATATATAGACAGAATCAAGAAGTCTGTAGAAACCGAAATAGGATTAATCAATACATTGCTTACATCTGCTAAATTAGAAGGGAATAAGGTTGAGATAAGACATGATAATGTAGATATTAAAGCAGAAATAGAAATGGCTGTTCATGGTCATGAGATTGATTTTGAAGAGAAGGGTATTCAATTTAATAACAATGTAAATCCAAATACTCCTAATGTATATGTGGATAAGGTAAGAGTAGTAGAAATCCTTAATAACTTAATTAGTAATGCAATTAAATATACTCAAAAGGGGAATGTAACTGTGTCTACTAAGTATGATGATAATTTTGTTACAGTAAGTATTCAGGATACTGGAAAAGGAATACCTAGAGAGAATCTACCGAAATTAGGAGAAAAATTCTATAGAGTAGATAACTACCTTGGTTCTGAAATAGTAAGACCTGGTGGTACGGGACTTGGTTTGTATGTTACATTTGGTCTTGTAAGGCTTATGGGTGGTGATATGTGGGTAGAGAGTGAGATAGGTAAGGGTAGTACATTTTCTTTTACTTTGCCAATATATAAAGGGCAAAAGATTGGAAGTAGTGATTCAAGAAATATGTTTGAAAAGCTAGGACTAAAGAAATAGCGGTATTACTGGAGCATTTATATTGAGATTCTAAGGTTTTTTTTGTAAAATCTTCTCAAAGATACACCAACTATGGTGTTTGCTCTTTCAAGGAATGGTCAGAATCTGCAAGGAAAGGAGATCTTTTATGGCACCGAAGACTAAGGTCGGAAGTAGTAAACAGGTAGAGGAAAGCAAAGGTAGTGAAGTCTCAGGGGGACCAGTTCGTCGCATTATTAGCGAAAGCTATTATGACGATGGCTCGAAGCATACGACAGAGTCTGTTGTGACTACTGGAGGAAGTCGCAGAATGTCTTGGGACACAGATTCTAACGGAAAAGCTTCTGACTTTCACTCGAAGGAGAACTGACAATAAATTCCCCTTCATCTAACTTTTTATTTCACAACAATGAAATATAGTATATCTGTAGATAAGGATAATGGTGAAGGAAGCAAAAAGTTTGAGGTGGATTTCTCAGTCAAATATTACTTTCCTCTTACAAAGAAAGACGAAGAAAAAATATACCGTGTTGTTAGAATAATAGATTCTCTTGGACAGGATGAAGTAGAGGAAACTAGCGATAAAGATTACAGATTCCAGCATGATGAGGATAGTGGAGAGAATCTGCTAGATGGAGTAGTAGAAGATTGTACCAAGCTGTAGAATGTCTTAATGCATATTAAAGAGTTCTTAATTACCAAATACAAAAACAACAGAGAATTGTCCTCCTCATTTGTATGGAGATTAATCCAAATATTAAGTAAGCAGGGTACTAGTGCATTAATGTTTTTCATTGCAACATTCTTTCTTACTAAACAGGATATGGGTATCTACAACTATATGTCCTCTGCACTTTTTTTAATGATTGCCTTCTCGGATTTTGGTATATCTACTGCAACATCAAAGTATGTAGCACAATACAATACCTCTGAAAAAAAGAAGGTAAGAAGAGTACTTTTTAACTCCGGTTTACTAATATTTGTAATCTCCTGCATAGTAATTACATTCATGGCAATATTTGCAAAGAGAATATTCCCTGATCACTACATATATCTGTACTATGCACTACCCTTCATCTTCATATATCCTCTAACATCTCTACTAGATGGTATGTATCGGGGTTTAAAAAAATTTAAAACCCTTGCAATTGTTTCAATATTAAACGGAATATTAGGAGTTCTCTTTTCATATATTTTTGTTACCAATTGGGGATTAATAGGGGCGGTATTAACACAGGTATGTTTCTTCTCTACATATTCAATAGCTCTTTTAATACTTAATAGAAAGATAGAATTTAAGATTGATAAAGGGATATTAAAAGATATCGCTAGTTACTCCGTATATTTTGGTATAGCTACAGTAGGATACTTCCTTCTTTCAAAGGTTAATATATTAATTCTAGGTCAGTACAATCTTTTGGAGGAGATTGCTGTATATGAGCTTCTAAACAAGATATTTACAATATATCTAATACCATTTACCGTATTAGGCCAAGTTCTAGCACCTAATATTGTTGAAATGTTTACACTAAAAAAGTACGTAAATGTAATATCCCTTTTCAAAAGAATCTTAATATACTCTCTTGGATTAACAATACTGTTCATACCACTCTCTATGTTACTCACCAATCTCGCTTTACATATTGTATTCCCAGAGTATGTAAACGATGTAATGTATCTCCTTCTACTACCGGTTTCTTTAACATTTGCAAAGGCAATACCTGTTGTAATAATCAATACGGCAATGATTACCTCTACCGGCCATGCTAGATATATGGCAGTAGAAAATGTTTTAGTAGGAATTCTTAATGTAACCTTGAATATATTCGTAGTAAAGGTCTATGGATACTTAGGTGTAGTATGGGTAACTCTTGTATTACAAACAATATCTCTAATTGTTTTGTACTCAGTATATTACTCTGCACTTCTTAAAAAGAGTAAAGAAGTGTAAAATATATCACTATGGATATATTAATATACATATTAGTAGGAATACTCTTTCTTGCAGGCATTGTACTTACAGTATTAACTCTACCAGGAGTTTGGTTGGTATATATTGGAGTATTGCTACTTTCTGCTCTTGATAGCTTCGAAGTCATATCACCTTCAATATTAGTTGTCCTTTTCATCCTCTCTCTCCTTTCAACATTCGTAGACAACATTGTGGTTGCATTGGGAGCAAAGAAGTTTGGGGGATCCAATTGGGGAATGGTAGGTGCAATAGTAGGTGGAATTGTTGGATTAATACTTGGAAGCTTTGTAGGAATGTTCCTTGGTCCAATATTGGGTGCAACAATTTTTGAAATCATATTCGCAAGGAAAGATTTAAAGAATGCATTCAAAGCAGGTATTGGTTCTTTCATTGGTATCATTGTAAGCATACTGCTTAAGATTGGGTTTACTATTGGTATGGCAGTATATGCAATCTCTCTTGTTGTTTAAGATATATCTTTAGGAAGTTTCTCTCTCCCATTAAGATCAAATATCTTTCTCCAACAGATATGTTCTTCTCTTGTTTTTTGTACTCACTCAATCGTCCATCTGTAGTATCCAAGTAGTAACTTTTCTGCTCAAGGAATGAGTATGCACTCTTTAGTAAAAGAAAATCTTTTTTACAAAGAGTAGGGAGTACAGTAGGAAAAAGATCTTTTTGAAATACAATTTCTTCATTTGAGTTGTATACGTATATCGTAGTACTAAACTCTTCACTGCTCTCTATCTCCCTATGAACATACTCGCATCTAACAATCTCTCCATCATACCCGTATATACAATTCGTACACTCTTCTAAGGTATTCCTTGCTCTGTTTTCTAAATTAACAATCTCCGCTTTGTTTCGATATGAGATTAAGATATTGTTTTCTGATATCCAATATATATTTAAAGGAGAACTTTCAACGGGTAAGACATACTCAAAAGCAAAAGACTTTTCAGTATTTAGAAATGAAAGTAGGAAGAGAAATAGCTCTTTAATCATCTTAATATATTTAGAAATTAGGATGAGGATTTTCCCCGCTCAATCTATCCGGAAAGACATCTTTTCCCAATGTCGGGATCATATTCCAATCTATATCAATGTACCCAACAGGATTAACATGAGTAGAGGAAGATTGTCCCTTTCTTGTCTCAAAGTGCAAATGATATCCCAACTTCTGACAATTCCATTTCCCTGTATTACCACTAACACCAAGCAGATCTCCCTTCTTTACTGTACTACCAACCTGTACTTTGTAGTGATCTAAATGGAAGTAGGTTGTATGCATACCATTGGTATGCTTAACAATTACATAGTTACCACCCTGATTACACTCTCCACCATATTTGTCATATCCTACCTTTGTAACAGTTCCATCTCCTACAGATATTACCCTGTTTAATCTTGCCCCAAAATCTATACCTTTGTGAGGACACTGATACTTTGTACAACCGTACCACTGTGTTACACCAATATCTCTGTCAATTGGAAATCCAAAGGGTTTCTTCTCTATACTTTTCTCGGATATCTCAACGGGTATCCTTACCTTTCTTCTTAAATCTATCCACTCCTTCCCGTTCAATATTGAAATATATTCGATAAAGGAAAGAGAGACTTGCTCTTCCGAAGGATCTTCTTTTGTAAGAGTTGAAAGAAAGAACTCACTCTCTTTGAAACTAAAGTTGTAATTCCTTTGCCATCTCCCACCTATGTATATATTCCCAGTATATACAAGTAATACCTCAGACCTGTACTTCCTTAAGAGTACTTTCTTGCACTTACCCCAAGTAGAAAAATCTCTCAAAGAAAATTTCTTGCAGGAATATATCGAAATATTAGCATCAATATCTTTTAAATATGTACCAGAGATCTCTGTTGAGTAATATTTCCCCCAGTTAATATATATCGAGGATGTAACTGAGGTACTCTCTTTGCAATCCCAATTTAATATCTCATATGAAGAGCCCCTTTTTAATATCGAAATATTGCAGAGATTTTCCTCTGTATCTTGTATACCAAGAACCTCTGTATCCATGCTCTCCCTTTCATTGAATATCTCCTTGGGCTTTGCGGGTAAAGGGGGGATTTCTTCTTCCAATATCTCCTGCTCTTGGGTGGTCTCCTCTTGTACGGGAGGGATATATTCAGAATCAAAGTAGAAACAATCAAGGTTTTTGTATGAATACCCTTCAGTACCAATCTCTCTGTATCTTAACCTTCTACAGTAGAATTTGTTCTGTAATGATTGGGTATATTCATATGTATTTGTTGTTGGCCAATGGGATATTTCAATATATCGAAAATCTTGTGTAAAAGAGTATTGAAGCTCGTACTCAATGTTTTCTCCAAGGGAATCCCACTCTGTCTTTAACGGTAATTGGGAGTATGTTGTGAAGATAGTTGAAAATATTAGTGGTATCATATATACATTGTTACACCCCAAAGTTAACAAATCTTTACACTTAAAGGTTTGTACTCATCTTAAATATTGATATAATCGAGAGCTATGCTAAAACTACTAGAAGGTCTGTTTGACTCAAACGAAAAACAATTAAAAAAGATCCAAGTAACTGTGGATCAAGTAACCGCTTTAGAGGAAGAGATTAGTAAGCTCTCCGATGAAGAGCTACGGAAAAAAACCCAAGAGTTTAGAAATATCCTCAATGTTGATTTAGAGAATGCTAGAAAAGAGTTTAATCAATTAGGGAAAGGTGATCTAAAGAGAAGATTAGAGGATGAGAAAAAAGTACTAAGAGAGATATTACCGGAAGCTTTTGCAGTAATTCGAGAGGCATCTAAAAGAGTTGCAAATCATAGGCACTTTGATGTTCAGGTTATGGCAGGATATGTACTGTTTGATAACAAAGTGGCAGAGCTTTTCACTGGTGAAGGAAAAACATTGGCAGCTAATATGCCTCTTTACCTGTATGCACTAACAGGTAGAGGTGCACATTTAGTTACAGTAAATGATTACTTGGCAAGAAGAGATGCAGAATGGAATGGCCATATCTTAAACAGTTTAGGAATGACTGTAGCAGCAATTAACTCAGGTATCCAGTACAGATATATTACTGACGAAGAGGTTATTAAGTTAAAGGGTGATGATGGAAAGAAGTTAATTGAAGAAAGAGAGAAGAAAGCAAAAGAGGCTGGAAGATTAAAGTATGATCATATGAGTGGTGTTAATCTAATTGAATGTAGTAAGAGAGAGGCATATGATTGCGATGTAGTATATGGCACCAACAACGAATATGGCTTCGACTATCTTAGAGACAATATGGTTTCTAGTTTAGATGAGAGAGTTCAAGGACCTAGATACTTTGCAATTGTAGACGAGGCTGACTCCATTTTGATTGATGAAGCTCGTACTCCATTAATTATTTCTACTAGTGCCCAAGCTTCCAATGAGATGTACAAGCAGTTTGCCAATATTGTTAACTCTTTACAAAGAGAGAAGCATTACTCTGTAGATGAGAAATCTAACTCAGTATCTTTAAATGATGAGGGTATTGATGCTGTAGAGAAAGCATTGAAGGTAAAGAACATATATGAGAATGCACAGCTTGCATATCATTTGGATAATGCATTGAAAGCAAAAGAGCTCTACAAATTGGATGATGAATATATGATTAGGGATGGAGAGGTCTTAATCGTTGATGAGTTTACAGGAAGAGCATTACCTGGAAGAAGGTATAGCGAGGGGTTGCATCAAGCTATCGAAGCTAAAGAGGGGGTTGAGGTTAAGAGAGAGAGTAGGACAATGGCAACCATTACTTTGCAAAACTACTTCAGGTTGTATTCATATCTTTCCGGTATGACAGGTACAGCATTAACAGAGGCAGAAGAGTTCTCCTCTATTTACAACCTCGACACTATCGTTGTTCCAACTAACAAGCCTGTTGTAAGAAAGGATTACAATGATGTTGTTTACAGAACAATGATGGGTAAATTCCAAGCTATCGTTGAAGATATTAAGGAACACAATGAGAAGGGACAACCTGTATTAGTAGGTACTACCTCTGTAGAGAAGTCTGAGGCCATCTCTATGCTCCTTTCCAAAGAAGGGGTTGCTCATGAGGTATTAAATGCCAAACATCACGAGAGAGAGGCTAAGATCGTCTCAGAAGCGGGTCAAAAAGGTGCAGTTACAATTGCAACTAATATGGCAGGTAGGGGGACAGACATTGCTCTAGGAGAAGGGGTAAAAGAACTTGGAGGCTTGTATATCATTGGATCTGAAAGGCATGAATCAAGAAGAATCGACAATCAGTTGAGAGGAAGAGCCGGAAGGCAGGGTGACCCCGGAGAATCTAGGTTCTATGTATCATTCGAAGATGATCTAATGAGACTCTTTGGTGGTGACAGAATGAAAATGATTATGACCCAAGCCGGTTTAGATGATGATATGCCAATATCTATTGGTATATTGGGTAGAACGATAGAGAATGCTCAAAAGAAAGTGGAATCTCACAACTATGATATTCGTAAGAGACTTGTTGAATATGACGATGTCCTAAATCAACAAAGGAATATCATATATGATCTAAGATCGAAAATACTTGAGATATCACAAGATCTTAAAACAGTTTCGGAGATATCTCTTAAAGATGATCTCAAATATATTTTAGATTTGGATATTGAAAAATTACAAGATGACCTAGATGGTTTTGGTTTAACAAGAAGAGACTCATGGGGAATTGAGCTCTTAGAGGGTTTGAAGTTTAAACTTAATCCTTTAGATATATCAATATTAAAGAAGCTTCTGGATCATACCGATATGCTTGTTGAATCTCAATTAGAGGATGATATGCGTATCGACAATATTGAGGAGAGAAACTTGTATATACAGATAAAGAATTTGCTTACAGAGGAGCTTTTTGAAAGAAGTGTAAAAGATCTCTTATTTAAAAACAGTATTGAATACTTTAGATCTCTGGAGGGAAGTAGCTCTGCAGATATATCAAGAGAATTAAAAAAATTAATACTTGTTGGATACATAGAGCATATATATGCAATTGGGGCAGAACCTATGAGAGAGCTCTCAAAAGTATTAATACTTCAGGGTATCGATAGATTCTGGATGGAGCATTTAGACAATATGCAGGATCTTAGAGAAGGTATATCTTTGCGTAATTTAGCTCAGAGAGATCCTTTGGTTGAATACAAAAATGAAGGATTTAGACTTTTTGATACGATGCTTGCAAGCATAGATGAAAATACTGTAACAAGATTCTTTAAGGTAAGGGTAGTAAGAAATTCTTCTCCACTTACTGCACCAATGCAAACAGAAAAAGAGGAAGCAAAGAGTATCTCTGACTCAAGACCTGGGAATGTCAGTAAGCAACAAACTGTTAAGAAAGGGTCTAAAGTAGGGAGGAATGATCCATGTCCATGTGGTAGTGGAAAGAAGTACAAGAAGTGCTGTTATCCCAAATTTGAATAGCTATTATTATGGGTTTCTTGACCTATCTCTCTTAATTGTAATATCCTAGATTACTGTAATCAGTTAAAGTTGAATTATGTCAAAACTAGAAAATACAAAGAAGGTTGTTACTCAGAGGCAAAGTGTACATGTTGTTTTCTTCTCGTGTCCTGACTGTGGTGAAGAGACTGAACATATTCATTTCTGTCCAGATTGTTCCAAACCTATGCGCGTGATAGATGTTGTCGAGAAATTTGGTAAAGAAGCTGATGAATTTCTTAAAAAGATTCAAGAAAAAGTAGAGAATGGTAAATTAAAAAAGGATGACTTAGTTACTGTTGCTGATGAGGATGAACAACCAAATGTAATCGTACTAGCTGATGAAGACTCCTTGGATGATGGTGCTGTTGTTGATGATGGTGTTGATACCTTAAGTGACATCTTCCCTGATGATGAAGATGAAGAAAAGGTTACCTCTTCTGTCCCAGAGGCGCTGACAGATCTTGATGATATTGTCGCAGAATTAGATAAGGAAGAGGATGACGAGTTCCCATTGGTTGATGATCTTGGGGACGAAGGTCTTCCAGAGCTTTAATGCAGGAAAAAAATTTCAAAAAGATTGCCGTTATCGCTGATCAAATGACTTCCTTTGGAGGAGCTGATAGAGAGATGTTCTCTATGCTAAAGCTGTTTCCCAACGCTGATATATATACCATAGCTTTTAACCAAGATGCATATGGTAATATTCCTCAGAAGGTATATACAAGCTTTGTACAAAGAATTCCTAAACCTAAGAGTTTCTACAGGCATTTAAAGATCCTCTCTCCATTTGCATACGAGAGCTTTAACTTAGAAGGGTATGATCTTGTAATTAGTATATCTGCAGGTCCTGCAAGAGGAGTGATTACAGGTATATATCAACCTCATGTCGCAATGGTAATGACACCACCTAGAAGTCTTTGGGATCATGAGTTGAATGTACGATCTTCAAAATTAAAGAATATCTACAAACCAATCTCTACTTTTCTTAATACATACATGCGTATATGGGATTACTCAATATCAAAAAGAGTAGATTACTGGACTGCAAATTCAGAATATATCGCAAGAAAGATTAAAAAGAGATATGGAGTAAACGCTACTGTAATATATCCAGGAATATCTAAAGAGTGTTTTGAGAATATATCTCAGGAGAGAAAAGATTTAGTAAAGAAAAAATATGACATAGAAGGGGAGTTTGTATTAGTGGTTTCAAGATTGTATGACTACAAAAGAATAGATTGGGCAATTAGAGCATGCATATCTTCAGGTAAACAGCTAGTTATAGTTGGTGATGGTCCTGATCTTAAATATCTCAAAGATGTTGCGAAAGGTAATTCCCTTGTAAAATTCCTTGGATTTGTTAAAGATGATTCTGAAGTTAGAGTCCTTTTTAATATCTCTGAAGTATTACTTTTCTGTGGTATCGAAGACTTTGGTTTAGTACCGGTAGAAGCTATGGCTCAGGGAACTCCCGTTTTTGCATATTCAGAGGGTGGTGTTCTTGAAACTGTTAAGGAGGGTATATGCGGAGAGTTTTTTAAGAATGAAGAGGAATTGTTAGAATTACTTAAGAAATTTGAGAAGAGGGGGTATAATCCTAGAGAGATTGTTAAAAGGGCAAAAGATTTTACTGAAGAAAAGTTCTTAGATAACCTGGAAAGATATTTATCAAAAGTATATGACACAGAAAGAAAAAAGTAGCACATACAAAATAGCGATTGTTTCAGATCCATTGTACAAATATGGAGGAGCAGAAAAACAGTTGGGAGATATGATAAAAGCATTCCCTAACTCTACCCTGTATACAGCATTCTGTGATAGAGATTTTGTAAAGAAGACATTCCCAAATATTGAAGTTAAAACATCCTTTATGCAATATATTCCTGGTAAGTTTAAATTCCGATACTTTTTACAATTAATCCAACCCCTTGCATACAGATCATTTAACTTTAAAGGATATGATGCAATACTTTCACTCTCCATCGCATTCGCGAAATTCTCGAAGGGAAATATCCCACATATTAATATCTGTATGTCACCTACAAAGTTTTTCTGGGAGAAAGAGGGAAGATCTCTAAAAGATCATCAACAGTTAAAGGGTATAAACAGGTTACTGTTTAGATTCTATGCATTCTTCATGAATACCTTTTTAGAAGATATTTGGAAAGGTTGGGATAGGGGGGCAGCTCAAAGAATTGATAGGATGATAGCGATATCAAATGTAGTACAGAAAAGAATCAAAAAATACTATGAAAGAGATAGCGATGTCATATATCCTCCAGTAGAAGTTAAAGCAATAGGTGAGATTACTAAAGTAAACAGAAAAGAGAATTGGTTTCTGTATTTAGGTCGTGTAGAAACATACAAAGGTGTTGAGTTAGCGATAAGAGCGGCTCACGAGGCAAAGGTGCCTCTTAAGATTGCAGGTACAGGAGATGATCTTGAGAGAATGAAAGAGCTTGTTAAAGATCTAAATGCGAAGGGTTATGTAAAATTTTTAGGTTTTGTTTCAGAAGAAGAGAAATTAGAACTACTATCCAAAGCAAAAGCCTTAATATTTCCTGTTCAAGGAGAAGATTTCGGTATTGTACCTGTAGAAGCAAATGCAGCTGGTACCCCAGTGATTGCATACAGAGAGGGTGGGGTGACCGAAACTATTTCAGATATTAACCCAAAGAGTGGAGAGTTTTTTACTAAATATGATTACAAATCTCTTGCAAAGATTCTTAAAAAATTTGATGGAAGACAGTACAAGAGTGATAACTGTAGAAAGCAGGCTAGTAACTTTGCTGTAGAGATATTCATTTACAAACTACAAAGGTATGTAGAAGATGCTATACAGAATAGTTAAGAGAACAATAGACCTATTCCTCTCAATTATTCTTTGGATATTAACTTCCCCATTGATGTTAGTAATTGCACTTGCAATTAAACTCTCTGATGGCGGTGAAGTATTTGTTGGTACTCCAGTAAGATATGGAAGAGAGGGTAAGTCTTTCTTTATGTACAAATTCCGCACAATGATACCCAATGCTCATGAGTTAGCTATGAAAGATAGTAAGGTAAAAGGTGAGCTTTTAGGAAATCATAAATTAGAAAAGGATCTACGCGTTACAAGGGTAGGTAGGATCTTAAGAAATACAGACCTAGATGAATTACCACAGTTGATTAACATTGTACTTGGACAAATGAGTATGGTAGGTCCACGTCCCTTCTACACTGAAGAGATTGAGGAGCATCTGAGTAAGTATCCTAAAGATAGTAAATATTTCAAGGAGATATTTTCTGTAAAGCCTGGATTAACAGGAATGTGGCAGATATCAGGAAGAAACGAAATACCATTTAGAGATCGATTGGTTATAGATACTGAATATGCAAAGCACCCCTCATTGTTAACAGATCTATATATACTTTTTAAAACACCCTGGGTTGTTCTTTCAAGGAAAGGAGTAAAGGGTAGAGATGTCTAAAGATATTGTGATAGTTATAAAATCGGTAAATTACTCTGAAGCAGACAAGATTCTTACTGTATTTGGCAAAGGACTTGGTAAGTTCACTCTCTTTGCAAAGAGTATTAGGAAGATAAATAGTAAGAACAGGGGTAATATGCAAACTCTTTGTATAAGTGAAGTATCCTTCTATGAAGGTAAGGGATTGCCTGTATTAACAGAATCTCAGCTTACACTCTCTCCTAATACTGATGTGCTAAAAAATAGGGTAGAGAATCTTAATAGGGTCTTAGTTATGCTAAACAAAATCCTTGCTGAGTATGATCCTAATGAGAGGGTTTTTGATATGATGCAGAGTGTCTTGAAAAAGGATTTTAATACAGAATCCGTTAATCGTTTTAGAGTTCTCTTTTTAAAAGAGATGGGTTTTCTTCAAGATTTTACTTTGTGTAATATCTGTGGAAGTGATAAAGATCTTGAATATATGGATGTTTCTAACTTTGCTCTTCTGTGTAAAAACTGTTACAGTAAAGTTGGAAAGTATTACAAACTAGGTAAAAATCCGTATACAGAAAAATTCTTTACACAGGCCTTAGATATATATGTTAAGAGAGTAATTGAAGAGATATAGCCATGAAATATACTGCTGCCCTAAAATACATATTTCTCTTTCTTTTCACCCTTTTACTTGCACCAAATGTCTACTCACAAGGTTCATTTGAATCAATGCAGGAGGATGTAACTGTTGAGGCGAATATTACAGTTGATTTTTACTCTACAGTCAATGTTAATCCAATAACGGTAGAAATATATCAACCAAGTAATGTTGAGATAAGGGTACTATCACCTAGCGGATTGGGTATTCCTGGAAGGCAGATTGTAATACTTGCTCCTGGTTTAACGGTTACTCAACCTATTACCCTTACAAATGCGACTGGTAGAACGAACGGTTCTGTATATTCTGCTACCCCTGGTACATATACAGTGTGCGCAAAGGATACTACCTTTGGATATGATATTACGATTCAAAACTGTAGAACCTTGTATGTTGTGCCTGTCCCAATACCAAATATGTTACCGGAGCCTCAGTACACAAAGGGTTTGAGTAATATTGTTCTTTGGAGTAGCTTGGGTGCAAATTACACATACAATGTTCAAGCGAGCGAATATTCCGATTTTAGTTCAGTATTAAGTGAATCTGGATATACCACAAACACATCCCATGAGTTTACTGGTTTAGAGGATGCCAAGATGTATTTCTACAGAGTTCGTGCTCAAAATCAGTATGGTGGAACAGGTGCATGGTCTAATATCGTTTACAGCGTTCAGGACAATCAACCCCCAGTTATTGAAGTCCTAGATATTGGAGATGTAGGTCAAAATGATACTGTGAATTGGAGCAGTACTCATGTTGTTACAATGCTTTTTAGAGTTAGTGATAACCTTCAATTGGCGAGTACACAATTCTTCTGTCTTAATACTGGAGATAACCTAGTTGCATGTACAGATGATTACTCCTTCGAGGGGGATATTTTTACTGTTAATGTTAGACTTGGTGATTTGGAGAGAATATCGGGTGTTTACCTTAAAGAGAGGTATGGGTTTTGTGTAGAGGCTAGTGATACAGCAACAAATATTACACGAGTATGTGATATTTACCTTGATATTCCTAAAGGAGAGTATCCAGTAGAACCAGAGAACCCTCCAATTATTGATAGGATCGAGAAGGGTTTAGAGGATTTAGATGTAATACTTGATGATACAATTGGTCAATTGGATCCTAAGGATTTAGATCGTGTTACTACAACTACCTCTGTTGTGACTGCAACTTCTGCAATAGCTATCGCTGCTGGAGGTCTTGGTAGTTTGCCTTACTTCCTTCTTCAACTCTTCCTTAATCTTCTATCTTTACTTGGTTTTAGAAAGGGTGCTAAACCTGTGGGTTTTGTATATGATTCTGTTACAAAAGATCCAATATCACAAGCTATCGTTAGAATCTTTGATATGAACAATCGTATTGTATGGTCTGATGTAACAGATAGTAGGGGGTATTTCAGTGCTAGATTAAAAGATGGTAGATACAGAATTTTAGTAAGGGCTCCTAGATATGCATTCCCTTCTAATGTTGTTTTTGGAAAAGAGGACTATCCTTTAACTAATGTATATCATGGTGAAGAGTTCGATATTACTTCCAATGTAGAAGCGAACTATGCAGTACCTATGGATCCTCTTGAAGTTTCGAAACTTCGTCTTTCATTGGAAACTTTCTGGGCTAGAATTAAATTCCTTGTTAATATGCTTCTCATAGTTTTATTCCTTTTAGGTTTGATATTTGCCTTCTATTCCTATTACAACAATCCGTCCTTGTTCTCATTAATCGTATTACTCCTCTTTGTACCAACATTCTTCTTTATACTTAGAAACATATTAAGTAAAGTAGATGATTACGGTATCGTAAGAAACAAAGAAGGTGAAAGACTTGAAGGAGTAGTTATTGGATTGAGAGAATCAGAGTTTGACAAGATAGTGGCGAAAAGGGTTACGGATATTAGGGGTAGGTATAGATTCTTTGTAGGTGAGGGTAGATACTATATTGAAATTTTAGATACTGGATACAGGGTTGAGGATATTGAAGATGGTGATGAGGTGTATCTTAAGAAGGAGAGTTTGATTCAAAGGGATATAGTATTAACAAGGATAAAGAAGTGATTTGTATTGAAAAATCTTTAATCTACTGGTATTATTCTTTGTTTATATCTGAACTGGGTGTATAGCTCAATTGGTAGAGCAAACGGCTCTTAACCGTTAGGTTCAGGGTTCGAGCCCCTGTACACCCATTTCCTCTTTTCTAGTGAACTATAAATGATTCTATGATAGGTTTAATATCTTCTGTATTATATTGAGGTTTAACTTTTACGACAAAAAGAGGTAGGCCAACATTTTTTAAAAGAATATCAACAAAACTATCTCTTGTCTGTCTAGTAGGGTTTAAATGTGAAGATCCATTAAGTTCAATTACTGCTTTTATTTCAGAATTTTCATTATTTATTAGAACAAAATCAACGTGTTTAGCTATTACTCTGTTCTTATCACTTGTATAAGATTTTCCTTTCGATATTGGTTTTACAATATCAATTAGCCTAACTTTACACATTATGGATATTGAAGAGGGAAGATTCTGAAAAAGAAATTTGTAAAAAGTTAGCTCTGAATGATTAAGTAGATATTGATTCTTTTGAAATTCAGGAACAGGTTCTTTTTTTAATAATTCGGCTATTATAAAAATGGCAATAAACAAAACAATTGGGATAATATAATATATTTCCATGAGTCAAGTATACAAATACTAAATATCGTGGTCAACGTTCATTAATCTTCTGATACTTTGCAGTATACTGTTTAGGTTCGACATCCATCCCTGGACCCCCATTTTGCTAGCTTATTGGTATACTCTCTTTCTCTTGATAATCTTCTTGGAATATCAGTTCAGGGTTTTCCCTTAATTCATTGTATAGCTGTTCTCTCGTGTATTGCCTAATTTCTGTTGGTGTTTGCTCTTCTGTGCAGTACCACTCTCCTGACTCACGAATATATTCCCAATTACCTTCATCTTTAGAGAAGGTAAATATGTATACTGTCTCGTCCATCAATTTCTGATCTGGACGGTCATAAAGCATAACCCTTAGTTTCTTGTTATCTTCTGAAGGGATCGTTCCGAAAGAACAGACTCCTCTTAGTGCTGCGAATATCTTGGCATTAATCTCAGAGTCAGACGCAAAAATTACTCCACTAGGAGTTGAGCTAGGAAATTTGTGAATGTCATCGGGGTGTACAGGTTGTGGTTGGAACGGACTCATATGTAGTTTGCTTCCTTTGTAGAGATTCATTTATTCGAAATATTGCAAAATTAACTTTCTAAATTATACATAATTTGTTCTTCTATTCTTTACCAAGAACTTCCTTGTATGTAGAATATCATTATGAATGGAGAAAAACCGTATGATCATAGTGATAACTATTTTAGGGAGGATGATAGCCCAAAACATTACGATTCTCCCCTCTCAAGACGAACAATCAAAGAGGTTATTTCGCAAGAGAATAGCTTAAATTCCTCTGAGGATGACTTCCGTGCATCTGCGAATAAATCAAAAGAATTGTTACAACGTTACTATTCAGATCCTGCATACAGAGAATCATTAGAGGGTGCAAGGGCTTCTACGGATATCAGGGAGGGTGAAAAGTCTCCCCTCCTTATCTGTGAGGACGGTATCATTAGGAGTCGCGAGCATGCGAAGAATACTAATGGTGTCTATCTTCCTGGGGGATCCTCTCAAAGACTTGGGTATGGCCCTAAAGACATTCTTTCTGAGTCTACACCTTGGCTTCATATGTTTAGTGGTATTGAGTTTCGAAGCAACGCACAGGACCGATATTCAAAAGAACTTATAAGGTACTTAGGTGGAGTAATACCTATTGTTGTTCATGGGGAGGTAATTTCGGATAGAGTTTTAGAAAGGATTGAGATATCTGACAAATTGAGAGAAAGATTACAAAGTACAGAAGCAGGACGCTTGATGCTTTCTTTATGTACCGTTTTACCAGCGGATATCATATCGTTGATTGAACTTGAAGATGATGTGCTATTAACCCCCAAGGAACCTACAAAAATGAAAGAAACCAAACCTAATAGAAATATATATTTCTTATCTATGAATAGCGGAGCCTTTGCTGTTAATCCCTCTGGCGTAGAAGAAACTAATTCTCTTACCCAACCATATTGTTTGAGGGATATTGTTAATCAGTATACTGAACAAATAGAAAAAGAGGGAGGTATTCCAGGAGATGGATGGGAACCTAGAAATACTGCATATGGAACAGTTGTCATGTTTGGAAATGCTGTCTTAGAGGAAGTCTTTGGGAATGGAAGATCTTTTGAAGACATCGAGGAAAAAGATCGTTTTCTTAATATCTTAATTGGAAAATATATTGCCCTAAAAGAAAGAAGCATGGTTGTTGAGTCTTAAAGATCTTTCTTCATATAGAGTTTTTCATCCTTAAACCCTCTCTTTCTATAGTACTCCCTTGTTCCTATTGCAGATATCACAGAAAGGCTAAGATAATTCTCTTTTTTTGCAATATCTTCTGCAATTTGAATCATCTTTTTACCAAGACCCAAATGTTGTGATTCACCAGAACTATTTTCACCAATATTAACTAAAGAACCGTATACATGTACCTCCCTTATCATTGCACTACCTTTTATTTCATCTAGAAAAGAATCTTTTTTTGGTAGTGATAATCTTAGGAATGAGCATATCCTATCAGTAATTTTAGTTTTGTAAGATATGAAATATTCTTTAGAAACGGTAGTCTCATACTCTATTACTTCTAAATCTAAATCTTCCCACCTAGCTACTTCATCCTTTATCTCTCTACTTCTAATATCCTCGATATTCTTTCCCAAGCTTTCAATTTCTTTCTCTGCTATCTGTCTAAAGTTTGTACTTTTGTTTCCATCAATAATCTCATTAGAGGGAATATCTCTCACTATTCTTGTTAATCTACAATACCTAGGAGTAGAGGGTAGAATATTTACAAACAATGTTAGTAATTCTTCTCTTGTGTACGGTTTGTATTTACCCTCTCTGTAATATTTTTCTAGTATGGTATTTTCAATGATTGAAGTAGGGTAGATCTTAAGTTCATCGGGAATATATTCTTTGTTCCAGAGTTTTTTGTAATCTTGTATATCTTTTTCTACAGAGGATCCATATAGATTTGGCATCCAATGTGCGTGTATTTTAAATCCTGCTAATCTAAGTAATTCAAATGCTTTTTTGGTTTCCTTTATTGTATGTCCTCTCCTATTTAATTCTAGTATTTCGTTATCTAGACTCTGTATACCTATTTGTATTTTTGTTGCACCAAGTTTTCTTAATCTGATTATTTCCTCTTCTGTTATGTAATCAGGTCTAGTTTCAAGTACTAGACCAACATTTCTACATACGGTTGTTTCATTTATTCTTTGTGATTCAAAGAGATCTTCCCAAGATATATTCTCTATACCCCTATCGTCTGAATAGTTGGTATTTCCGAAGCTATTCATTGCATCAAAACATCTTTTTACAAACCATATGATGTACTGTTCTGGATAGAAGGAACATGTTCCTCCAAGTATTATTAACTCTATCTTGTCTGTATTATGTCCAATGTTTTGTAATGCCTTTATACGATTGTATGTTTGATTGAAGGGGTCAAATTCATTCTTTAAAGCTCTCTGTGCCCCTGGTTCACTAGAGATATATGATTTAGGCATATTCATATCATTTGGGCAGAATATACACTGTCCTGGGCATGCAAAGGGCTTCATGAGTACAGTGACAGTAGCTACCCCAGACTGAGTTCTAGTAGGTTTCATCCTAATTCTTTCCTCTATCTTTTTGTTAGGAATGACATCTTTGTCACTTACCAATCTCTTGTACATTTCTACTAACTCATCGTGCCTATACAACCCCTTACCATCTTTGGGATATCTCTTAAGTATTGTTTGAAGGGAGTTCTCTCTCCATGTTTTTGTATTTTCTATTTGTTCAAAAATCTCTTTGAAATCTTGCATCCTGTATTATACTACGACCTTGCAGCTAAAATCCCTGTACTCCAACATATTTGTAAATTGTATCCACCAGTTGGACCATATACATCAATTATCTCTCCTGCGAAGTAAAGATTTTTAACAATCTTAGATTGCATAGTTTTAGGATCAATTTCTTTAATATTTACTCCCCCTGCTGTAACTATCGCTTTATCCCAAGAGCCTATCTCTTGAACGGTTAACCTAAAATCTTTCAAAAGTGTAAGTATCTTTAGACGATCATCTCTAGTTATCTCAAATCCCTGTTTTGAGGAAGGGATTTCGCTTCTTTCAATCACAATGGGTATTAAGGATGAAGGTAAGAGTTCTTTCAGTATTGTTCTTAAATTTTTCTTACTATTTATCCTTAACTCCTCCTGTAATCTGGTATCTAGCTCTTGTGTAGGTATAGCGGGTTTAAAGTCTATGCTTAACTCTACTTCGCCTTGTTCTAGTGCATCCCCAACAATTCTAGACATATCTATTACAATTGGTCCACTCAAACCTTCGTGAGTAAAGAGTGCTTCTCCAAATTTACTAATGATTCTTTTCTCTGCTTGGTATGCTGATATTGTCACATATTTTAATGAGAGGCCAGCAAGGTCTTTAACCCAATTTTCTTTACAAAGAATGGGTACAAGAGCTGGCTTTGGTTGTACAATTGTATGCCCGACACTTTGTGCAAGTGTATATCCATCACCATTTGATCCTGTTACTGGGTATGATTTCCCTCCTGTAGCTAATATATATTTCTTTGCTTTAAATTCTCCTTTGTATGTATTTACAGAGGTTATTGCTTCTCCCTCCATATTGAAATTGAGTACTGAGGTATTAGGTAGGATATTCTCTCCTACAAGATGCTGAAATGCATATACAATATCTACGGCTTTGTCACTTTCGGGAAATACCCTTTTTCCTCTTTCTACCTTTAGTGGTACTTTAAGTACTTCTTCAAAGTATTGGAGAGTATCTTTTACAGTAAATCTTGAGAAAGCTCCGTAGAGGAATTTCCCATTTCTTTGATATTTGGATATTAGATCATCTAAATCAAGATTGTAGTTTGTTACGTTACATCTACCTTTGCCTGTTAGTACTATCTTTTTACCAGGCCTAGGATTTCTCTCGATTATTAGAAAGTTCTCGCCTCTCCTTTTACATTCAACACCAGCCATTAAGCCTGCAGCTCCTCCCCCAATTATTATTGTGTCGTATATCATCTTGCAATTATACTATTTATTTCTGTTGATGGTGGTAAACATATGTATTAGAATTAGTGAATAACTTGAGAGAAGAAAGATTCATGATCGAGAAGAACAAGGAAAAAACTCTAGTAGTATTTAAACCAGATATTTTACAAAGACAGATAGTGGGGGATATTATCTCCAGATTTGAAAGAAAAGGGTTTAAGATTGTAGGAATGAAGATGTTAACACCAAGTAGAGAGTTAGTAGGTAAGCATTATGAAGACAAGAAAGAGTATTTAATGGAAACTGGTGAGAAGGCAAAGAAAGGCGCTATTGCAAGGGGGGAAGATGTAAGTAATTGGGATTCTCTTGCTCACGGTAAATGGATTAGGGAATCTAATATCAACTATCTAACATGTGGTCCCGTTTTAGCTATCGTACTGCAAGGTTTTGGGGTAATTACAGGTGTAAGAAAGATGTTGGGTAGTACTAGTCCTGCAGATGGTGATGTTGGAACAATTCGTGCAGATTTTTCTCTTGATTGTTTTGCATTAGCAAATGAACAGGGTAGGGTTACAAGGAGTATGGTACATGCTTCTGATAGTGTTGAGAGCGCAGAAAGGGAGATTGGTTTGTGGTTTAATCCAACAGAAATTTCTGAATATGAGACTGCTGCTGAAAAAATATTCTATGATGTTGGTTGGAGTAATAGCTAGAGTTTTAAGATGTCTTCTACAAGAGACTTTTTTTCTTTGTTAAGGGTTGAGTTGCTAATCTTAACCTCTATTTCTTGTATAGATATTTTTCCTTCAAAGAACATTTTTAATCTCTCAAAATCCTTTTCTAAGGTTGATTTCAAGGTAGGGTTATACAATGCTACCGCAGGATGATACATTGGAAAGATAGGGATGCCGGTACTGTGTTTGTATGCTTGTCCATGAGCTACGGAGATCTTTAAATCAGGTATGAATCTTTCTAGGGCATGTTTTCCAAGTGGGATTATGATCCTTGGTTGTATATACAAAAGTTCTGCATTAACCCATGTTCTGCATGCCTCCTTTTCTTCTGGAAGAGGATCTCTGTTTGCAGGAGGTCTGTACTTTACAACATTTGTTACATATACATCTTC
This sequence comes from uncultured Candidatus Saccharibacteria bacterium, assembly GCA_964621195.1. GTDB lineage: Bacteria > Patescibacteriota > Dojkabacteria > SC72 > SC72 > UBA5209. The sequence goes on from CAZULJ010000002.1 coordinate 129,458, forward strand.
TCTTTTGTATCCTACTATTCCAAGTAGTTCATCCAGTAAATGACCTGCTGCTCCTACAAATGGTCTTCCCTGTTTGTCTTCATTCATACCTGGTGCTTCACCTACAAAAACTATTCCTGAAGTAGGTTTTTTAAGTTCATATACCGGTTGTGTAGCACTTCTTTTAAGTGCACATCTGTTATGTACTGAGAAATATTCGTGTATTTCTTTTAGACTTTTAAAATCTTCTATTTTCATCTCTTCTTGATTATATCAATTAATGTAGGGATATTTTTGTAGTATAATCGGGGGAAGTTATTTTTTTAAGGATAATATGAAAAAAGTTGAATACAAAGTAGAGGTTTTTACAGGTATTAGACCATCTGGTGGTCTTACTATTGCTAATGCTATTGGTGCTGTAAACCCTATTGTAAAACTACAAAATGAAGAAGAGATAGGTAATACGATGGTATTTGTAGCAGACTTACATGCTTTAACTGATGGTGAACCAAATGAGACACAGGGTCATGTATTGGATGTTGTTAAGGACTATATCGCACTGGGTTTGGATCCTAAAAGAAACAGTATATTTGTACAATCCTCTTTAATTCAGGAGATCGGTGAATTAAATTTATATCTTTCAAGACTAGTAACTATTGCCGAGTTAATGAGAGTACCAACATTAAAGGAGAAGATAAAGAAGGGGCAGAATGAGAGTAATGCCAATTCTCTTTTAGCTATGTACCCTATTATGATGGCATCTGATATTCTTTTGCAAAGATCTGAGTATGTACCTGTTGGTGAGGATCAGGTTGCTCATATTGAGATTACTAGAGTATTAGCACAAAAATTTAACAAGAAGTATGGTGAGACATTACCATTGCCAAAGGTTTTATCCTTAGGTGCACCAGTGAGAGTAAAGTCTTTAAATGGTAACGGTAAGATGAGTAAGAGTGATCCTAGTGGAGCAATACTGCTTGATGATCCAATAGAAGTATCCCTTAACAAGATTAAGAGAGCTCAGACAGCATTCGCGAAGGAGAGCTCAGATTCTCTAGATGCTTTAATTATGATTGGTGAGTATGTTTCAAATGAGGAGGAGAAAGAGCAGTTGAAGGGAATAATTAAGAGGCATTATGAAGGTGAGAATGTTATGGGTGAATTTAAATCTGCTTTGAGTATTCCATTAGAGAGATTCTTAACAGAGTTCCAATCTAAAAAGAATGAGATTAGTAACCAGGATATTGAAAAGAAAATTATAGAGGATTGTGCAATAGCGAAAAAGAATGCTCAAGAAACTATCTCTATGGTTCGCAAGGCAATGGGTTTAAGATATATCTAAATCTTTTGAATCTTTAATTTCCTGCTTACAAGCATCTTTCCTTTGGACTCTATTTCTGTATTACCTTCAACAATTTTTACACTGTTGTCTGTTGTTTCTATTACAAATTCCCCTTTCTCAGAGATATCAAATGAGTACTTTCCATTTTCATCTGTAACTCTCTTTGCAACAATTTTGTCAAAATCTTTGTCTTTAAGTACCAAGGTAATATTTGAAGCTGGTGTTCCATCGGTATATGTTACCTTTCCGGATTTCTTACCCAAAGAGGTGAAGCTTTTAATCAAGACATAGGTTGTTGGTATGTACAGGAGTAGGAGTGCAAGATTTGCTAGGCTTGATTCTTTGTTGTATACGTAGAGTGCTGTAGTTACTCCTGCCAAGAAGAGTATGCTGTTTAGGAATGGTAGTATCAAAGAGATTCCACTTCTAATTACTGTCAATGTTTTTTGGTTGGAGAGATCCTTTTTGGGATCCATGGGTATTACTACATTGATCTCATTTTCTAACAATCTAATCTTTTCTCCGTGGTATACATTTGAAAGTGGGTAGTCTTCTCTTCCAATTATTAATCTTGATGGGAATGAGAAGTTTCTTTTCTTAACTTCGAGTATGTAATCTCCTGCTTCTAAACCAACTCTAAAGAGACCTTGCCCATCTGTCACACTGGTTTCTACAAGTTTCTCGGATAGATCATATATTCTAACTATAGCTTGTTGAAGTGGGGCTCTTGTGACTGAATCATATACATATCCTGATGGGAATCTTTTTCTCCTAAACCCTAATGTACTCAGTATATTTATTACAACTTGTGAAATTGAGTATCCAAGCTGTCCAATATTTCCTAGTACAGAGGCTAAACTTACAGATACTGTTACTGCAGTTGTTGTTGCTGCAACTGTTGTAAGTTGTTCCTGTTCAATATTCCCCAGTGGTGTTTGATCCAAACTCTCAATTGTTTTTGTAATTGCTCCTTCTACTGCTTGGGTTATTACTTTTGTTACACTACTTTGTGGTGTACTTGTGGGAGTTTCTTTTTCCTGGGTAATAATTACTTCTCCTTGTCCACCAGTTCCTACTAAACCATCTGCAATCCAATACATTACTCCTGATACGCTTGCTTGGGAGACTGTTACATCAGATCCTTCGACTTTTTGTTTTTGTGGGAATGTCCCAGTATAGAGGACTCCATTTGGACAATCTTGTGATACTTCTTCTAATGTAGTGGCTTCTGGACATATTCTAAAACCGTTATCACTGTCTTTCTTTACAACATACATTGTAAATTTGTCTGTTAAACCGTGTGTTTGATTAATTTTAACAACACTCTTTCCCTCGGATGGGGATGATTTGATTATTGCATTACTCCAATCTCTGTTGTCTGTAAATGAAATAGGGAGATCGGCGACTATATACTCATCTGTAAGTACCCTTACTTTTTGTGTTCCTGTTTGTGCTCCATCTATAGTACTAACATCTATTTGTGTATTATCTACAAGTGCTGTTGTTATTTCTTCTGGCTTGTTTACAATTATGGAGTATGTTTTACCAGTGTTACTCTCTACATAGTTTGTTTCTACATTAGAACTGTTTATAGCCTTTGCTCTGAAGGAGTACTGAACCCCTGGTTCTAGATTCCTAAATATTATCCCACTAGTACCACCCCAAGAGGTATAGCTTCCCCAGACTGGACTATCGACTAATGTTTGGGTTGAGTAATCAAGATATTTCCCGCTGTTCTTTTCCTGTATTGCGAATCTAGTCGAGGAGGGATTTGTATTTCTATCAAATTTGATCCTACCAGTACTTCCTCCAATTGTCTCAAATGTAAGATCTTTTGGTGTATTTGCCCATGTTGTAACTGTTACATTTTCAGACCATTGAGAGTATACATTATCTGAATTTACTGTTCTGACTTTGAATGTATATGTTGTATTGGGTGGTAGATTAGAGAGTGTGAAATTACTTGTTACCCTTGTATCTGTGTGCAATACAGTACTGTTTGTAAACCTGTTCTCATTATCTATATTACCATTTGTAGTGACTTCCAGTAGTTGGTAGGTAGTATTTGTTGGGTTACCATTCTTGTTCACAGTGATCTCAATTGATGATGAGCCTGTTACCCTTGTTGTTAATGTAGATGTCTTTGAGAGTGTATATGCACTTAAGCTTTGTGAGCATGGTGTTTGTATATTTTCAATATTCTTTGCTTTTACACAGAATGTATACAAGGTATTGGGAGATAGGTTTTGAATATTTAACCCAGTAAATCCTCCAATTTCTTCATATGTTTTCCAAAGAGTTTGCGATGTCAAAGATGCACTATCTACACTCTTGTTGCTGATTGTTTCTAGAAGATTGTAAAGTGTTGTATCGTTGTTTCCTCCGTTGTTTACTACTACCTTTACTGTTGTTGTATCAATTGCCTCTACAGATACTATGCTTGGTGAGTTTGAGAGTGTAGTAACAGTTTGTTCTCCGCTAAATGCAGTATCAACAAGATCGATGTTTTGAGCTTTTGCTCTGAAGGTGTATGTAATATTAGGATTAAGACCATATATTGTAATTCCATCTGTAAGTCCTAGCTGTGTGTATGTTGAGTAGTAGGGGGACTCTTGTAGTAATTGTGTTTCAGAGTTAAGGTAGAGGCCGGAAGTTTTCTCTTCTATGAGATATTTTGTAACTTCTGGATTTTCTTTGATATCTATCTTTACTGTTATACTCTCTGCGTCATAGTTTCCTTGTTGTATATCAAATATTGCAGGTGTTTGAGCGAATGTGCTGCCCTGTACTGTGTTTGAGAAATCACTCTCTGCAATATTGTTGTAGATCTTAAATTTGCGAGTATATGTTGTATTTGTTTGTAAAGAATCCTCTGTACATGAGGTTATACCATCACCTAAACATGTTTTAAGTAAATCTCCGCTTTCATTGTAGACTTTTATACCTAATACTGTGTCTGAGTAAGCAGAAATTCTCCATGTTATCTGGCTATCTGAATTTACTGTTGGTGTTAAAGCTGTGATATTTGAAAGTGCTGTTGTAGAAGATTGTGTTGCTGAGTAAGCTGTCTCTATGAGATCCATATTTCTTGCTTTTACTCTGAATGTATATGTAATACCTGATTGTAGTCCAGATACTGTTATTGTAGGTGTTAAACCATCTAAATGTCCCCATACTGGTGTAGGTTCAAGTAATCCTGTTGAAAGGTTTACATACATTCCTGAGTAAGTTTCCTGTAAGAGGAGCTCTGTGTGGTTGGGATTTGTTTCTTTGTTAATTTGTACATCTATTTGTGAGCTGTTTAATGTTGTTGCATTCTCAATACTTGGGACAACTGCTAAGGTCCATGCGGCTACTTCTGAGGAGTAACTTGTTTCTTCCCCTGTATAGTTTCGAGCTTTTACTCTAAAAGAGTACTCACTGTTTGGTTGAAGATTGATTGCAACATCTGTAGTACTTTTAACCCAATCTTGTATACCAGTGTCACACTCCTCTATTGTGCAGTCAAAGAATATTCCAGAGTCTCCTGCTGATAGATTTTGAACTCCTGTCCCACTAAGCGAAATTGATGTTGTTGAGAGTGGTCCTGCTGTTAATGTTGGTATTGGTGCGTGAGTATATATATTTAGATCTGTGGAGTAACTTGTTTCAATATTGTCATTGTTTCTAGCTTTTACTCTGAATGTGTATCCAGTATTGTTTGTTAGTCCTGTTACATTGGCACTGTTTGTTGTTGTCCATGTATTAAGGTTTGTATCACAATCTCCCTCGCAATCAAAGTAGAGTTCTCCTCCGTTTACTGGCTGAGAGGCCAGTATCGTTATCGATGAAGAAGTTTTACTGCCTTGGTATTGTAGAGTAGGGACAGATATTAATGTGTAGACAGAATCTGTGTTTGATCCACTACTATCTGCTTCTGTATTGTAAGCTACAGCATATCTAGTATATTGTGTGTTTTCTGAAAGTGTTGTTTCATCGCAGTATGTAATGTTTTCTCCTGTACATGTCTTAACTAAGGTATTGTCCTGATCATATATCTTAATACCCTGTTCTCCATTTGCGTTATCTGTAAATGACCAACGGATCGAAGTTGTAGAAAGTGCTTGTCCAACCAAGTTAGTTGGTGTCCCTGGTAGGTCTAATGTTCTAAATGTATTTGTTGCAGACCAATTACTTACTGATCCTGATGTATCCCAGAATCTAATTCTCCAGTAGTAAGTGGTTCCATCTTGATTAAGTGTACTACCATTGTAAGTAATTGCTGAGGATCTTAAATTGTTTATGAGATTTGGCATAGATATTTGCCCAGAATCCCACATTACTGTTCCAGTAAAAGAGGAGTTTGTATTGACTTCTACTTCGTAGTAATTTGCAGGATCATTGTCTGCATCAGTGTGTATTGCTGTAAATGACGGAGTTAAATTTGTAAGTTGTGTCGGATTTACAAGTCCATCTGTTTGTAGAGAGGATGGAGCATCAGGTACCCTGTTCATTGTAAAAGATCCTCCGTTTGTCCAGTTACTTACAGTGTTATTGCTATCCCAGAATCTAATTCTCCAGTAATATGTTGTACCGTTTAATGTCAGTGGTACACCATTGTAAGGTATATCAGTACTTCTACTTCCACTTGCAATCGGTGTTGTAGCAATTTGCCCCGAATCCCACATTACTGTTCCAGTAAAAGAGGAATTAGTATTAACCTCTATTTCGTAGTAATTACCTGTGTCTCCATCGGGATCTGAAAAGAGTGCTGAAAATTCCGGAGTTGTGTCGATTACTCTCGTTGGAGAGAATACACCTTCGACAAATGGTGTTAGAGGAGAGTTCGGAGTTGTATTCATTCTGAAATTTGCAACTGTAGACCAGCTACTTACTGTCCCATGGTTATCTGTAAACCTAATCCTCCAGTAATATGTTGTACCGTTTAATACTAATAGTGTCCCATTGTATGGTATATCTGGACTTTTTGTTCCGCTTGCGGTTGGTGTCATTGCTGTTTGTCCGGAAGACCACATAACGGTTCCTGTAAAGGAGGGGTTTGTATTTACATCTATTTCATAGTATACCCCCATGTCACCAATATCTAAGTCGTCAAATTCTGCACTAAATTCTGGTGTGAGATCTGTAACTCTTGTAGGATTGTTAACACCTTCTGTCAAAAGGGTTGTTGGAATGCCTGGAGTAGTGTTCATATTGAAATTCGCGGTAGAAGACCAAGATCCAACTGTACCATAGTTGTCGGTAAATCTAATTCTCCAGTAATATGTGGATCCATTTAGTGAAAGTGCCGATCCTGAATATGAGACATCAGGGCTTCTTGCTCCGATTGCAATTGAAAGCATTGGTACCTGTCCGGTGTCCCACATCACTGTTCCAGTAAATGAGGAGTTTGTATTTACCTCTATTTCGTAGTAGCTTGCGGTATTTCCAGAGTTTGGATCGTTAAAGATTGCGCTAAACTCAGGTGTAGTATCTGTTATCCCCGTAGGATTTGTTGCAGCTTCAATTAAAAGGGAAGTTGGAGCACTAGGTGCTGTATTCATGGCAAAAGTCGCTGTAGATGACCAGGACCCTACGGTCCCATGGCTATCTGTAAATCTAATTCTCCAGTAATATGTTGTACCGTTTAATGTAAGTGCGATTCCTGTATATGAAAAGTCTGGACTCCTTGAGCCTATTGCTGTTGAAACCATTGGAACTTGACCAGAGTCCCACATTACTGTTCCTGTAAAAGAGGAGTTTGTATTTACCTCTATTTCGTAGAAATCTGCAGTATTACCAGAGTTTGAATCATTAAAGATTGCACTAAATTCTGGAGTGGTATCTGTTACACCAACTGGATTTGTAGCTCCTTCTGAAAGTAGTGATGTTGGTGCTGCTGGAGCTGTGTTCATTGTGAAGTTTGCAACAGATGACCAAGTGCCTACCGCTCCATAATTATCTGTAAATCTAATTCTCCAGTAATATGTAGTTCCATTTAGTGAAAGTTCAGTGCCTGCATACGTGATATTTGGACTTCTAGCACCTATTGCCGTGGAAGTCATAGATACCTGTCCAGAATCCCACATGACAGTCCCGGTAAAAGAGGAATTCGTGTTTACCTCTATCTCGTAGTAAGTACCAGTATTTCCTGCATTGCTGTCATTAAAGATGGCACTAAACTCAGGTGTAGTATCAGTGACTCCTGTTGGATTCGTAGCTCCCTCTGCAAGAAGAGATGTCGGTGCTGTTGGTGCTGTGTTCACTAATACAAAGGTGGCATTAAAAGAGAGATTCGCTGTGACATCGGTTTCAATTCTTGGGTTTGCTGTAGATCCATCGCTCCATTGTGAAAATGCATATCCACCATTTGGAACTGCAGTGACTGCTGTACCATTGCTACCTCTACATACCGATTGAGATGTCGTTCCAGAGAGTGTTCCTCCAGCACTTGCTGTATATGTTAGGGTGTACTTTAGAAGCCAGAATGTCCATGTTGTAGTTCCACATGATCCACATCCATCATATCTAGTACATGAGTTTGTAGTTGAAGAACAACCTGTGTTTGTTGTTGTATATCCTGATGGGGTAGAAGGTGTGCAGCTACCACACGAGCCACAATCAGGTTCGCATATATCACAGCAGTATCCAAACCCAGCATCAAACTCACTTGCATAGCAGCTTACTCTAGATACACATCCCCCTGGTCCTGTACAAACATTTAGTGGTACATTTGCTTCACACCCACTCGGGCATGTTAATGCTTCTACAGGAGTTGATGCAAAGTTGAGAAAAAAGAGTGAAAGTAATGATACAAAGAGGGATATTCCAGAAAAAAAGAGTAATCTTCTACTATTATTAGTCTTTATCTTTATCATTCCTTTTTGTTAATATCTTTTCTTCTCTCGTTGTATGTACCTAAAAACCAACCTGCAACAAGAAGGATGGGAACCAATACTACAATTATTGCCGTCTTAATATCGATATCAACTCTCTCTGTAACCTCATCTTCTTCTCCTACTGTTGTTGCAGATTTAACTTCTTTAACAGAGAGAGTAATTAACTCTTCCTTCTCTCTTTCTCCAACCTTAATCTCAACTGTATGATCTTTCTCTTCTAAATTCTGAATACTAAAAAGTACAAACCAATTACCACTAGCATCTACCCTTGTTTCATAGGTCTGTTCTTCTATGTATATATTGATTAGTTCTTCAGGAGTTCCCAATCCAGCTATTTTTACTGTATCTTGATCGTTTACAGATATTGTCCCACTCTCTACAGAAACATTCTCATTGTTTATGGCTATGTAATCTAGATTCGGGTGTTTTGTATATGAGAGCTCTTGGGCATTAACGGTATTTATACTGAACAGGAGTAGTGTAAGGGTTAGTAGGTATGTAAAAATATTTTTTCTTTCTTTTTGCATTTATATATATTTAAAAAATATACAGATCTCAAAGTACAAAAAAGATACATATCCTGTAAGTAATTAGGTTGTACTTTTTTCTTGAGATTTAAAAATATTGACAGTTTTCACTAGTAATAGTTAAACAGAATTTTGTATTCGTATCAACCTTTTGTCTCTCTATCCAACTATGAGATACCTTGCAATATCCAAGAATTTTTGGTCTAATCTCTAGCAATGAAAAAGATACTTATTGTAATTGGTGATGCTGGTGGGGGGCATATCTCATGTGCAAGGGCTATGAAGGAGGCTTTTATTAAAGATTGTAAAGGGTATGACATTGAAATTGTAGATTTATTCAAGCTTTCAAAATTCACTAAATATTACGACTATTTCTATTACTTAGTGAGTACATATCCTTTCTTTGAATTCTTCTACAATATCGGATATATGTTAATCGACAAAAGTGCATTTCTTGCAAAGATTTTGGAAATACCTACAGCGAGATCATTGTACAGACCGACGATGAAACTTCTAAAGGAGAAGAATCCAGATTTGGTTCTTACTAACAGTTGCTTGACTACACTTGTATTGAGAAAGTGCAAAAAGAAGAGAGATTTCAATTATGTAATAACGGTTTCAGATCTAATACCTGTTTCAAGATGGTGGGCTGATTCTTCTGCAGACATTATTTTCTGTCCAACAAAGGATGCGAGTAAGAAGATAAAGGGGTATAATTCGGAGTGTAATACACAAGACTCTTACTATCCATTGAGAGAGGTTGAAAAATATTCGAAAGAGAAAAAGAGTGAGGTAAAGGAGAGGATCTTTAAAAAGTACAAACTTAAAAGGGATATTCCAACAGTTTTAATTACAGGGTGTGGTATTGCAACTAGAAATATTGTTAAGAGTATGGAGGAATTTATAAAGGGGTCTAAGTATCAATTTTTAATTCTTACTGGTAAGGATGAAAGATTGAAAAAGTATCTAGAAAGAAAGTATATAGATGAGAGTAGAGTGTCTGTACTTGGTTTTACAAAAGAAATAGTGGATCTGTTTTACTCTTCGGATATTGTTTTAGCTAAACCTGGACCAGCAACTCTTCTTGAAATTGAAGAAGTTGGCAAGAGGGCGGTTTTTACAAGAGCCGTTGGGTATCAGGAGTGGGGTAATGTTGAATATTTAGAAAAGAATCCGAACTTTTCATATGTAGGTTCTAATTACAGTAGTATACCAGCCCTTCTGAAAAGTAATCTTGAAAAGCCTTCTGTGCAATTCAAGAGTACAATCCTTGGGTCTAGTGCAATTGTAAGTAAGATTAAGGAGTACTACGGACTAAACAAAAGTTAGTGCAAATCCTTTTTTACCTGCTCTTCCTGTTCTACCTATTCTATGTATGTAATCATCGTAATTTTCTGGCATATCGTAGTTTATTACATGTGTAATATTGTTAACGTCTAAGCCTCTTGATGCTACATCTGTTGCAATTAAGATATTTATTTGGTCTTTCTTAAAGGCATCTATGATTCTTGATCTTTGTGCTTGTCTTTTATCTCCGTGTAGAGCATTTACCCTAACACCAGTTTCATACAATTTCTTTGAAAGAGATTCTGCCTCTCTTTTTGTTCTTGTAAAGATTAAGACCTTTTTAAAATCATCTTTCTTTATATATTGAGAGAGTTACTCCAAATTTGTTCTCTCCTTCTTTGAGTCTAATGACATCTTGATCTACATTCTTACCTGGAGCCTGTTTCTCTACCTCTATCCTTACTGGGTTCTTTAAAAGTGTGTTCGCAATCTCTTCTGATTTTCTATTCATAGTTGCAGAAAAGAAAAGTGATTGTCTATTTTCGTTTAAGCGGGAAGTTATATACCTAATATCGTCAATGAATACCATATCTAACATTCTATCTACTTCATCTAATATGACATTGTTTATATCCTTTAGGTATATAGCACCCCTCTCTGAAACATCCTTTAATCTACCTGGTGTTGCAATTACAAATGCTGGATCTCTTCTTAATATCCCAATTTGTGCTCCTATGCTATTTCCACCAATTATTAATACTGATCTAAGTCCTGTATTTCTTGCTAATTGCATAAATTCATCTTGTATTTGCATTGCAAGCTCTCTTGTTGGAACTACTATTAAAAATCTTTGAGACCTATCCTGTACACCTTTGTTTATCATTGGTATGAGGAAGGCTGCTGTTTTACCAGAGCCTGTACTTGCTAATCCTAAGATATCTTTTCCTTTTAGTATTTTTGGAATGGCTTCGTGCTGAATCTTGGTAGGGCTTGTATACTTTTTAAAAGTAATATTCTTTTTAAGCTCCTTTACCAAGTTAAGTTCTAAAAGATTGTGATCTAATACATATATACTTGGTAGATCTTCGTATACAGCTTTTGCTATTAGCTGGTTTACATTGATCCTAGTACCTCTTCTGTTATATCCACCGCCTCTTCTGCTATTGCTATATGAGGAGCTTCTATATGAAGGTCTTCTTCTACTGTTATTTCTATTGTAACGGTCATTATGGTCGTAATTTCTTCTGGAAGTGTTTTCCATGTAAGTAAATATTTAATTTTATTTTCAGTTCATATAGAGGTAACCGAAAATAAAAGATATTTAACCTTATGGATTGGGGCGATTATTTCGTTTAAATCTACATCAAACAAGAAGCTATTATAGCACAGAAGTTTCTGTTTGGCTAATTACTCCTTCTCAATACCATTTGAGTTAGCCTCTTCATAGTCTAAGTAGCCTTGGGCTAGTTCTCTTAACTCATTAGGATCCACATCTCTACTGTTGCAGCATTTCTACCGATTGCCTCTTCCAGTTCTTTCTCTGTTATTATTCCTTTCTTAAACATATTTATACTTCTAGAAGTTGAAGCAATTGTTCTTTTTTGTCGAACTTCTAAAGAGTCTCTTTGAGTCCTAGGGTTGCCTACATGTGTAGCTGGTTTCTGCTCACCTTGGTACCATTTCGTTCCTCCGTTTGGGTTTATTATTGTTGGCATATTATTTCTTTAAACATGTTATTAGAGTACCGATTATATCAAATACCTTTTACTTATGCACTCTTTAAGAATGGGGTTTGTATCTTTTTTGTTGTGCAGTGTAATATGTATGGATATATTACTTGGTCTTGTACTGCTCATGAAATTAATTACAGGTGCTACTGGTAGGATAGGGTATGTATTGGTTATGGAGTTAAATACCAAAGGAGAGAAGGTAAAGGTATTGGTTAGGGAGGGTTCTAGTAGGGAATCTTTGAAAAATTTCAATTGTGAATATATAGAGGGGGATATATTAGATACTTCAAAATGGGAGGATGCATTGGAAGGAGTTGATACAATATTCCACCTTGCGGGGCATATAAATATATCAAGTAAGGGTAAGGATTTGACCTTTGATACAAATATTCAGGGTACTAAAAATATTGTAGATTTGTGTTTGAAAAAGGGTATCAATTTAGTATATACCTCTTCTATACATGCACTCTCTGCGCCCGAGGATGGCTCGTTGATTACAGAAGATACTCCTTCATGTGTAGAGGCTAAAGAGAAGAGAGGTTTGTATGATTGTTCCAAAGCTATTGCTACCCAGTATGTAACAGATGCAATGAAGCACGGACTTAAGGCTATTGTTGTACATCCTACAGGTGTAATTGGTCCATATGATATCCGTCCATCTTTCTTTGGTCGGGGAATGATTGATCTTATTAAATCTGGAGCAAAGGTCACGATCGGTGGTAAATATGATTATGTTGATGTAAGAGATGTTGTAGATGGGATGCTTCGTGCTTTAGAGAAGGGAAAATTCGGAAAGAGATATATTCTCTCTGGTGAAGTATTGGATATGTTGGACTATGTTAAATATGTCAAAGAGTTTACGGGTCTCACGAATGAAACAAAAGTTTTAGGTTACACCTTAAGCTTACTGTTAGGATATATTTCATCTCTTTTGAGTAAGGAATCTCAGATTACTCCGTATAGCGTAAAGACATTGTATAGTAATTGTAATATATCTCATGAGAAGGCGACTAAGGAGCTTGGATATTCTCCGAGATCTGTTAGGGAGTCCCTTTTGGATCAATATAAATGGTTTAAAATTAATGGATATTTAGATGAGAAGTAGAATAGGTATAGATATTGCAAAGATGCAAGTAGAACAGTCGAAGGCTTTTCTTTTTGACTTTGATGGTACTTTGGTAAATCTTGATAAGTTGAATGTTGATGCTTTTCATATTGTTTTCAAAGAGATGTTTAACTTGGATTTTACTAGGGAAGACTTTATGAGGTATGTTTCTGGTAGGGGATCGGAGAATGGATTGAGAGAGTATCTTGGGGTTCATGGTGTTGTTGATTTCTCAGTAAAAGATATCAATGATCTTTTCTATGTACATAAGAATAGGTTAATAGAGGAGAGGTTGGAAGATGAGGTATATCTTCTTCCGGGCATCGTTGAATTTTTAGCTCATTTTGAAAATAGTGGTAAGAGAAATATCGTTGTGACATCGTCTAGGAAAGAGCATGTAAAAAAAATGTTAACCCATTTCGGTATATATAATAGGTTTGAAGAGGTATTTGATAGATATACAGTTGTAAAGGGGAAGCCAGATCCAGAACCATTTGAAAGAGGTTTAAAATATCTAGGTATTGATAGGAGAGAGTGTCTTGCTTTTGAGGATTCTTTCTATGGTTTGCAATCTGCAAAGGGGGCAGAGCTGTTTACGGTGGGAATTTTAAATCCTGGTTGGAATGATGACTTTGTATATGATCTTGCCGATACTGTCGTGGAAAGCTATATCGATTTACTTTAATTTTTGATATCTTTGTATATATGGATAGATTCGAAGCATTAAGAAAAGCTCAGGAGGGTACCCTTGAAAAAACTCCTTTCACACCTGAAGATCAGCTAGAAGCCGTTTCTAATGCAGAGAAAAATTCTAGAGTTATGACATGTGAGGAGAAAAGGGCAAAGATCCTGAATATGATTCTTTTGATAATAGTTTCTGCTCTTATAGGGGTATTTGTATATCTGTTTTTTACAGATAGATTGTTAATAGGTGTTGAGAATCCTCTGTCGAAGGGGGAGGTTGTGGATATACAGGAGAAGGAAGAAGAGGAGGAGGTCCTCGCGCAGGATCAGGAAGAGTTCCGTTTGTTTAAGAATACAAGGGAGATCTTAGACTCTGAGGGCAATGTTGTTGGGAATCAAGAGCTAACAGTAAAGTTTTTTACTAACGGGGGGAGATTTGAAATGGATATTCAAAATGCATTAGGTAATGGTGTTGTAGTAGAGGGCACTTATGTAGAGGAGGCTGATAGGATACTGCTTTCATTTGCGAGTGGTAAATTTGGTCTTGAAACTGATGGCTCACTCGAGTTTAAGTCTGTATCTGAGGATGGAACTGTTTTAGAGTACTCTGGAAGTGACTTTGGGGATACTCTTCCTGATGAGGGAGATAGATATTTATTGTATTAATCAATATATATTCTAGGAACCCTTTCGCTAATACCACACAGGAGGTCATAGATAGATCTGTCCGATTCATCGGATATTTTAAATAGGGAGATCTTTTCTCCCCAAAGTTCGACATCATCTCCTACGTATGCCTCTCCCTGTGGTGTAATATCTACCATGGTTTGGTCCATACAGACTCTTCCTGCTACTGGGTAGAAATTTTCATTTAAAAATACTTCTCCAGTATTGGATAGTGATCTTGGGTATCCATCGGCATATCCTACTGGAAGAGTTACAATACGTGTTCTTTCCTTTGTGGTGTATGTTCTGTCATATCCAATAGTTAGACCTTCTTCTAAGACCTTGAAGTAGGATACTTTTGTTTTGAATTTCATCACAGGTTTCAGTAATTTCTGTATATCAGGGTTGTATGAGTATCCATACAGCATTAATCCCGGTCTTATCATATCAAAAAAGGCCTCCTCAATATTGTTAAAAACAGATCCTGAGTTACCTAAATGTACTAGATTAGGAAGAGTATATTTCTCTTCAATGTAACTTAATACACTCTTGAATCTTTTAATTTGTTCTTTTGTATATTCAATATCATCGGTAGAATTGGCAAAGTGAGAATATATCCCTACAATATTTAAATTCGGAAGAGAGTATGCCTTCTCTACGAATGTTTCTTTCCTATCCCATTGAACTCCTATTCTTCCCATTCCGGTGTCTATCTTAATGTGTACATTTGCTTTAATATTCATTTGAGTTGCGACCCTTGATATTTCTTCCAACTTTTCAATAGAGGAGCCGGGTATATCGATATCGTTCTATAGAAAGAGGGGTATCTGAGAATTATCTATTGCCCCTAATACCAAGATTGGAACCTTAATAGAGTTCTTTCTTAAAAAGAGTGCTTCCTCGATATATGCCACTCCCAGGTAATCAATCTTAAGGGATTGTAACTTTGTTGCTACTTCTACAAGCCCATGTCCATATGCATTGGCCTTCACAACACCTAATATCTTTGTAGAACCAATAATATCTCTTACAACTTTAAGGTTGTTTTCCAAATTTGAGAGAGATATTTCGACTCTTGTTGGTCTGTTGTTAAATATTGGATCCTTAAACATATGATTAGGCGTTTTCTATATAGAAGGTGATAAGGTGGGTATAGGATATCCCTATGGCTTGAGCTTCCTGGGGAATGAGTGAGGTTGAGGTCATGCCAGGGAGAGTGTTTGTTTCAAGATAGTAGATTCTTTCTCCTTGTATTAGAAAGTCTGATCTACTGTAAAGTCTACATCCAAGTATGTTATGTATTTGTGCAGATATGTTTGAGATTTGTTGTCTTTGCTCCTCTGTAATCCCTATCGCGGGTATTCTTTCTAACGAACCTCCTTTTGTATATTTTGCTTTGTAATCAAAAAACTCGGAGCTTTGAGGAATAATCTCTATTGGTGGTAGTTGTAATATTGTATGATCTTTTTTCTCTAAGCATCCACAACTTACTTCAACTTTTTGATCTATTAATTCTTGTATTAATATTTCATCTTTATCTTTATGATGTTTGTAAAATTCTTCTAAAAGAGTGTCAATATTTTCTAAGTTCTTAACTACGAAAGAGCATACACTCGATCCGTTTTTGTTTGGTTTTACAAAGACAGGGAGCGATATTTTTGATAAGGTATCTTTGAGATTTATTAATCGAACTAACTGTGTCTTAGGAGTTAGGATACCTGTTGTTGCATGCACAAGGATACTTGATCTGTATTTATCCATTGCTAATCGGCTCGCATATGAATCTGAACCTGTGAATACAATGCCATTTTCTTCGAGGTATGTTTATAAGACTCCGTCTTCTCCAAATTGTCCGTGGGTACCAAGTAGTACTGTGTCGTAGGATTTTAATTTTTCAAGTGTTTCTTCAAGTGAGTACTTTCCTTTTTGTAGTTTGGTGATATCTGTTTTCTGTTTTATTCTTTCAATATTGCTTCTCCTATCTTTTCCGATTATACAAATGCTTACTTCATATTTTGAGTAATCAATATTGTCAATTATTGATTGTGAAGAAGAAAGGGATGCTTCATATTCGCTTGAGGGGCCTCCACACACTACTATTACTTTTTTCATAGTATTTTGAGTATACAATTGTGTTAAATGAAGGGCAACAGGATATGACTTTACCTTGAAAACACGGGTTTCAAAAACACTTTCGTGTCTTCAAGGTATTGTCGTTGTTAATCTACCAATCTTTAGGGTCCCTCCACTCTGGTCTTGCCATAAGGCTGAATTCGCGACCGTTTTCGTCCGCCATAACCAGGGCACATGGAGAGTTGGGGTTTCTTTCCCATGTCTGTGCTTCCAGACCGGAATTGTCGGCAATGAACTCAATCCATGCGCTCCGGGTCTGAAGTAGCTACATCCCAATGCAATCCGGGGGTCCAATCGTTAGGCCAGAGCTGATGCTCTACCCAGTAGATCCCATTGGGGGATCGATTGGTCCGAACGGGGATGTAGTTCCTCTCGTGGTCTGGCGCTGGCTTTGGTTCTGCCCAGGTCTGGTACCGTTCTTCGTCGCGCTGAACCGCAAGGTTTCGAGCATCCCTATCAGGGTGGCGGAAGCCAACGTGATGGAAGCGAACCTCATGGTCCATGCTCCAATAGCGAAGGAGAGCAAACATAAGATCGATCTGATCATTCTCCCATGCAGAGCATGAAACGATCAAATGATCCTCGCGATAGCCTCCAGCCCAGGGGCGGCCCTCGTCAAGAGGGGTCTTGCTGATTCCTCGCTTGTTCCCTCCAGCAAGGAGAGAAAAAGCCTTCCAGGGTCCATACATTGCTGGTCCTGGGTTTGATCCGATGCCTCCCGCCCACTGCGCAGAAAATTCTGCTACGTCATAGCCTGTGTGATCGGCCTCGATAAACGTGACGTAAGTGGGCGTTCCTGCTGACCCAAACATAAGGTCAGCAAGGTTATACGTACTGCGAAACTGATCGAGAATCATGTTTTCCTCCGAAAAAAGGTTTTGGTGTTTTACACCTACTGTTAACGAACAAAGAGGTTATACTATAAGACAAAAATAGAGGCAAGAAACCCTTTCCTGATGGACCTTTCCACTCGCTATGTAACCTTGGCATATGACGATGTATATGTTAATCTGGAAGATAGAATGAAAAATGCTCTCAAAATGAAATTTGATGCTTGTATAGACAGAAAAATAGTACTAAAAAGAATATTAACAGTGGTATCTTTGTTTGTTATTTCAGCCCTATCTAGTAGCTTTGCCTTTTCCGCAGAGCTTTCGGTTCAAGGTGATTCTGAATTAAGGTCAGGTACTCTATTTAATGCAAGAGAATCTGAAAATGGTACAGGAGTAAAGCTTGAATCCGATGGGACATGGGGAGCATTAACTTGGCAGACTCCTGATAAAACTTTGGGAGTTGGTTCTGCTTTTACATCTGATGGTGAGTACATTTATGTGGTTCGTGGGCTTGGAGATATATTACTCTGGAGATACTCATATCAAACAGATAGCTGGGATACTCTTACCAAGATGCCATATGGTGCATATTACGGATCTGACCTACAGTACTTAAATGGATATCTGTACGTTCTTTTCGGTGGATATCAAAACTCTTTTGCTAGATATTCTATTGCGGATGATAGCTGGGAGATATTAACTGTTTATCCTGAATTGGTATTTCAGGGGGCGAGCATGGCTACGAATGGTACTGATATTTTTGTTATTACTTCAAACAATACTCAAAGTTTCTATAGATACTCTGTAGCAAATGATTCTTGGATTTCTCTTACAGGTGCGCCTGGCACATTAAGAACAGGCTCTGATTTGGAGCATGTAGGTGGGTATATATATACTCCCAGAGGGAACAATACGAATACTTTCTACCGATATGAGATATCTACAAATACATGGGCTACGATGGCAAATATGCCTGGTACTATGAATGATGATGTAGATATTACTAGTGCAAATGGATACATATATGTTGCAAGGCAGAACAATACCGCCAATTTTTATAGATATGAGATCTCTACAAATACCTGGACTACTTTGACTGATGCTCCTTTGGCTTCTAGATATGCAGGTGTTCAGTATCTTGCAAATGAGGGTGTTATATATTTCTTCAGAGGTAACAATGATTACAGATTTTGGAAGTATGATATAGCTAATAACGGATTTATTGGACCAGCAGAGGCTCCTGCCACACTCAGTACTGGTTCTGATATGGTTTATGTGGGTGGTTATGTATATACGACAAGGGGATCAAACAGTACAACCTTCTATAGATACAATACTGCTACAAATATTTGGGAGACATTATCTCCTGCTCCTGCATCTTTTAATGATGATGTAAGGGGTTTTGCAGCTGGAGGGGATATATATTTCTTTAGGGGTGGTAATACAACCTCTTTTTACAAATATACAATTGCTACTGACACATGGGTAACGCTTGCTTCCGCACCTGCTACTGTTCGATATGGTGGGGCTTTGGCTTATGTCGGTGGTGATTACATTTATGCTACTAGGGGAAATGGTACTGGAACATTCTGGAGATACAGTATATCTGGAGATTCATGGGATACGAGCACTGCTTCCTTGCCCGCTGGAATTATGGCTCATTATGGCGCAACACTGCTCTCTGATGGTACGGACGTCTATTTTACTAGTGGATACGGTATCAAGAGAATGTTTAAATATTCGATAGCTGGAAATTCTTGGTCTGAAGTTGCGCAGCTGCCATATTCCCCATACTTTGGAAGTGATACAACTTATGATGGTAATGGGCATATCCTTGCTCTTGCTGGTATGTATAGCGATGGCTTGTGGGAGTACTCAATTTCTGATAATAGTTGGAGGAAGTTAAAGTCTATGCCAACTTATGATCCTAGGGAAATCGGTACATGGACGGGAGCTTCAATTGTTTCCGATCTTTCGGGGAATTTCTATGTTAGTCGCGGTAATGGTAGGCAGGAGATTTTTGTATATACGCAGGGATCTGGGGCATATGAAGATTATGCATACTGGACCTCTCCAAAATACGATCTTACATATGTAAATAGCTGGGGAAACCTGGTCTTGGATTCTCAAACACCATCTGACTCCCAAATTACAGTACAGACAAGGAGTAGTGAGGATGGTATTTCTTGGACTTCTTGGGCAAACTTAGTCGGTGGAGTTCCTACTTCTGCACCAAATAGATATGTGCAGGTTAAGGTCTTAATGATTGCTTCTACAGATTTAGAATATACTCCAGTATTTGAAGGTTTTACCTTGGAGTATACCTCGGATACTACATCTCCAGATCCAGTTCTTGCTGCAAATGGTTACTCACAGGAGATCTCCGGTGAGAGCCTTGTTAGTGGTACAGGATACAAATTTACGAGTCCCTTCTTTAGCTGGACTCCCTCGACTGACGGTGAGTCTAGTGTCGAGGGGTATTATGTATACTTTGGTAGTAATGCCAGTGGGGATCCTGTTGCCAATGGTAGTTTCCAATATGGGAACACATACTCTGTATTGGATAACTTGTCCAATGGAAGCAACTATTTAAGAATCGTTGTGAAGGATATTCTCGGGAATCTGAGTAGTGCAGAGACTGTTTTTGAATATGTTTATGAAGGAGTTGCCCCTGTCGTTACATTGGATGTAGATAGCGGGGGCTTTAGTGGTACATTCGTTTCATCTCAAGTTGGTGGTACAGGGCTTACTCTAGAAAGGGATCTAGATGGTTTCTGGTTAGAGGATAGATTGGCGTATCCAACTGTAAATCTTGGCTATGGTGCTAAAAATATTGCATATTCAAGCGACCTGAACAAACTGTATATTCCAACTGGAATGAACAATCAGTTCTATGAATATGATATTAATACAGATGCTTGGACTAGATTAGCTGATGCTCCTAATACAATTTACTATGGTGGTGGGGTAGTTTCCGGTCCAGATGGGTATATATATGCGCTAAGAGGTAACAACAATACAGATTTCTGGAGATACAACATTAGTACAAATACTTGGGAAACGTCTATTTCTCCTGCTCCCTTAACGATAGGGTATGGTGGATCTATGGTCTATGATGGATATCAATATATATATGTGTTAAGAGGAAACAACAGCGATATCTTTTGGAGATATGATTCATTTTCAGATACTTGGGAGAGTCTTTCCAAAGTTGACTTTGGAGCTCCAGGTAGTGCTATTAACAACAATGCATATATTGGTGCTTCTATGAGTATTGATAGGGTAGGTGGGAAGATTTATGCGATACAAGGGAATCTTTACCCAGGTTTTGCAGTCTATGACATTAATACAAATTCATGGGAGGTTCTTGGATCTACACCTTCACTACCTTACTATGGTGCTGGATTAGCATATGATGGAAACGGTGGAGTCTTCTATGTTGGAGGAAACTACAATCCATATATGTTTAGATATGATATTGAGACTTCTACTTGGGAAGAGGTTGCTCCTTCACCACTAGGTTTCTATTACGGTGGTGGTATACACAAAGTAGGTGACTATTTATATGGTATTAGGGGTGGTAATTCGACTTTCTTTTACAAGTACAATATACAAGAAGATTCTTGGTTATTACCTAAGAGAGGTTTGTTTAGTCGAGAGTTTGAAGGAAATGTCCTTTTGAATACATATTACGGTGCTGATATATTAAAGGGAGAGGGCTCCACATACTATATTACTA
Organism: uncultured Candidatus Saccharibacteria bacterium; assembly: GCA_964621195.1. Taxonomy (GTDB): domain Bacteria; phylum Patescibacteriota; class Dojkabacteria; order SC72; family SC72; genus UBA5209. The sequence goes on from CAZULJ010000002.1 coordinate 150,361, forward strand.
GAGGAAACTTAGCAGATGATTTCGTTAGTTGGAATGATGAGACTGGAGAATTAACAAGACTACCGAATCTCCCGATGGGTTCATACCTTGGTTCTAGTATGGCATATGATTCTACTTCCAAAAAGATCTACTATACAGGAGGACAATATGATAGGGGTTTCTTTGTTTTTGATATCGAAAACGAAACTTGGTCTGAAGAATCCTTAGATCCTATTCCTGTTGCTGTGAATTCTGGATCTTCGATGGTATATGATGGTAGTAGGTATATATATCTTGCTCGAGCAAGTAGCACAAATACCTTCTATCGCTTCGATACACAGGGAGTTGCTGGTTCTAAGTGGACGACAATGGCTAATGTACTAGGATCCCTAGGGTATGGTGCGGAATTGCTGCTTAAAGGTGACGACATATATACATTGCAGGGAAACAATGTAAACAACAATCCTTTCTACAAATATTCAATATCTGGCAACTCATGGAGTACATTGGCTGCTGCCCCTTCGCTGATTTACAATGATGGTTTCCTGGTGGATGGGGGAAATGGGAAATTCTATGCAGCAAAGGGAGCTAATACTACGGATTTTTACTCCTACTCTTTAGCAGACAATACTTGGAGTCAATTACCTAAGATGCCTCTACAACTCTATGCTGGTGGTGCTGGTGAGAGTAATCTTGAAAACAAGATTCTAGTTATTCCTGGAAATGGAACTAATACATATCAGGATGCTTTGTATACATATGTAATGAGCACTGAGAGTTCAGGTTTCGTAAGATCAGGTAGTTATGAATCTCAAGTTCATGACCTTGGGGAAATATATAGATGGGCAAACCTTGTTGTTGATTTTGATTCTTTTGAGAATACAAATATCAACATACTTACAACAACTTCTGCTGATGGCTTAGAATGGGATGAATATCTTCCTGTTACTAGGGAGAGGTCACTTAATGGAGAGTATCAATACAAGATAAATTCGCCAGTCGCTCAGTATATTAAAGTTAAATTTGAGATTTCTTCAATCGATGGCATTAATACTCCAAAGGTTGGAGGATATACTTTAAATTACTACAGAGATACTGCAAACCCATCCAATCCGGATGTGTTAGGTCTTTCTGCAAAAAGTGCTCCAACTGGTGGGCAAGATATAGAGAGCGATACTTGGTATAACTTCCCAGAGCCATCATTTGAATGGCCAATTGCAGAGGAATCTTTAGGAGCTACTGACGGTGCAAATGGCTCAGGAATTGCTGGCTACTATGTATATTGGGGTCCTAGTGATTCCGCTGATCCATATGTAGAGGGTGTTTTCCAAGAGAACAATACATTTAGTCCAACTACTCTTGTTGATTCAACTGAATATCATCTGAGAGTCAGAAGTGTAGATCTTGCTGGAAATCTTTCTGATGATATTTGGGAGCCCTTTATTTACAAATATGATGGTACTGGGCCTGTTCAACCCTCTAGTTTGGAAGCTGATCCTTCGGGATATACAGCTACAGACAGTTTTGAGTTCTCTTGGGAAGAGGTTCTCTCTTCAGGAGCTCCTGTTGTAAGTTACTGTTACAAAACGGGAGCTACCTCTGGTACATACTCCTCTGATCAGTGTATATCAGCAACCTCTATATCTGGAATTCCTTCCTACAAAGTAGGTACCAACACTTTCTCTGTAAGAGCTAAGGATTCTGCAGGAAACTACAGTAGCTATTCTACCGTTTCATATTTCTATGTAGACTCTGAGCATGCACCTGCCCCTCCTACAAATCTTACTGTTACACCTGTGAACAGTAATTCAAACTCATTTGGATTTGATTGGGATCCTCCTGCAAATGGAACTTTCTATGGATCTGTTTCAAATCTCTCATATTTGTACAGTATTAATGCTATACCTACAGCATACAGTACATCTGCAACAAGTCTTACATATCTAAATCCTGGTGCGTATGCTACCTTGCCTGGTGAAAATATTTTCTATATCGTAACAAAAGATGAAGCTGGAAATGTGAACTACAATAACTATACATCTGTATCATTCTTTGCTAATACTGTTGCTCCTGGTATTCCAATTGATATGGAAATAGCAGATGTCTCTGTAAAAAATACATCTAGCTGGAGGCTTGCACTGTCATGGGATCCACCAGTTGATGAGGGTAGTGGTGTGAGTGGATATCAAATATTTAGATCTGTAGATGGAGAATCCTTCTTTATGCATTCCTATACGACGGCCTCCTCTCTTGTTGATACTAGATTGATACAGACTATTTACTATTACAAAGTAAGAGCTTGTGACAGTACAAATAACTGTGGGGCATTTTCTGAGGTGGTCAGTTTGTTCCCTGATGGTAGGTTTACAGAAGCTGCTGAGTTAATTGTAGAACCAATTGTGTCAGATGTCTCTCCAAAGAAAGCTACGGTATCTTGGGTTACAGCAAGAACTGCTGACTCTAAGGTTGCATACGGTGTTGAACCTGGAGTTTACTATGAAGAAGAAGTCTCTAATTCAGAGCAGGTTGTAGATCATACTCTTACAATAAATAACTTAACGCCAGGTACTAAGTACTACTACGTAGTTAGATGGACAGATGAAGATGGTAATACTGGTCAATCAGAAGAAACTTCATTTGAGACAGCTCCTCCTCCCTCTATCCAAGAACCAATCGTCAAGAGTGTAGGTCTTTCTTCTGCATTAATACAGTTCACTACTAAGGATACGATAAAGGTGAGAGTTTTGTATGGAGAATCTTCCTCTTTTGGAGGAATGGTTGAGGTATATACTGGTACCGCAGAGGGTACTCACAACGTTGAATTACCAGATCTAAAAGATGGTACAAAGTATTTTTACAAAATTAATACTTTTGATATTGATGGCGCAGAGTACGAAGGAGAGATACATACATTCGAGACTCTACCAAGACCACAAATTCTTGATCCAAAGATTTATCAAGTATCAGGTACATCTTCTAGTACGTTACTAGTGGAGTGGAGTTCAAATACTCCTATTTCATCAGTTGTTACATACTATCCATCTTCCTCTCCAGAGAGAGCATTAGACGAGGTCAATGTTGCATTAAAGAATGGTAAGCATAGAATGATACTTCTTAACCTTGAGGCAAATACAACATATTCAATTATTATCTCTGGTCGTGATTTCATGGGTAATGAGGCAAGTAGTGGGGTTAAAACATTTGCAACAGCATCAGATACAAGGCCACCTCAAATTTTTGATCTTGAGGTGTCAAGTGAGATCATTGGTGCAGGCCAAGAAGCTACAGCACAATTAGTCATTTCTTACAAAACAGACGAACCAGCAACTTCTCAGGTAGAGTTTGGAGAGGGTACTGGTGCTACATACTCCCAAAGATCACAAGAGGATACCGTACTATCTGAAAATCATATAGTAATACTTTCTGGACTTACCCCTTCAAAGGTTTACCACTTAAGAGCAATGTCTAAGGATGCTGGAAACAATGTAGGATACTCTGTAGACAAGGTTGTGGTAACAAGCTCTGCAACAGACAATGCATTTGATCTTGCTGTTAATAGCTTAGTATCTATATTTTCATTCTTAGGAAGATGATGAAGAAATTCGTTTTTAAAAGGAAATATCTTTACTTAATTATCCCTGTTGTATTGATCGTTGTGTTTGGTGTTTGGATATGGTCAATCAATATGAAGGCTAGAGGATTAGATAAATATTCTGAGGTGACTTTTATATCTCCTACGCAAGCGATTGTATTTTGGAAGAGTGAAGAGAGTACTTTAGGATTTATTAAATATGGAGAGTCAAGATTTGGAATGAAAGAAACTGCATTGCAAACTAGTAGCGAAGAGGGGGAAATACATGTAGTATTTTTAGAAAATATACCCCTTGATGGAATGTATATTAGTAAACATAACGAGAGTGATAGTTTTTTGATTTTTCCAAAAATTGAATATATTAAATATGATTCTAATGACCTAAATGAGTAGTTGTGCAATTATTAATAGCAAGGATACTCGAAAAAGAAAACCTGTTTTGGAGGGTTTGAATATTTACAAATTCTTTAGAGTAGGGACTGGCATTGTAGAGGTCTTAAAGGGCGTTGATGTTTGTATTCGTGAAGGAGAGTTTATTATCCTTTTTGGATCTTCTGGTTGCGGTAAGAGTACATTACTTAATACACTTCTCGGATTAGAGGTCCCTTCTGATGGTAAAGTAACTTTCTTAGGAAAAGATCTTTACTCATATGACGAAGATGGTAGATCACAAATTAGGAAAGAGGGTGTAGGGTTGATATATCAGCAACAGAACTGGATAAAGTCGTTAACGGTATTAGAAAATGTCGCAT
>CAZULJ010000002.1:154783-158534 GCA_964621195.1 uncultured Candidatus Saccharibacteria bacterium
GTATTAGAAAATGTCGCATTCCCACTTACATTAAGAGGAGTACGTAAAGATGAAAGAGAGGAGAGAGCGATGGAGCAATTGCGTATGGTGAAAATGGAGAGTGCTGCATACCAAGCTCCAACAGAGCTATCCTCCGGACAGCAGCAGAAGGTATCTTTTGCAAGAGCTTTGGTTGCAAAACCAGCTCTGGTAGTTGCAGATGAGCCTACAGGGAATCTTGATTCTAAATCAGGTATTGAACTTATGCAGATGTTTAAAGATTACAACAATCAAGGCAATACCATTATTATGGTTACACACGACTTAGGATTCTTGTCACATGCAACCAGATCAATTAACATGTCTGATGGTGTAATTATAGGTGAGTATTTAGAGGGAGATAAGGAGCTAGACAAGTTTAAACTTTACAAGAAGAGATAGTATGGATATTGAAGAAGAGAAGAAAAAGATACCGTTTAAGGAAAGAGTTATTTCTTTTCTCAAAGCAATACCAAACCTTTTTAAAGAGGCTCTATTCCTTGGTAGATTTACAATCCTACTTTTCTTTGTCCTTGGGCAGTACTTACTTGATAGAGCACCGAAAAGGACATTAGACAAACCAAATAGGGCTAGTATATTTGAATTTAAATGGTTGAAAACTCTCTACAAGAAATTGTATGACAAGGTCTTACTTTTACTAGATTTTTCAAAAGAAAACGATATCTATGCCTCCGACCTTATCTTCCTTGCACTAAGGAACCTTTCTGCAAAGAAAAATAGAACATATGTAACTGTTGGTGGAATGGCAATAGGTTTTGGTGCGGTAATCCTTCTTCTTTCTGCTGGATACGGTTTTGAGAGATTGGTTATTTCTAGAATAGCTAGTCTTTCAGAGATGAAACAGGTTGACGTAAATGTATCTCAGGGTTCTCCTCTTGCTCTTAGTGCTGAAGTAATAGAGCAGATAGAGGGAGTAGATGGTGTCGATACAACCTTACCTATCATTACATCTGTTTCAAAAGTCACTTACAACAATGCGGTCTCCGATGTTATTGTCTATGGTGTATTACCAAGATATTTTGAAGAGACAGGAATTATAAAAGTACAGGGAGATATCTTCAAGCCAAGTGATCAAAGTTTCTCTTTTGAAAAAACAGAAGAAAGTGGTGGTACAGTTGCTGGTGTTTCATCTGTATTAGTTGGAATTAATGCATTCAATACAGAGATTTCTACTGTGAAGTATTCAATTTTCCCATTGGAATGGAAGCCGGTATATGCATCTCCTGATAGTAACTCTGCAATTGTTGGATATACAAAAAGAGAGATAGGCGAACAGGATGGTATAGAGGTGTGGGGAAAGAGTGTTGAGAATCTATCTTCTAGATACTCTGCTGTAGATGTTAATGGTGTTAAATACTCATCATGGATAAAAGGAAGTTTTCCTCTGTGGGAGAAGACATACTGTTCAATGAAAGAACCAGATTGTGTTGAATCAAATTACAAAGTTTTGAGAGACTCTGAAGGGCAAAGTTTGAGAACTGGATATATTACACAGGAGCATGTTACAGTTTCAAGATATGAGATCCGTGATGGCAGTTCATTGGAGATATATTCAGGGAAAGTTTTAGATGAGGTGTCTTACAAGGTAAAACCCTCTGACTATACAAATATCTTCTTTGATCCTAAGGAAGATGCTTTAGGTGCTACTATCCTAAGTGATACATCTACAGAATCCCTTACAGGGAAGCTTCTTTACGGTTCTTACTATGCCTCTGATAAAGATATATTTGCTCAGGATACTAAGGGAGAAAAGTATGGATATTGGATAAAGTCGTCTCTTTCTCTTTGGTACAGTCCAGATTGCTCCACAATATGTGATGTTTATCAAACATTTGAGAGTGAAGGATATAGTATGAGAACTCTTGATATATATATTCGTGCTTCTGATGTTGAGATCTCGGATTTCTTTGAGTTTGGCCAAGTCCTTGGTGAGACTGAAACTACTCAAGATGTTTCTGGTCAACAGAATTCTAATTTTATAGATATAAACAAACTAATAGAAGAGGATGATGAGATAGACTGGGTTACTATTTCTTCTGAATTGGGTGCACAGCAGAAGGTCGACAAAGATATTAAAGAGATACCAGAGAATGCGAAGAGAAAAGCAATGGTTAATACGGGGATGTTAAACCTTCTTGGTATAAGTGAAACTGAGGCTGTAGGTAAAAGCTTTGATTCAACTATCATATTTGATAACAAGCTTTTTGATAAATCAAACTATGTTGTAGAATCTGAGCCTGTTACTTTTGAGATATTAGGAGTTGTATCTGATTCGAGAGCTCCTGCATTCTATGTTTGCTTAGATGATATCTGGGTAGAAGGTATAAAAAACGTTTCCCAGCTGAAGGTAATACTTGATGACAAAGAGGCTGTAGCAGGGGTAAGAGCAAGTATTGAATCAATGGGCTTCAAGACATCTTCTGTTGTAGATACTGTTGATAGGATAGGGTCACTATTTGGTACCTTAAGAATTGCATTACTAGTTCTTGGTCTTATCGCTCTTGGTGTAGCATCCTTGGGTATGTTTAATACCTTGACGGTATCTTTACTTGAGAAGACTCGTGAGGTTGGTTTGCTTAAAACAATGGGATTAAGATCACGAGAGGTAAAAGTATTGTTCTTGGCAGAATCAATCATTATGAGTGTACTAGGTGGTCTATCTGGTCTTGTATTAGGGTTTGTTGTTGGGAAATTAATTGGATTACTAATTTCTGTTCTTGCAATTGCGCAGGGACAAAGCTATGTAGATGTGACCCATATCCCCGCTGTTTTAGCTATTGCAATAATGATTCTTTCCTCAGTAGTAGGGGTCTTCACAGGATGGTATCCATCAAAGAGAGCTACCGAGGTTTCTGCATTAAATGCATTGAGATATGAATAGACGATTTACTCTTTAACCGGTACAAGTCTAAACTCATCCATTACGTACGCTCCACCTGTGCTTTCGTTTTTTGTAAAGACAAAGGTATTTTCCCCAGCAACTAGGTTTGTAGTACCTATGTTATACCACTTCCATCCTTTGGTATCCTCTGAAAAATGCTTATATACCAATGTCTTTGAGTTGTTAATCACAACGGTAGCATCCCTTGTATTGTTGGGATGTACGCCATCATCACTAAGCTTTACTCCAAGGGTATACTCTCCTTCTAATGGGATAGAGACAACATACATCACCGAAGCTCCTTTATCTCCCAAGTATGCTTCTAATCCTCTTGCAGACTCCCCAACGTATGAATAGTAGCCTTCATTAGTTAGTGTACCTTCTCCAGCTTCAACATATATTGCATTCTCAATATGTTCTTCACTCTCTAATTCCTTTTGGATGTTTTCAACCTGCTCTTGTGCTCTCTCTCTGTTGTATATAACTAGTGCAATTGGCAGTGCAACAACAACTAAGACAACAGGTATATATATGAAGTACTTCTTCGTCTAGGGCTAGATATTAAATTTATTTACTATGTAAAAGGAAATCGCTGAAACATTTGCTGCAAGTACAGTTCCCCATACCATATCTACAATAGTTACAATCAATGGCCAATCTTTTATCGTTGCAAGATTTGTAAGGTCATATGTGGCATATGAGATCAATCCAAACAGTGCACCATACATAATTGCCTCTTTGATTGAGTTATTCTCTATCGATGGAGATATTACAAAGGGTCTAGACTAGTTTAGAGTGAATTTTGTCTAAACTCTTTTAAAAGAATATCAT
>CAZULJ010000003.1:0-104184 GCA_964621195.1 uncultured Candidatus Saccharibacteria bacterium
TTCATATGCTTACCTAATCAACTTAGGAGTGCCATATGTATCGTAACCTATTCACCTTACAGCCTACTAAGCTCTTCCCAGAGAGACTTCTCCTTTTTACTTAAAGACCTAGGAATTTCAACTTCAACCCGGACATACAGATCTCCGCGGGAGCCCTCGCGGCCAAGAACAGGAACTCCATCACCCTTTAATCTAAAGACTGTACCTGACTGTGTTCCCTTAGGTATTTTAAGTTTTTTACTACCATCTATACTTTCAACCTCAACATTGCCACCTAGAACAGCAACATACACAGGAATCTCTTCAACAGAATATAGGTCGTTACCTCTTCTCTCGAATTTTGCTGATGGCTCAACCTCAACTTCAATATACAAACTACCGAAGTTCCCGCCTAAGACAGCATTACCACCATCCCTAAATCTTAAAACCATACCATCGTATGCACCTGCAGGTATCTTTATTTTAAGATCTTCATAGCTAGATTGGACTCCCGTACCAGAACATTTGTTACAAACTTCCTCGGGAATAGTACCCATACCTCTACATTTAGAACATTCTGCCATTACAGCAATCTGACCTAAGAAGCTGTTTTGAACTCTTCTCTCCCTTCCCGACCCCTTACATACATCACATGTTTTCCTCTTACCAGACTCACTGCCTGAGCCATGACACTTTGAGCATGGAACATTTCTTCTAATTCCAATCTTGAACTCACCACCTTTCATCGCCTCTTCAAAAGAAATCTTCACGCGATATCGGATATCCTCGCCGAGATTCTTTCTTGCAGAACCTTGAGATTGACCGAAATCAAAACCAAAGCCATCCATATCTCCACCAAAGAAAGAATTAAAAATATCACCCATATCAAAAGGTGCTCCACCATACGAGGAGTAACCATCTGACCCTGGGTTGAAACCCTGAGTCCCAGCATGGCCATACTGATCATATGCTTTTCTCTTTGATTCATCAGAAAGTATCTCGTATGCTTCTTGAACCTCCTTAAATTTCTCTTCAGAATCATTACCTCCATTTACATCTGGGTGGTACTTTTTAACAAGCTTTCTGTACGCCTTCTTTATTTCTTCTTTTTTAGCATCCTTTGAAACACCAAGGACTTCATAGTAATCTCTCTTACTCATAGACTCAATTCTAGCAGACAAATGGGGAGAGTGCCAAGGGATATGACATGTTTTTTCTAAATTGGTAATATAGAAGCTATGGATAACAATATGGAAATTACAGTACAACAGGAGGCGAAGGTAAAGAGAGTCAAAAAGACCTTGGCATGGCTGATAACCTTTGTTGGAATATTTGTAGTATTTACACAAGTTTTCCCATTAAGCAAATCGTATCTTCAGGGTGAGTTTAAAATACTAAAGCAGAAACTTATAAAGGATCCCTTTCCAGAATCATATAAGGAGTACATACTTGATGAATTCGCATACTATGATCCAGGGAAAAGCTACTTTGCAAATCTCTCGAATACTGCTGAAACATTACAATATCAAGGTGTATTCACATATGACCCAGAAACTAAAAGTAGCAAACCAATCATTGTAAACAAAGAATACTCAGAAAATATGTATATCACGATAGAAGGGATAGGGATTCGTGATATAAGGGTAACTCCTAATGTAGATAGCTCAAGCGAAGAGATCTATGACAAATTTCTCAAATATGGATTAGCACATTTCAGAGGGACACCACTACCTGGAGATGGTGGGAACTCATTTATATATGGCCATAGTGCAGTAGAGAGTTTCTTTAACAATCACTCAAACCTACCAGAGACAATATTTACAAAATTAGATGATATAGACATCGGAAACGAAGTTAGTATTGATAGAGACGGAGAGGTACTTAAGTATGTAGTAAGGAATAAACGAATAGTATCACCAGATGACTTCTCTATACTAAAAACCCAAGGAGACAAGGAGACCTTAACTATGATGACCTGTTGGCCACTAGGCGTTGGAACAAAGAGACTCGTTGTAGTAGCAGAAAGACTATAATTTTTGTACAATGAATAAGCATGAAAAATGATCAGAAAAAGATGGTATTAATTCTCTCAAGTATTGTCGCAGTCCTATTCATCCTTGTAGTAATCGCAGCCATTGCACTAATGAATAAAAACAAGAACACCAACGAAGATCCTGATGAAGTACCAGTATCGGCAGAACTTATCTATTGGGGCCTATGGGAACCTGAAGATGTTATGCAGCCAATTATTGATGAATATGAGGATCAAAACCCAGGTGTAAAGATTCTGTATTCTCAACAAGCTTTCAAAAATTATGAAAGCCGTGCATATACAAGACTCCAACAGTCAACAAGTTCTGTAGAACCAGCGCCTGATATTTTGAGAATAAACAATACATGGTTACCAAAATTCCAACAATATCTTAGCCCACTTCCAAACGATATAATGTCTGAAACAGAGTATTCCGAAGAGTTCTACCCTACAGCAACAGATGATTTTACAGGCTCGGATGGTAATCTCTATGCTATACCGTGGGAAATAGATGGCCTTATGCTTATCTATAACAAGCAGTTGCTTTCACAAGAGGGATATCAGGAGCCTCCCACAGACTGGGATTCTTTGATGGAAGCTGCTACGAAACTAACAAAGAGAGATGGAGCCGGAAGAATTACCCAATCTGGATTAGCAATTGGTACATCAAGAAATATTACCCATTCCGCTGACATACTAAGCTTCATGATGCTACAAAACAATGCAAGCATTATGAACAGCAGTAGAAATCAAGCAAATCTAACATCAGAGAGAGCAGTCTCAGCATTAACCACATACACAAGTTTTGCAAAGGGTGATACACCAACATGGGCCTCATATCTTGCAAATGACTTAACAATGTTCTTTCAGGGTAAGTTAGCAATAATGTTTGCACCGAGTTGGAGAGCATTTGATATTCTAGAAGCAGCACCACAGATAGAATTTGGCCTAGCTCCATTACCACAACTACCAAACAATGAAGAAGTCTATTATTCAATGTACTGGGGGGATGCAGTTAGCAATACGAGTGAAAATACTAAAGAAGCCTGGAAATTCATAGAATATCTTAGCCAACCAGAGCAACAGAAAAAACTCTTTGCGAATTCGTCAAAGATAAGGGCATTCGGAGAACCATACTCAAGGGTAAGTATGAATTCAGAACTACTTTCTAATCCATACACGAAAGCAATTGGAGCAATGGCTCCATATATGAGAGCCTGGCAAATGGGAGATCAAGGCTTTGTAGAGGAACTCCTAAGAGAGGCCATAACAGAGGTAATTGAAAACAACAAAGAACCGAAGAGTGTTTTAAATAACATAGAGCAGGATATTAACGATCAACTTGCAGTAACTAACAAATAACCATTATTATATATCTAATGATGCCTAGAATTGCCCCAAGGAAAAGTAAAAAAAGAAAGAGTTTGTTTTTAACTTTTCTCTTGCTTCTTTCAATTCCAATATTTGTATTTGGACTTTTAGAAGATAGAAACTTTGACATTAGGAATAGAGCTTTCGAAGAGATTGAGGTGAGCGAAAAAAATCCTTGCGTAATAACCTTCCCTAATGTAAATCCCTACTCACTTGAAGTAAATAGCTCATTTAGAGTACAAGTAGATGCACTTTCAACAACTTTAGGTATACAGGGGATTTCAATTAAGGATGAGAATGGTAACGACCTGTTTAGTAAAACATACATAGACAATATGCCTAAAAAGGTTACTGAGTCTTTCATCTTTACTCCTACAGTAGCAAAATCATATGAGATAAAAGGTTTGATGCTGGACGTCAACCAGAAAAGCTATGAATGTGTAATTAGTAGTAGCTATGATGTCGGAGGTGTAAGAGTAGTAACTAACAACTCAAAGCCATTCTTTACAAGCTCACCAAAGAATTCAAAACCATCACAAAGTATAAAGACTGGAGAAGTGTATGAATATACCTTAATCGCAGAAGATATAGATAAGGATATGATAAATTACTCCTACTCTTTTACAGAGAATGCCGATTGGTTGCGAGCAACAATTGTAGAGGATGGTGGCAATGGTAATTTAACGATAAAGTTTACAGGGTCAACCACAGAAGCAGCAAGCTACCTTGCAAATGTTTTCATACATGATGGATACAGCAAGCATTTGGCTTCTCAATCATGGGTAATAAGTGTAAGTCCTGCCGAAAATGATATACCAAAAGTAAGAATAATATCCCCAGTGGAACCTGTAAATATATCAACCGAAGACAAACTAGAAATAAGCTGGGATGCTCAAGACGACAACCATATTGTTAGATTTGAGCTTTACCTCTCATCTAATCCTACTAACGAAAAAAGCTGGATTACAATTGACAAGGATATACCATATAACAAAACCTCATACAGTATTGACACTACACAGCTGAAAGATGGCACATACAAAGCAATCGTTAGAGCAATTGATAACCAGAAACCCGCAGCTATAGGTATGGATGTCTCAGAAGAGATAGTAATAGCTAAGGGACAAAACGACGGAAAAGACCCAGATGATCAAGTACTAATAGATCAACCACAAGTAATAAACTTCTCACCAACAAGTTCAGATGAACTTAAAAACAAGAAACCTACAATAAAAGCAACCTTGATTTCATCCAAAGATGAAAAAGTAACAGAAGAAAGTATCATCTTCAAATTAGATGACAAAGATATTACTGATCAGATAAAGATAAACAAGATTTCTGATTCAGAATATACAGTAATATACATACCACAAGAGGACTTAGCAGGAGGTCTACATAAAGTAGAAATAACCTTTAAAGATACCTCAGAAAAGGAAGCCAGCAAGAGTTGGACTTTTAATATTGCACAGGATGATCAAGATGGTGATAGCTTTAATATCTTTGGATATTACATCAATAAAAGAGTTGCAATGATAATTGCAGGGGGTATAGGTCTTGTAGTCCTAGCAATTTTTACACCAATGATAATATTTGCAGTATGGAAAGATGATTCAGAAAAAAAAGAAGATATTAATCCAACCCTCCCTCCAACAATCCCAAGAGATCAAGAAGAGGAGATAACAAGTGATGCCTACACTACGGTAAACAATATTGATAACCTTGTCGAGCAAAACTTTGAAGCCCCAGAACCAATAAATCTACCAGTGCAGAGTGAGCCAAAAGTAGAGGAGACCCCTGTAGAAGAAACAGTTCAACAGGAAGTAATCCAACCTACTCAACCAGAGCAAACTGTAGAAGAGCAATCTACAGAACAAGTAACCATGCCTGTTGAGAATGATCCACAATATCAAGAGCCCACCATTACAGACCCTAATACACAGGATATTGTTCAACTTACTCCATTACAACCTGTAGAGGAAGAGTTCCCAGTATATACAGAAGCTCCAGAACCAGAAGCAGATCTTTCGCAATTACTTGAACAGATAAACTCAAGTAGTAGCGATGACAAAGATGGTTCTAAACCACCAGAGCCGGTACAGTAACTCTCTCTCGAATCAAATGGATTCTTTTGATATAATCAATCCTATGAAATACCTTTCTTACAAAGAAATAAGAGAAAAATATATCAACTTTTTCACCTCACAAGGACATAAGGAGATACCAAGTGCACCATTAGTACCAGAAGATGACCCTTCTGTACTTTTCGTAAACGCAGGGATGTTTCCTCTTGTACCTTTCCTAAAGGGGGAGAAACACCCACTAGGGAATAGGTTAACAAATTCTCAAAGATGTATAAGAACTGGAGATATTGATGAAGTTGGAGATGCATACCACTGTACTGCTTTTGAAATGTTAGGTAACTGGTCTTTAAATGATTACTTCAAGAGAGAAGCAATCGAGATGACAATACAGTTTTTTACACAAGACATGGGTATAGAAATAGATAGAATATCTGGATCCGTATTTAAAGGGGAAGATAATATCCCAATGGATACAGCCTCTGTAGAAATTTGGAAAGAAATATTTGCAAAACATGGTATAGAAGCAAAGGTTGGAGACAATGAAAGAATCAGAGCACTTGGGAGAGATGATAACTGGTGGGGACTTACAACAGGAGGTCCATGTGGCCCAGATAGTGAAGTATTCTATACCGCTGATGACGGAGAGCTGGTAGAGATCGGCAACAACGTCTTCATGGAATATCTTTTAGAAGATGGTAAGTACAAACCTCTTGGTAGGCATAATGTCGACTTTGGAGGTGGATTAGATAGACTTGCAGCAATATGCCAAAATGTTGATTCAGTATATGAAGTTGATATCTACAAACCAATCTTTGATTATGTAAAAAGTATTTCTAAGATTGAAGATCTTAAGTCCCAAAGAATCATTACAGATCATATAAAAGCTTCAACATGGATAGTGATGGATGGTATTAAACCATCAAATACTCAACAGGGATATATTCTCAGGAGATTAATCAGAAGAGCTGTAAGACATGGAAGAAAGTTAGGGATTGAAAAGGAATTCACAAGAGAAGTTGCAGACATTGCAATCTCACAATTCAAAGAGATATGGCCAAAGCTAGAAGAAAAGAGGGAGGAGATACTCTCTACAATAGAGGAGGAGGAAAAGAAGTTTAACAAGACATTAGAAAATGGTCTCAAAGAGCTTGAGAAAACAATACAGAAAGAAGGTACTATCAATGGTAGAAAAGCATTTCAACTGTACGAAACATATGGCCTTCCACTCGAAGTAACAGAAGAAATAGTAGTTGAAAAAGGTTTGAGCATACAAAACCGAGAGGAGTTTAAAAAATCTCAAGATGAGCATCAAGAAAAATCTAGAACTGCATCGGCAGGAATGTTTAAGGGGGGACTTGCAGACACCTCAGAGATGACAACAAAGTACCACACAGCAACTCACCTACTCCTTGCAGCCTTAAGAAAGGTAATTGGAGAACATGTATATCAAAAAGGTAGTAATATAACCTCGGAGAGATTAAGACTCGATTTCCCAAATCAGGAAAAACTAACCGAGGAACAGATACACAAGGTTGAGGAATTGATAAACCATGCAATCGCAGATGGTTTAGATGTTTCTTTTAAGGAGTACTCCAAAGAAGAAGCCTTAAAACTAGTTCCTTTTGCAGCATTCGAAGAGAAATATGGAGATACAGTAAAGATATATACAATAGGTGATCCACAAGAGCCATTCTCTATGGAAATCTGTAATGGACCACACGTTTCAAATATTAAAGACTTGGGAAAGTTCAAAATCACAAAACAGGAAAATGTTGGATCGGGTATCAAGAGGATAAAAGCAATATTAGAATAGCAATGCAAACAGAAAAACCTATCCTTGCCATAGACTATGGCCAAAAGAGAATTGGACTCGCTATCTCAGATTCAAAGGGAATCATAGCATCTCCCTTAGAAGTACTTGAGAGAACAAAGAGAAGAGGAATTGATGAAATAATTGAAGATATCCTTCTCATATCTACAGAGTATAGGATAAAAACAATATTAATAGGGTCTCCCCAAATATTTCAAGAAAGCTACCAAAAAACAGATAAGAAGATTAAGAAGTTTGGAGAAATGCTTAAACAAAAGACAGAGATACCAATCATTTATCAAGACGAAAGCTATTCTACTACTGAGGCCCAAAATATGTTACTATCCCTAGGACAGAGTACAAAGTCATCTAGAAACAAAATAGACAAAATAGCAGCTACTGTATTCTTACAAGAATTTTTAAATTCTGAAAAAACCAGACATGAAAACAATAATTAATATATTTCTCTTAGCATTAGTAACTGTAATCGTGGGAGGATTTTTGATCAAACAGAACTACATAAAAACAATAGAAACTGCTAATAGCGATAATTCTGAGAAAGTCTCCTTAGAAATAACAACAGGAGAAAGCCTCGAATCAATCACCAATGATTTAGTAGAAGCTGGAGTACTCAGGGAGAATTGGAAATTTTACTTTGAGACATATATAAAACTTAACAAAATAGCTCCAAAGATACAGGCAGGTGTATACCAAATTCCAAAAGATTTAAACATAATGGAGATAGCTCAGATGATTCAGTTCTCACAAGAACAAGCCGTTTGGGTTACGATACCAGAAGGTTTAAGAAAGGATGAAATAGCAGATATCCTAGAAGAAGAATTAGCAAATTTCGAGGATTCAAAATTTTCTAAGGAAGAGTTCCTTTCTCTCACGATAGATCCAGAATATATATCTACACTGGAAATACCCTACGAAGTTACAGATTTAGAAGGATATATATTCCCAGATAAATACTCCTTTGCAATAAATACTGAGACAAGGGATCTCCTTGGTATAATGCTTACCAATTTCAAAAAGAAAGTAGGATTTGAGGATACATATCAAGATCTAATAGTCGCAAGTATGGTAGAAAGAGAAGGATACACTTCTGAAGACAGACCTATAATTGCAGATTTAATACAAAGAAGATATGCAGAAGGATGGTTACTACAAATTGATGCCACTCTCCTCTATCCTAAAAAGGATTGGAAAGCACCAATAACTGAACAGGATAAACAGAGTGATAGTCCATATAACACATATAAAAAGCAAGGATATCCACCTACCCCCATCTGTAATCCAGGATTAGCTTCAATAAATGCTGTGAGAAATCCAAAACCTAATCAATACTACTACTACATTCATGATAAAGATGGAGTTGCACATTTTGCAAAGACCTTAGCAGAACATAATCAAAATATACAAACATACCTTAGATAAATTACTTACCTCTGCCCATGGGAGTATCTATAAATATGAGTGACAAGGACTTACCAAAAAGAATACCCAATACCAAAGTACAAAAGAAAAAGGGTTTCCCCTTTCTACTAATACTTTTGGGAATAATTCTAACGGGGTTTATAAGTACTGGGGCATATTTTGTATATAAGGGATACAAGGTTTCAAAAGATATTGGTTTTAACTTTAATCCAGGATCTATACTACAACCAGAAAAGGAACCTGAGCTCAAGAAGGATTCTACAGAAAAATATACAAATGTAATGCTTGTAGGTATAGATACAAGAGAGAAAGGTAACTTAATGAATACAGATACCATAATAGTTGCCTCATACAATTACGAAACTAACAATGTCGTTATGATCTCTATACCCCGAGACTTTCATGTACAGGTAGATGAAGATAAATATTGGTTTAATAGAATAAACTCCGTGTATTCAGTAAATGAACAGAAAAAGAAAGGTTCTGGATTAGAAGCGCTAAAAAATGTTGTGCAGGAAGTTACAGATATAGAAATTCAATACTATGCAATGATTGATTACAATGGATTCATAGACCTAATAGATGCCGTTGGAGGTGTATATGTAAACGTAGAGAACAGCTTCACCGACTATATGTATCCCAAAGGCGTAGGATATGAAACAGTCTCATTTAAAGCTGGTCCACAACTAATGGATGGAACAACTGCTCTCAAGTACTCAAGATCAAGACACTCAATGCAAAACAATGAAGGTTCTGACTTTGCAAGAGCTAGAAGACAGCAGAATGTAATAATTTCATTCAAAGATACTGTACTAAGTTCCGAGACTCTTCTTAACCCCAAAAAGATAATGGACTTAATGAGTGCAATACAGAATAACTTAAAAATATCTGAATTCAATATAGATGATATACAAGCGGGTGTTAACATACTGAAAAGTTTTAGTGAATCTGATGGTAGTACATACTCCTTTGTTTTAGATCCTTCCTCCGGAAACTCCTCTCTAATCACAAGCCAAAATGTTGTAAATACAGGTGCATATGCAATTGGACCAATAGATGGATTAGGAGAGTACGAAGATATTAACGAGTATGTTTCGTTAATAATAAAAGATCCTCTTTTGTATTCACAGAGTCCCTCTATCTTTGTATACAATACTGGCTTAGGATATCAGGATACATACAAGAAAGTTGAAGATTTACGAGAAGAATTCAAATATATGAATGTAAAATTTCTAGGAACACTTTTCAGTGATAAAGAGAATATCTATGTATACTCGAACTCTGACTTGGACCTAAGTTATTCAGTAGATAAGCTAGCAAAGTATCTCAATACTCTCAATACAGTAAAGCCCGAATATATAACTAACAAACTAAGAGGAGAAGATATTACAATCCTAATAGGAAAAGACCCTCTTCCAGAAGAATCGAATATAGAGGATAATTAAGAATGTACAAGCTATTCATCGGTAAGGAAACATACCTCTCTTTACAGGAAGCAAAAAAAGAGATCGAAAATATCCGTAAAACAGAGAATTTAGAATATATACCCGTAGATGGAGAAAAAGTTAAAGCCAATGACTTGGTAGATATAATTTCTTCCCCTTCCCTCTTCTCTTCGAAAAGGATTCTGTTTTTAAAAAGGATATACAGAAACAAAGAGAAAGATTACATACTTACATTTCTCTTAGAACATCTTCAGAAAAATAGTATCGATCACATCATAATCTGGGAAGACCAAAAGATTAGTTCTGTAACAAAGTATGTAAAATTCTTTAAAAGTAAAAACCTGCTACAAGAGTATTCAGAACTTAACAAGAGAACTTTCCTAACTTGGGCAAAAGATAAGGCAAAGGATAGGAGCTTAAACATCGATAGCTATTGCCTATCTTTACTCTCACAATATTCCAATTACAACCCAGAAAGATTTGAAAATAATCTTAAAAAACTCAAGCTAACAGAAAAGGAGATAATCACAGAAGAAGATATTAAAGAATTTTCAGCAGATACCCTTGAACAAGATATTTGGAAACTACTAGATGAGATAAACAATCAACAAGGAAGTCCCCTACTCCTTATGGACAAACTCTTCAAGCAAGGCATAGACCCAAACTATATAATAGCGATGATCGCAAGGAATATCAGAATAATTGCAATGACAAAAGACCTACTTAAAAATAATACCCCTTACCAACAACTTGCCTCAATATTAAGGGTGCCGCCATTTACACTAAAACCAATAGTTGATGCGAGTAATAGATACTCAGAGGAAAAGATAAAAAATATATATGAGAAACTTACAAGTTTAGATTATGAAATAAAGGTAGGAAGAATAGAACCGAAGTTAGGACTTACACTACTTTGTACTATATTGTAATGATATTGATTGACATTACTATCCCTATTCTCATAAACTCTATTGTAAGGAAAACCATTAATATACAGAAAACTGCCTTAAATGAGCACACAGCGTAGAAATACAAAAAGAGCCCTTAAAGCCTTACTTTTTGTAGGAGGAATTCTCATACTCGCACTCATAGGAGCAGTTGTATATTTCTATGCAATTGGAGATTCAACAAAAGAAGATGATCAAAAGAGTCAGATTACATGTGGTTGTTACCTAATAGATCCTGCGGTTGTAAATGATTGTGGAGATCCCAAGAAAGCAATACTTTTCACCACAAAGACCGTAGCTACAGATCAGGTTTGCAATGCACAATGTGATACAGATCTACTTTCAGAATATGTCTTGAAAAGTACAACAGAAACAAATAGATACAAAAGCTGTACTGTAAGAAGTATTTCTGATGCAAGATGTAAGGATATGATACTTACAGATCAAGATGGGAAGCTAATTACTGGTAAGGTCTCCCCAGAAGATCAAATAAATGTTAAAGCTACATTTGATAGTGAGTCTTACTCGGACTATGTCTTCAAAGTTAATAGTCAGACTGAACAGCCAGATGATATAGATGGAGGAGTAATTTCAAAAAAGATTTCAGACTTTGGGGATGCAAATGCATTAGAAATAGTTGCAACTGCAACAGATAGTAAAGGAGATAATATAAACTCAATAATTTGTAGAAGAGTAATAGAGGTCGAACAACAAAGTGGTGTAGGAGCAAATGCAATCGCAGCATCCACGGAAAGACAAAGTGACGGAAGAACAAAGATTTCTCAAGTTGTTATCTCAGTAGGACAAATTACAAGTGAGAATGTAAAAGTGAGCTTTGCATTTGGTAGTAACTACCCGACATTAATTGCACAGGATGGATTTACAGTCGAGGGAGCAAGAGGAACAATTACAATGACTAAAGCAAATCTCTATAACACTCAAAACTTCCAAGGAGCTCAATCCTTCTCGGTATTAGATAATCACCAAGGTTCTCTATCGATAACGGCGGAAGTATTCGTAGATGATTCTAGTATCGGAGTAGTAAGAACAGAGGTACAATTTGCCAATATAGAGGAACCAATACTCGATGATCAAGATGACGAGGAGCCAGTAGAGGAAGAATCTAATTTTGCAACGACTAAAAACGCAGCTCCATTCTGTGTTGAAAGAGTAGATGGTAGCAATGAGGCAACATTTACAATAACAGTTCAAAACAATGCAGGACAGGAAGAAAGTATTACATCAATTAAGGATAAGCTACCCCTAGGATTTGAATATGTAGCAGAAAGTTCAACAATTAATGGTGCAGTAGTAACAGACAGTGAAGTTGTAACTGTAACAACTGTTGGATCAACAGAAGAGATTGTATGGCAACCAACTACTCCTTGGAATATTGCTGCATCTGGACAGATGACAATAATATTCAAGGCAAGAGCTGGTAGTGAGGCATTAACAGGGGACAATCTAAACGAAGTAATTGTAAACCCAGTACAAATACCAGCTGATCCTGCAACACTTCGGGCAGAGGCAGGAATAATCGTTGCACAAGATTGTGATAATCCACCATCAGGAGGAAGTACTCCAAGTACAGGTATTCTTGATAATATTGTAGTAAGACTACTGCTTGGTGCAATACTCTTTATCACTGCATGGATAGTATACACAAGACCAGAGGGTTCAAAGCTCTCAGAGATGATTGTAGATTCAGATCTCTACAAAGATGCAGAGTTAGCAAGGTACAAAGTCACCAATCCAAAGAAATATTTTGAAGAAAAGGTACTTAGAGGGAAGAAGGGATAAAAGATAAAGGTAAGCCATCCTTACCATACGTCACACCATCTGAAACAATTGAGAAGAAATACCTCTTAGAAGACATTAGTGAATTTATAACAACGGTATGCTTACGATCCTTTACCTCATTTTCTAAATCTATACCCACAAGATTAAGATCTTTCATCTCACTACCATAAATAACATATGCAGAGCACTCCTTCTTACTTAACCATGATATCTGTACAGAATTTGGAGATTCCCCTTTTTCAACTCTGACATTGTAAGGATCACAGCCATCTACAGACACTGAGTCATTTGATCCAGAGACTTTAAATACAAAAATACCAACAGTAGTTAGTATGACAGCCAATACAATACCAATTGTAAATATCCACCTATTCTTCATCTCCTTCAACTATAATATATTCTGTAACAGTAGAACTACTAATACCATCATCAACTCTTAAGACAACTTTGTGAGTACCAATATCTTCCATCGCAGGAATTCCTCTGACTATTGTTTCTTCCTCAATATACAGCCAATCTGGACCCTCCTGTATACTTAATATTACCCTTTCAGGTCCACTTTTAACAATTCTTGGTACAAAGATATACTCCTCCCCAACATATACACTTTTGGGCATTAAATTTGTAATATATGGATACTTAGATACGATCTCCCTCTCAACCTGCACCCCTTTGACATCTTTTTCTTTGTAGATTAGATAAAGAGTAGAGAGAATTGAGACAAGAAAAATGATGGAGAAGATAGTATACCCCAAAAATTTCCTTGTGTCCGATATATCCATAGAAATAGTGTATCAAGTAAACTTTCTGTTTACAAACAAACACTTAACCGATATAATACAACGCAATATTGAATCATTTTAATTACACATTTTAGGAATGCCAAATTTAAAAACATCTATAAAGGATTTAAGACAAACAAAGAGAAGAACTCTTTACAATGATAGACTTCGAAATAGGGTAAAAAAGTCTGTAAAGAAATTTCAAGACCTAGTCAAAGCTGAGGAAAAGGACGCAGCAGAGAAGAGTTTGAAACAAACATTTAAGGTTCTTGACAAGGCAGCTAAAAAAAATGTTATAAAGAAGGGTAAAGCAAGTCGAAAAAAATCTAGACTTGCAATTCAACTTAACAAACTGTCCATAGATAATGTCAAAACTGATCAAAAGAGCGCTTAGAGATTCACTACTACCTGCAATATTAATGATTGCTGGTAAAGTTCTGGGAATCTTTCTAGCGAGTGCCACATACGGCCTTTCTTTCGAGATAGGCAATGATATAAACGGAATATTCTCAACACAGATATATTTCCACGATGAAGCAACAACTCTCTTTGTTAACTCTTTTTCAGATTTACTAATGTTCATATTTTTAGCGGTACCTACTCTTTACTTCGTATTGAAGACTGCAATATTCCAATCATCACTTGATAATCCTAAAACAATAGTAAAGGTTACTAGATTAAATCTTTTACAATGGATTACAAAAGATGACACAACCTTTTTAAGAATATTCATTTGGTGTGCATTCCTTTGGATAACCTCAGCAATTGTTGTTACAAACTCCATACAAGATAATACATACACTTGGGTGGGAATCGTTGCGGGAGCAACAGCATTTCTTTCTGGATTCGGAGCAGTAAAAACATTTGAAGTAGAGTCTAATAAAGTATATCCTGATAATAAGAAGTATTACTGAAATGAAGGAAAACAAGCTTAAAAAAACATTAGCCCTTGTAGTAGAGCCAATAGCATTGGGATTAGTGGCCCTCCTCTTTATAATCCCTTCCATAACTGTAGTTAATCTACAACCATTAACAAAGAAATTAAAAGAGCTAGATGTATTAGGTGTTACAAATACACAAGAACTTAGGGTAAATATCGTTGGTGGAACACATCAGATCTTCTTAAATGAGAGTATAGATTCCAACAAAGGGAAATATGTTTACACAACCAAACTTACAAAAAGGGATGCCGATAGTTACTCGAAACCAATATTAGAAATCGTGAACAAGACTCCGGAGAATATCGAAGTTGAGATATATGGTGGCACATCATTACCAACAAAATCAGATATAGGGATAATTATTGAGGATCAGAAATATAGACTACAAGAACCTAATGGGGATATTCTTAGACAAAATCTTACTCTTGCAAAAAATGAGAAATATATAATATACCTCTATGTAGAGAGTTTCTCCGATATTAAATTCGAAGAGGACTTCGAATTAACGATTAGACAAATTACAGAGTAGTAATTTAATACTTCAAAACTGTATTCTTGATATAAATAGGATATAATAATCCCGTATTAAAAATATATGGGTAATACTTCATTAAACAAAATTAGGAACTTTTCCATAATCGCACATATAGATCATGGAAAATCTACATTAGCAGATAGGATGTTAGAAGCTGCTCACATTGATATATCTAGGGATAAAAGAGAATCTAGAGTCCTTGATCGATTAGATCTGGAACAAGAGAAAGGTATCACTATCAAACTACAAGCATGTAGGATGATTTGGGGTGAATATCAATTGAATTTAATAGACACACCTGGGCACGTAGATTTCTCATACGAGGTGTCTAGGTCTCTTGCTGCCTGTGAAGCAGCGATCCTCCTTGTAGATGCCTCACAGGGCGTTCAGGCACAAACAATTTCGAACACCCAGAAAGCACTTGAACTTGGACTAACATTGATACCCGTTATAAATAAAATAGATCTCCCAAACGTAGATATTAAATCAAGGGAGCTAGAATTAGAGCTACTCTTAGGATTCAAGAAAGATGAAATAATAAAAGTATCTGGAAAAACAGGAGAAGGGGTAGAGAAACTTCTAGATACGATAGTAGAGAAATGCCCTCCCCCACAAGGCAATACAGAAGCACCATTAAAGAGCTTAATCTTTGATTCCTTCTACGATGAACACAGAGGTGTTGTAGTCGCAGTAAGAGTTGTAGATGGAAAGATCATATACATACCAGGAAAGACTGAAGATTTGCATATCCTAAGAAAAGGAGAATCCTTTAAACCAACAGAGGTCGGAATATTTACCCCAGACTTAAAAGAAACAGAATATTTAGGGACGGGAGAGGTTGGATACATAGCCACTGGATTTAAAGATATTAGTTTCTTTACAGTCGGAGATACAATCTCAGATTTAGGAAAGACAGAACCATTAGAAGGATACAAAGTCCCCAAACCCAATGTATTTGCAACATTCTTCCCTGTAACACCAGACGATTACGAACCACTAAAGATGGGCCTTAGTAAATTAAGTATGAATGATGCAGCATTAACATTTACTGACCAAAGATCAAATATGCTTGGCTCTGGGTTTAGATGTGGATTCTTAGGTCTTTTACATATGGAGATCATTCAAGAAAGATTAGAGAGAGAATATGATGTTGATTTGATAATAACGGCACCAACAGTTGAGTATGAAATTACAAAAACTACAGGAGAAAAGATTAAGATTCAAACACCACAAGAGCTACCAGATCCATCAGAAATATCTGAGATATATGAACCATGGGTAAGATTAAAAATAATGACACCAGACAGATATATGGGACCATTAATGGAGCTATGCCAATACAAGAGAGGCCAGTATGTTAATACCCATTACTTGAATACCTCAACTTCAGATATACAATTAAAGGATCAATATATCGAATTAGAGTATGATATTCCCCTAGCCTCTTTAGTCTCAAATTTCTTTGATCAGTTAAAGAACAAATCTAGTGGATATGCATCTATGGAATATGAATTTATCGATTTCTTTCCAGTAGATCTTGTAAAGGTTGCAATACTTGTTAATCATGAGGAGATACCAGCACTTAGTTTCTTGGAAACAAGAGATGGAGCTCGTGCAAAAGCTGCAAAACTTCTTGAAGTTATGAAAGATGAAATACCAAGACAACAGTTCCCAATACCTCTACAAGCATCAATTGGTGCAAAGATAATTGCAAGAGAGGATGTAAAAGCATATAGAAAAGATGTTACAGCCAAACTGTACGGCGGCGACTATACACGAAGACTAAAGCTCTTAGAGAAACAAAAGAAAGGTAAGAAGAGATTAAAGATGATCGGCCAAGTAAATATCCCCCAAGAGGCATTTTTAAGTATATTAAAGACATAATGATAGAGAAGCTTGTTCTTAAAAACTTTAGGAAGTTTAAAGAAAAGAGCTTTGAATTTGATAAAAATATCACCATATTCTACGGAAGTAATGCACAAGGCAAAAGCTCTGTATTAGAAGCTTTGTACATAATAAGTACAGGGAAATCCCCATGGGCAAGTACAGATGAATACATAAATACACAGCAAGATAAGCAAGTACATAC
The DNA here is from genome assembly GCA_964621195.1 of uncultured Candidatus Saccharibacteria bacterium. Classification (GTDB taxonomy): domain Bacteria; phylum Patescibacteriota; class Dojkabacteria; order SC72; family SC72; genus UBA5209. The sequence continues at coordinate 17,253 of CAZULJ010000003.1, forward strand.
AAGAATTGAGATAAAAAAGAATGAGAAAAGCTATGTATATTTTAAAGACGAATTAAAAAGACTTTTTAAGATAGATGGTAAAAATGTACGTAGTAAGACCTTCTTCGAAAACACTTCAGCAACAATATTCAATCCAGAAAAGATAGAGCTACTAATGATCTCTTCTTCACAGAGAAGAGATTTCTTAGATGAAACCATTTCTAAATACAACTATGAATATGACACCTCCTTAAAGAAATTTAGGAGGATATTAAAACAAAGAAACGCACATCTAAAGAAATTAGCAAAACTCTTCTATGAAAAAGGAGTCGTAGCTATAAATGATCCTCAATTAAACTTCTGGTCTAAAGAGTTCGTAGAGGAATCTATAAATATATTAAGAGAGAGAATACTCCTTACCAAAGATCTTTCCAAAGAAGGATATGAAATTAAATACAAGACCGGTTTTGAGATCGATAGGAGAAAGCTATCTAACACGCAGTATTTAAGAGAAAAGCTTACCGAGGATTTAGAGAATACAAAAAGGAGAGATATTGCAACAGGATATACAAATATAGGACCACACAGGGATGACTGGGAGATATCATTGGGAGTAGATATTAGAAGGTTTGGTTCAAGAGGTGAAAAACGCTTAGCAATTGGTATGTTAATATTCCAAACTCAAGAGGTAGTGTTTTCTCACACGGGCTTCTACCCTATCCTACTTCTTGATGATATCGCTTCAGAGTTAGACATATACAACACTAAGAAGATATTTGAAAAAGGATATCTCGATAAACAGCAAACATTTATTACAGTGATTGATCACAAGACATTGCCAAAAGATATCCTTAACGATGCGATGCTCGTTCATCTCAATGGTGAAAAGTAGCTGAAGATTTTATTCAAGCTTTTTCATAATCTTTACCTTGTAATCACTTGGAAAAAACTCTATCCGACCCTTCTTGTAATTTCCCACTATTCTTGAAATCTCTGGCCTATGACCAGAAATCATCATAAACAGAACTTGAGCTATATATGCTAAGTAATTTGTAACAAGAATCAAAATATTTACCCTTTTGAAAGACAGATCCCCTTTCTCAAAGTTACTCTTTTGAACATAGTAATCAGTATTAAGCCAAAGATTTCTCTTGAAGATATATCTAAGATATCTTTCATTGTAGATTGGATAAAGATACATAAGCTCGTGCAAATTAAAGATATCAGAGTCTAATTCCAACCCTCTTTCTTCAGATATGAAGTTTAAACAGAGGAGATCTTTTACATTCTTCCCATCTCTGTTTGTTCTTACGAAATGCTTCCTAATATTCCTCAAAGTTAATATCCCTCTGTATATCCAGGCACAGCCATCACGAACAACAATTAGAATATCAATATCATCCTCTTCTTTCGCAAAACCTGCTGCTACAGAACCAGAGATACCTATAAAACGAACCCAATCAAGTATTAGTAAATCCTCGATATGTTCCTTCGCTATCCTTACTTTTTCGAATGTAAAAACAGAGTTAATATCCTTTGTGCCTTTCTCAAAGTGCTTACTGTTAGGAAGTTGTGCAACTGTTTTCCCCCAGATCGATTGAGCTTTCTTTAAAGAGAGCTTTAATCCCATATTTGATTTAAATTTGATAAAATCACCTACTACTTTGTTAATCTCTTTTGGAAACATTACAGGATATGATAGCAGTTACAACATTTTTTAAGAAGTATTCTCTCCACTATTACACATAATTCTGGTAAACTATTCTTGAATAATGAGACAACACCCTATTCCACAAAATGTATTAGATATTGAGTTCAAACTCTTCACAAGGTTTACTCTAAAAGAGTTTGCATATTTGGCACTAGGTGTAGGTACAGGAGGTATATTCCTCTACTTTACAGTGAGGGGAGATATGCCGGGTATTGTTGGAATACCACTATTTGCAATACTGGCTGGCATTGGGTCTTTTCTTGCGTTAGTACCAATAAATGATCAGCCCGCAGATAAGGCAATTATTAACTACTTCTCAGCTATAAACAGACCAACTCAAAGAGTTTGGTTAAATGAAACTCTTAAGGAACAAAGGTCTAAGCCAGTATTAACTCCAGATGATGATACAAAAAAAGTCGTTATCGGTGGTTCCAAACTGAATCAAGAACAGAAATCTCAGATTTTTGAAGAGAACCCTGGAGATGATATCCTAGCAACAGAAGAAGAGCAGCAAGTACTCCCAGAGGTAACCAAAGAGGAGTATACACAAACAGAGATAGCTACTCCTTCACAGGAGTATCTTACAATATCTGATGAGAATTTGAACAAATATCAATTCCCCATTAAAAGTGTAGACCTACTACCTGGGAATATAAATTTATGGCTATGTACGAAAGAGAATCAACCGCTATCAAATATAAATACGTACCTGAAGGATGAACAAGGAAAGATTTTGTATGCTAATAAAACTGGACCTAACGGATACTTCCTTACCAATAGAATTTTTCCAGAAGGGGTATATACTGTAGAATTCGAAGGTGTTGTATCTGGATTACCTAAATTGAAAATATTACTCTCAAAGAACTTCGGTAAATTACCTTTAAAAATATCTGTAATATAATGGATGTAAATGCAAGAGCAAGAACAACGGCGTCTACGCAAGAACACCTTGAGATAAGGGATATCGTAGATGACTTGGTTGTAACAACAAGTGGAAGTGTAGCATTAGTACTACAGACCTCTGCGATTAACTTTGATCTTCTGGCGGAATACGAACAGGATAGTAAGATATATGCTTTTGCAGGATTACTCAACTCCCTAAACTTCCATATCCAGATCTTAATACGAACACGAAGGATCGATATCTCAAACTATGTAGACTATCTTAAAGAACAAGAGAATGAGAGTATGTCAGAGGGATTAAGGAAACAGCTAAAGATATATACCGAATTTATACAGAATCTCATAGTACAAAATGATGTATTAGACAAGACATTTTTAATAGTAATACCTTTCAATCCTGCAGGGGAAATACCTGGTTCTGGTATTCTTAAATCGAAACAATCCAGAGAGGAGTTAGAAAAGAACTTACAGTTAAAGCAGGAGCAATTAGTAGAAAAAGCAAAGATCTTCTTGTATCCAAAGAGAGACCATATTCTAAAGCAACTTGGAAGAATGGGACTCTTTGGACATCAATTAACAAACAAGGAGTTAATAACCGAATTCTATACAATATATAACCCAGACGAAGAAACACCAAAGGACGAAGATGTATAACGGAAATACAAAAAACAACTTTACATCAAAGACTATGCAGAAATTAACTGAGAAGCAGACTCTGTTTACTCAGAACAAATACGCAACATTTCAGAAAAATGTAAGAGATGAGTTAGCAAGTACAAGGATTGATAAAACAAATATCAATGCAAAGGATAGATTTAATGATCCAGAGAAGGAAAAGAATCAGAACGCATTCTTTAAACTACTCGACAATTTTAAGGCAACCTTTGGAATGAAAGAAACGCTAAAAGCAGCGGTTGCTACAGAAAGGCAGGTTGGTAAATTTGCAGGTATGACTACACAAGATATTATTGCTCCAATAGATATTGAAGTAGATTTCAACACTCTACAAATGGGAGATTACTACTCTAGAACCTTCTTTATGAGTGGATATCCTAGATTTGTAGGTCCAAACTGGCTATCTCCAATTATTAACTTCGAACATTCGTTAAGAATTAGTACCTTCTACTATCCTGTAGATTCAAAAATAATATTAGAGAAGCTTAAGAAAAAGATTGGAGAAATGGAAGCCACCCTGTATTCTCAGATGGAGGATAGGAAAGTTGTAGATCCTTCTCTTAAAGTAGCACTCTCCGATGCTCAACAGTTACAGGACTCCATTGCAGAGGGTACTGAGAAGTTCTTCCATTTTGCAATGTACGTTACAATATATGCCCCTACAAAAGATTTGTTAGAGAAATATTCTAGAAATGTTACCTCTACTCTTGCCGCTATGAATGTTGTAGCAAAGCCCTCCTCTTTACAACAAGAACAGGGCTTTATCAGTACCCAACCATTAGGTTTGGACAAACTGTATATAACCAGAAACATGGATACAACCTCTCTTGCAACAACGTTCCCATTTGTTACATCAGAGTTAACAATGGATCATGGAATCATGTATGGGATTAATATGCATAACAAGAGTTTAGTTATCTTTGATAGATTTGAATTAGAGAACGCCAATGCTGTGGTATTTGCAAAATCAGGAGCTGGTAAGAGCTACTTTGTAAAACTAGAAGCAGTACGAAGTTTAATGCTAGGTACTCATGTAATCATAGTAGACCCAGAAAGAGAGTATGAAGATCTTTCAAAGGCAGTAAATGGAGCTTACATATCTTTCTCTCAAGATAAGGGGCATAAGATGAATCCTTTTGAACTCTCTGGAGTTTCAGAAGAGGGAGATGATGAGTTGAGAATGAAATTACTTTCCTTGCAGGGATTCTTCAAGGTAATGTTTGATGGATTAACCAATGTTGAGACCTCTATCCTTGATAGAGCTCTGATTTTAACATATAGAGAGAAAGGTATAACTTTTGATCCTGCAACCCAGAAAAGACCAGCACCACTACTAGAAGATCTTTACAAAGTTCTAAAAGGAATGGCAGAAAATGAAGCTCATGATCTATCCAGAAGAATGGAGAAATATATAATGGGGAGTGCAGCAGGAGTCTTTAATGAGGCTAGTAACTTTGAAATAAACAATCCATTTACAGTATTTAGTGTAAGAGATCTACAGGAGGAACTTAAGCCCCTCGCTATGTACCTTATGTTAGATTTCATATGGACAAAGATAAGAAAGGATCAGAGAAGAAGACTATTAATCGTAGATGAAGCTTGGTATATGATGCAAAGAGATGACTCTGCCAAGTTTATGTACTCCTTAGCTAAGAGAGCTAGAAAATATTATCTAGGACTTACAACCATAACCCAGGATGTTGCCGACTTTATGAACAATGATATGGGTAGAGCTATAATCTCGAACTCCTCAATACAGATACTGATGAAACAGAGTCCTTCTGCTGTAGAGAAATTACAACAGGTATTCAACCTCTCTGATGGGGAGAGAAACTTCCTACTAAACTGCGACAGAGGCCAAGGACTTTTCTTCGCTGGAGCAAACCATGTAGGTATTCAAGTTCTCTCAAGTCAAGCAGAGCACGAACTAATTACCTCCGATCCTAGAGAATTAGAAGCAAAGAGGAAATTACAAGGAATGACAGATACAAGAGGTATTAAGGAATTAGCACAGATATATGATCCACCTGCAGTACAACAACCTATGAAAAACTCAGCAGGAGATAATACTAGACAGAATGAATTAATAGAAAGAGCTGTAGAAAGAAGGCAGGGTGATATAGAGAAGATAAAGAGTGAGAGAGAGGTGTATCAAGAAGAATTAGAAAAGAGATTGAAAGAACAAGAAGAAATGCTAAATCCTCAAAAGTATGAGAATCAAAAATCATTCGTAGAAATGATTGACGAAAATACAGTACCTGGGCAAATTAGAAAGCAAAGAGAAGATCTGAACAAAGGAAGAACACACATAACTCCACAAGGCATTATAGAAAATGACAAATAATAATGAAATAAAAAAATATCTTGTAACTGAGGCTGTAGATATTAAAGCCCTTGGCCAAGATAAAATAAACAATGATCTTAGGATATTAGAGCAATTTGAATCACGAAGTAAGATAAAGACGGATATTTCAAGAGGAGTAAAAAATTCAAAGCTCTCAAGAGTTATGAAAGCATTACAACTAACAAACCCTTTTAAAGGATACTAACTTAGTGGACCCTGATCTGGTAATACATACTCCTTTACATTCTCAGATGTAATAACAATTGGTAATGGATGTCCACCAATTATTTGCCTTGCTGCGCTCCTAGTCAAGGTCGCAATGTTCCTTTCTAATTGACGAATACCTGCATCGAAACCAACAGGCCTTATCAAGAGTGGCCATACCTCATCTTTGATCTGTATATGTTGAGTTGTTAAACCCATGTTCTTTAATACCTTCGGAAGAATGTATGACTTTGCAATAACACCCTTCTCTTCGTCAGAATAGCTAGTGAATCTAATAATCTCTACCCTATCTAGTAATGCGGCAGATAATCCACCGAGATTATTTGCGGTACAAATAAAGAATACTTGCGACAAATCAACAGGGTGATCAATGTAGTGATCTACAAAGGTAGCATTCTGTTCCGGATCTAAAATTTCTAGTAGCGCTGCCATTACATCGTTTAGTAACCCAGCATTACCACTGGCCTTTTCTATCTCGTCAAAAAGGATTACAGGATTCATTGTTTGTGTTCTGACAAGAGCCTTAACTATCTGACCTGGTTCAGAGTCTATTTCATGCCTAGGTGTTCCTCTCAATGTACGTACGTCACCTATTGCACCAAGTGACACTCTTGCAAACTTTCTACCCATTGATTGTGCAATGGATTTAGCAATGGATGTTTTACCAACACCTTGTAAGCCAAGAAATAGTAAAACTGGAGCGTTTGCGGAGGAACCTCTTAATTTTGCCATATCTATTCCCTCACTTGCTGTGTTCCGATTTCCTATCAATTTCTGTAACTGCATAACTGCAAGGTAGTCTAGGATAAGGTTTTTGACAATATCCATACCGTAGTGTGTAGAGTCCATTAATTCCTTTGCATTTGCAATATCTAAGTTATCTTCAGATACTTTACCCCATGGAATTCTTGTAACCCAATCTACAAATTTATCAACACTTTCGAACTCAGAGCTGTAGTTACCCCATTTAGCCATTCTTTCCAACCTTTGGATTGTCCTCATTGTATCCTCTTTTAACTCTACGGGAGCATTAGAAGAAGATAGTTTGTTTTGTAATTCAACAATTTCAGAAAGAATTGTCTTTTCGTCATTTGGGGTCGTGAATGTTTTAGCACTGTTTAAATCCATATCAAAATATATCACATAAGAGGCAAATTTGCTTAGTTATCGAAGACCTCTAAGAACTGCCTGCTTAAGCATATTAGATGCATAATGGATGTCCTCACTGTTACTGTATATTGCAAGGCTAAATCTTAGGCTTGGACCTACACAGAACTTGTCGTGCAAAGGTTCGGCACAGTGATAGCCCTCTCTAAATGCTATACCTTTAGAATTTAAGAATTCAGAGATACTGTTTCCATCCCTATTAGTTTCAACATTGAAGATATTTTTACAACCTCTAAATGTAAAACCTTCTAAATGAAAGGCTATTGGACCGTACTTTAGTTTGCTATCAGTTGGGCCAAAAGGTTTAAACCAATCTATACCTTTGAAATTACCAAAGAGCTCTTCAGTTAGCGATTGTTCATACTCCTCAAGTTTCTCCCAGCCACCTACTCTCTCCAATGCATTCTCAAACCATTCGATAGCAAAACCAAGAACAATACCGCCACCAATATCTGGAGTTCCAGCTTCAAACTTCCAAGGTAAGTCATTGTATTCAAAATCCTTCAAAGAAACAGCAGAGATCATTTCTCCTCCCCCCATCCATGGGGTAAGATTCTTCAAATACTCTTCTTTGCAATACACTGCGCCAGTACCCGTTGGTGCATATGCCTTGTGTCCTGAAAATACCAAAGAGTCACATCCTATACTCTTCACATCTACCTTGGTGTGCACGATACTTTGTGCAGCATCTAGGATAGTGAAGGACCCATTCTTCTTTGCAAGTTTAAATATCTCCTCTACGGGATTCTTTAATCCAAGTACATTAGAGATATGTACAACAGAAACTATCTTAATCTTCTTGCCCTCTTTCTTTAACAAATCTTTATACCAATCAAGATCAAGTGTGTAATCCTCCTTTACAGGGATATATTCAATTCTAAAGTTTATTTCCTTTTGTAAAATCATCCAAGAAACGATATTACTGTGATGCTCCATCTCTGTAACAACAACGATATCTCCATCTTTAAGAAGCTTCCTACCAAATGTATTTACAAGGAGGTTTAATCCTTCAGTTGTATTTCTTACAAAGATTATTTCTTTGTATGAGTCAGCATTTATAAACTTTGCAACCTTCTCATGTGCCCACTCCCAAAGCTTTGTACCATTAACCGAAAGATCGTAAGGCCCTCTATGTATATTTGCATTCTCCTGCTCGTAGTACTGTTTAAGTCTGTCAATAACGAATTGAGGCTTCTGTGTAGTAGCAGCATTATCAAGATATACAAGACCCTTACTAAAGGGGGTCTTTTTTAGAATAGGGAACTCTTTACGAATCTCTTTAAACATATTAATTGATTAAAAATTAAAAGTTCTTCCACATCTTACTCGCTTGTACCGTCATATCGCCCTTATACTTACTATTAAGACCTGCACTTCCATACGGTCTCTCACACTCTCTATCCAATTGCTCAAATGCAAGCTGTGCAATCTTCATTCCCTCATAGATACGAATAGGTAGAGGTGATAGATTTGCAATCTCTAATGTTAATCTAAGCTTGTTACCTGGATCTAGAAATCCTGCAGTAGCATGAATTATAAGTCCCATTCTTGCAAGAGAGCTTTTTCCCTCCAATCTCCCTACGTGCCTATTATCCACGCCAGTTACTTCGACTACATTCGCTAGTACAAACTCTCCAGGCTTGAGTGTATATCCTACGATATCGTTAATCTCTATTTTTACCATTAGATCTTCTACTGGCTTTTTAACATCTATTAATTCATGTTTTTCCGTATTAAATACTAATATATTTTTATCTAAGTGAAGATCATATGAGGCGGGTTGTACAAATTCAGGAGAGAAGGGTTCTATACTAATTTCTCCGCTTTGTATTTTTTCTTTCAGTGTCCTATCTGAGAGTATCATATCTATATATTATTTATTATATTAACTTCTATCTACAAACTGTTCCTTTGACTTTGGGTCAGGTCTTTCTGTACTACCTAGTAAGGGTTTCCAAATTGGATCTAGTTCGCTAAGTAATTCTAACCATTTATGAACCAAAACTCTATATGCGATGTGCCCTCCTCTTCTAACCCGAAGATTTATTGTGTATTGTAGGTCATCAAATGATCCATAGAATACATATTTTGTTGAGTGGGCATGTGGTAATAGATATTTTGTATATTCCAAAGAAACCTCCTCCGACATAAATTGTTTAGAAACTCTTCTCCAGTTTTTTATCATCTCGTATGTAGAGGTCAGAGATTTCTCGTACTCTTTTCGCAAATTATCAAGAAATGAAATCTCAAGATAGTTACATAGGAAGTAGCAATCCTTACTGTTTCTATCCAACTCTTTATCTATATCCAAGCTATCATGGAAAAGTGGAATATATCTTTCAAAACTTCTATGCCTATTTAGATCCTTTAGAGTACCTAGTGTTGCCATACCTTCAACCTTTATAGAACCTGACTGACCAATATTTCCAAGTAGATTGTGATGGTTATGATTCTCAAATATTTTTTCACCCAAGATTATCTGGTCTTGTTCATCAAACTCTAACTCTTTTTTACTACCTAATGGATTTAGAAGAAGTTCGTAATTAGTTATCAGATTCTCTACGGGATTCATATTGTAAGATATATTGCATGAATCCTTCTCACAGCCGGCATTCTTGTAACTTTTCTGCTCAGAAATATGCTCTCGAAGGTACTGTAAAATCGATTTAGTGGAGTTTCTTCTACAACAGTTAGCATCTGTATGACGGATTAAACCATCAGCTTCTCTAATATATCCAGGAATTTCTAAATTCGACTCTCCAAGGAGATTCATAAGGAGGTTGGCTACCTCGTTATCAACTACACTGTCGTTTGCATTGAAGTATGCTATTAATTCTGACCAATTCCTAGCAGACATAACTGCAGCTAAACTGGTTTGTAAGCCGTATGGTAAAAGATATCTTGCGACATCAAAGCTCCTCGCTTTCCAAGCAGATACTTCATTTTGATTATCCTCATTTATCTTAAAAGTTCCCTTTAGTGTTTCTTTCGTTTTCTTCAATAGGTTTCTATAGTCTGACATCTGCTTGAGCATAATTCGATCGTATTCCTTCCTTATCTCGGTGTCTTTACATAGTTCTTTTGGTACTTTAATAAATTCTGGATTTTCAAAGTTTTGATATCTTGTTGATCTCTCTTGTCCAGATATCACAGAATTCAGGTAAAAGATCTTCATCGCAGTAAACATCGGGATATTTTCGATACACAGAAAAAGATCTGCCATATCACCTACAGATTTATGACCGTATCCATGGAATATCTTTTCTAGCCTTTCTGCAGCATCTGTATTTGTTTCAAGAATTTCTTTTGCAATATCTGTAATACTATCTGCAGATCTGCTGTACCTCGCACCAAGATATGCATTAATAGAGGGTTGTTTTTTTGAAGGGTTTTGGAGGAGAGTATGAACTTTGAATTTATTCCATACGGATTGAGATTTTACAGTTGCTATCTGTAAATCTTTTCTAAAGGTTCCCTTCATGTGTATTTAGATTTTTGAATTTATCTCTTTATTCCAGGGATTGGAAATTGTTTTGCAAAATTTTTTACTTTAGATTTGATATCCTCTTTTTCCTTTAGGATGGTGGTTATCATTTCAGCAACATGGACCATATCTTCTTCAACAAAACCTCTGGTAGTTATTGCTGGAGTACCTATTCTAATTCCTGATGGATCCCAAGGTTTTCTTGGATCACTTGGTATTGCGTTCTTGTTTACTGTGATATTGGAATTCTCAAGTAAATCGGAAGCTTCCTTTCCACTCAACCCAACACTAGATATTGTATCTACAAGGAAGAGGTGATTATCAGTCCCCCCTGAAACGATCTTAAATCCTCTCTTAGAAAGTTCTTCTGAAAGTTTCTTTGAATTGAGTACTATCTGTTTTGCATATGTACGGAATTCTTGGGTACTCGCCTCTTTAAGTGCAAGCGCAATACCTGCAGTTGTATGATTGTGTGGACCACCCTGAAGCCCTGGGAACACCGCCTTGTCTATACTCTCCCCATATTCACCTTTACTCAGAATCATAGCTCCTCTTGGACCTCTAAGAGTCTTGTGAGTTGTTGTAGTAACAACATCTGCAATACCAATAGGAGATGGATATTCTCCAGCAACAATTAAGCCCGCAACATGTGCTATATCTGCAACAAGAAGAGCATTAACTTCATCTGCTATTTTGCGAAATTCTTCCCAATCAACAATCCTTGAATATGCTGAAAATCCAGTCCAAATCAATTTAGGAGACACTTCATGGGCTATCTTTCTTACAGAATCATAGTCTATATACCCATCTTCGTTTAATCCATAGCTAAATGATTCGAAGTATTTACCACTAATTGAGACCTTAAAACCATGGGTCAAATGACCACCTGAGGCAAGTTCCATACCCATTGTACGATCCCCTGGATTAAGAAATGCTAAATGAACAGCCAAATTTGCAGGGGAACCAGAATATGGTTGTACATTAACATGCTCTGCATGGAAAAGATCTTTAGCTCTGGATATACAGATCTTTTCTATTTCATCGATATACTCATTGCCTCCATAATATCGTTTATCTGGATATCCTTCCGAATATTTGTTCGTTAGAATACTACCCATTGCAGAAAGGACGTCCTCACTGACATAGTTTTCTGAAGCTATTAATTCAATACCTTCAATCTGTCTTTTAGCTTCTTTATCAATATATTTGAAAACTTCATCTCTAGTACTTTTTGACATTTCTAATATATACCTCAAACAAATTATCAAGGAGGGAGGCAATTGTCATTGGACCTATACCACCTGGTACAGGAGTTATATATGAGGCAACCTTTTGTGCACTACTAAATTTTACGTCTCCGACAAGAGTTCCTTCTACTGATTTATTCGTACCGATATCAAGAACCACAGCACCCTCTTTTATATATCCCTTGTCTATGAACTCTGCCTTTCCTATACCCACAACAAGAATATCTGCTTCTTTGCAAACATCCTTAAGATTTTTTGTATGCGAGTGACATACAGTTACAGTACAGTTTGCATTTTGCAACATTGCTGCTACTGGCAGACCTACAATGTCGCTCCTACCGATTACCACTGCCCTTTTTCCATCAAGAGAAATCTTATACTCCTCCAAGATCTTGATGACACCCTTTGCAGTTGCGGGTGCAATTGCAGTAGAATCATTCTTGAAAAGTTTTCCCAAATTTGAAGAGGTTAAACCATCAACATCCTTCCTAGGATCTATACTTTCGAGTATCTCATTTGTTTTAAAAGACTTCGGTAGGGGTAGCTGTACCATTAATCCATCAACCCTACTATCTTTGTTTAACTCTTGTATTAGATTTGTTATCTCTTCTGAAGAGGTACTTTCCCCAAATTCATGTACAATTGCTTTGATACCTAATTCGGTAGCTCTCTTTCTTTTCATGTCGACATATTTTTGACTTGCATAGTCATTACCAACTAAAAGAATATCAAGCCTTGGGATCCTAGAGCCTAAATCTATATGATTACGAATTTCATCTTTAAGGGAATCCAATATCTTTTGTGAGGTTACTTTTCCATCTAGTAGAGTCATCTATTTGCTCCTAACAATTATTCTTCCCAAGTATTTTACAGGATATATTCAAGTTTTGCTAAATATTACTGATTGTATTTTACCTGTTTAAAGAACCTACCCTTCTTACCAATTAATTCTCTCCAATTACCTGCATCAACAACATGGCCATTATCAAAGAAGTATATTTTGTCAAACTTATCAAGCAGATCTGTATCTCTTGTAATGAGAATAACGGAGCGATCTTTTCCTGCGAAATTCATTATGCCCTTAAGAATAAAATCTCTAGATGGAGCATCTATAAAGGTAAAAGGTTCATCCATTACAAAAATATCCCTATTTCTATACAGCATTCTAGCGATAGCTAATCGTTGCCAATACCCCGGGGAGAGCTCTTTACCATCAAGATACTTTCCTAGTTTAAGATTATCCGTTATACCTTCTTTTTTCATAAATTTGTCTATCTCACATATTCTTATTACCTTTCTATATAGCTCCATATCAATATTCTTTCTGTGTCCAGTAAGTGTGATATTTTCCCTAATACTAAAATTGTAGTTAACAAAATTTTGGAAAGTAACTGCAATCTTTCTTTTTAATTCACCCCTGCCTAATTCTCTTATAGAATACCCACCTATTTGATAGTCTCCTACAGTTATTTCATACAAGCCGGAAAGAATCTTTAGAAGACTGCTTTTACCAGAACCATCACCACCAAAAATTGCGACCTTGTCACCAGCCTTAATTTCAAGATTGATATTCTCAAGTACTTTTCTTTCTGGTTCATCCGGATATGCAAAATCCAAACTATGGAATGCAAGAGATGGGACATTTTTCCCTAATTTTTGGAATCCGTGATTCTCGTCTCCAAAGCCTTTATAGTTAACAAAATCGAAGTATTTGGAAGTATATGAAATGTATGCATTAAGTAGAGAGAATGTATTAAACATATGGAAATCACTGCTGTATACGACATTAACATAGTTAAAGAGGGCACTAAAGGTACCAATGGTTAACCTATTTGTTATTGAATACGCAAGAAGATAAATTACATATGCATACTTTAGTAGCTGACCGAATACAGAACCAAATGTCTGATCTATTGTGGAATGCTTCCTTCTCTCAAAGAGACCCTCTAAATACTTTTCCCTTTCAGTTTTGTATGTTCTCTTAAGGAAATCATATGTGTTATCTACCCTAAGTTCCATAAAGTTACGGATATCCATTGAGAGTGTATAGAATATGTAATTTGTTAATTTGAGAGAATCAATTTGATTGTCATCATATATTTGGATCCTCTTTCTATTGAAATGGGAGAGTAACACCTCTGGTATTACAAATATTAACAAAACAATAGTGACCATTCCTAAATCGGAAGAAAGAATTACAAATGCTGTTACAAATCTAGTCACTTCATAAACAATGCTTGAGAAGGCTTGATATGAAAGCAACATATTGTTTATTGAGTAGGTTGATATGTAATCTATGAGGTTTTGAAGTTTAGGTTGTTCAATATCTTGTAGATTAGAGTTCGATATCTTCTCCATTACTTCGAGATTCGCATCTTTCCAAACCTTGTCAGTAATATTGTCGCTTATATATTGTCGAACCTTGGTACCAGCAGAAAGAAATATCCAGAGAACAAGTGAAAGGGAGAGGTAGTAGAATGAGTCTGTTATGAAATATTGCTGTATATCAAACCCTCTAGAGTTTTTAATAACCTCGACAGTGGCATCCAAGAACTTACCCGCAACAGAGATACCTGCCATTTCAGCTATAATGACTACAATAAAAACTAAGTCTCTTAGGATTACTTCCTTTGTATATCTTGTGTAAAAGAAGATAATAATTTGCCAGAGAGTCTTTATCTTTTCTTGTATAATGGTTCTCATCTAGAAATATAATAACATGAGAGACAACAAATATTTAGAATTTTTACTATACGATATCTGGGAAAATCACTTTTGTGATGTACCTAGATTAAATATCGTGGATATAAAGTATGGGAAATACTCTAAAAGACAACTTGGAAGTATTAAATTGATAAAAGATAGGGATACCTTTGAGAGGTACATTAAGAAGAAGGATATAAATCCTCATAGTATAGAGAATCAATCGATTTCTGTAATAACCTTAACAAGATATTACACCTCCGAAGATATACCTGAATATGTTATACGAGCAACAATAATTCATGAATTATGCCACTATACACACGGTTTTAACTCCCCTCTTAAACAGATATATAAGCATCCACATAGAGGTGGGGTGATCAGAAAAGAGTTTCAGAAGAGAGATTTAATAGATACATATACCATCTCAAGGAAATGGCTAAAAGATAACTGGAGGAATATCGCTTCTTAAAAAAGAATCTTACTTCTATATTGCATACTCTCGGAATTGCCTACAATTCTTAAATATGAATCGCAATTATATAGGGGAAAATATTCGCATATACAGAGAAAGGAGTAAATTAACACAACAGGAATTAGCAGACAAAGTTGGAGTATCTTGGGAGATGGTTTCAAGGTATGAAAGATCTGCAAGCTCCCCTCTAAAAAAGCTAGAGAAGTTAGCAGAAGCTTTGCAGGTTTCTAAGTCACAGCTACTGGAGGAACATATTCCAGAAGGTACCGGTGCAATAGAGTATAGAGTTCCTCTTTTTACAAATATACCCTCTCCAGCTAGGTTCCAACCTTCTCAAACAAACTATTACTACTCATGTCCTGAATGGATATCAAAACAGTATTCAGATGTAATTGCCATAGATAGCAAGTTAACACATACGAACATCCCAAATTTCCTTCTCAATGGTATTCTCTTCGTTTCAAAAGAAGGAAAACCTAAGCACGGAGATCTCTTCATATCAAAGGGTTATGATTCCTTGGAGTTAAAAAGATATGGAGGAGAGTCCACAGAGAATATATTAGGGAAATTAGTAGGACAAGAGCTTCGATATTAAGAAAAAGACCCCTCTTTACGGGGTCTTTAACTTCTTGTTCTAACAAGAGATTACATCATCCCCTGCATTCCAGACATATCAGGAGACATACCTTGATTACTTTTTTCCTCCGGTATCTCTGCAACTACTGCTTCAGTGGTGATAAGCATTGTACCTACGGATGCTGCATTTACCAATGCTAATCTTGTAACTTTTACAGGATCTATTATCCCTGTTTCTAGCATATCTACATATTCATCCGTCTTTGCATTGTATCCGAGGTTGTCATGACAGTTAGCAGCAATTACTGCTCCATCTTTACCTGCATTCTTTGCAATCTGCTTTAGAGGTTCACTTAGAACATTTTTCAATATTTCTACACCTAACTGCTCATCAGGATCCTCAAGATTTACCTTTTCTAAAGATTGCCTCATATTGTGTAATGCAAGCCCACCTCCAACAACAACTCCCTCTTCAATAGCAGCTCTGGTAGCGTGTATTGCATCTTCAACTCTTTGCTTCTTCTCTTTTGCTTCAACTTCGGAAGCTGCTCCGACTTTAATTACTGCAACTCCTCCGGAGATCTTCGCAAGTCTTTCTTGTAATTTCTCTTTGTCATAGTCGGAGGTACTCGCATCTATCTGTGCTTTTATCTCTGCGACCCTCTTTTTAATGTCAGATTCCTTACCAAGTCCTTCAACGATTACTGTGTTTTCCTTGCTAATGATAATCTTCTTTGCAGTACCAAGATCTGTCAAACCAACAGAGTCTAGAGTCTTACCAACCTCTTCTGAGATATACTCAGCTCCTGTTACAACTGCAATATCTCTTAGCATCTCTTTCTTTCTATCTCCAAATCCTGGAGCTTTTACAGCTACTACATTAAGAGTTCCTCTCAATTTGTTAACTACGAGTGTTGCAAGTGCCTGATTTTCGATATCATC
Source organism: uncultured Candidatus Saccharibacteria bacterium (assembly GCA_964621195.1). Lineage (GTDB taxonomy): Bacteria > Patescibacteriota > Dojkabacteria > SC72 > SC72 > UBA5209. Next base: position 33,684 of record CAZULJ010000003.1, read on the forward strand.
GGCAATGATTACTAATGGTCTATCTGCAGCTGCAAGAACTTTCTCAGCAATTGCTTGTATATCCTGCAATGTCGAGAGCTTCTTGTCTGTGACGAATATGTAAGGATTCTCCATTACTGTTTCTTGAGTTTCAGCGTCTGTAATAAAATAGGAGCTTACATATCCCTGATCAAATTGCATACCTTCTGTATATTCAATCTCATCTAAGAATCCTTTTGCTTCTTCTACTGTAATAACACCATCTTTACCAACCTTGTTGAATACATCTCCAATCATCTTACCCAGCTCTTTGTCATTGTTAGAAGAGATTGTAGCAACCTGAGAGATTTCCTCTTTTCCACTGATTTTCTTTGCAGATTTTTGCAATGCTGCAACTACAATATCAACCCCCTTATCAAGACCTCTTTTTAAAGCGATAGGGTTAGAACCTGCAGTTACATTTCTAAAACCAGCATTTGCAATAGCTTGTGCTAGAACAATAACTGTGGTTGTACCATCTCCTGCGAGATCGTTAACTCTTCTGGATGCTTCTTTCATCATTTCAACACCTACGTTTTTGAAAGGATCCTTATCTTCAATCTCCTTTGCAACAGTAACACCATCCTTTGTCACGACCTGAGATCCAAATGTCTTCGCTATTGCAACATTTCTACCCTTTGGTCCAAGTGTAGTTTTCACTGCATTAGCTATAGTATCTACACCTGATTTGAGAGCTTTTCTTGCTTCTTCATCATAAATGATTGATTTTGCCATATGTATTTTCTATTAAAATTTAAAATCTACTTTACTACTGCAAGAATATCTTCTGCTTCAAGAATTAGGTATTCTTTTCCATCAACCTCGATCTCTTCTGGTGAGTATTTTTTGAAATACACCTTGTCTCCAACTTTTACATCAAATTTTAATGTATTACCATCTTTATCCTTACCAACACCCAACTTTATAACTTCTCCGAATGCGGATCTTTTATCATCCGATGCACTTGGGGGTATTACGAGTCCCCCCGGGGTTCTTTCCTGTATTTCTTCTGGTTTAACTATTACACGATGACCCAATGGCGTTATTTTTACATCACTAGACATATATTAAGAGATAAAAATTTAATTAGCAAATGTTTAAAGGGACTGCTAAAGATTTTAGCCTTAGGAGATTTAAATGTCAATATCTAGAACCTTTTATCACCATAGAATCTTCTAGAAGTTCAATATTCTCAAAATATCTTCCCGAGAATCCATTCTCATTCACTGTAAGTAGAGAATTTGCAATGCCAAGATTAATACTTTCCAATATATTGAAGTATTCTCCAACCGAATATGGACCAATGGAAAGGGAGGTAAGATATAACTGGGCTGTTTCTAAATTGTCCTTGTTGATACCAAGTGAGAGCCATACAGAATATTTCGAGTACATAGCTTCAATATATACAACCCATTTACCTTTGCTTGGTTCAATATACACCCTACTTATACTCAGATCGTTGTTAAGATATCCATTTGCTATTGATATGACTACCATTCCAACATCCTTTGGAGAGAGCGATATCGTTTCGGTATTATCTTGAGATAGGGTAAAAGAGGAGAACTTTTCCTGTATCAAAGAAAAAATATCTTCATCGGAGGAAGAGATATTTTGTTCTACAAGAGAACTTTCAAAACTCTTTTCCCAATCCATATACCTGCTAACTAAAACAAAAACGACAAGAACAAGTGAGAGAAGAAAAATTAATAGTGTTAGGAAAATCTTTAAGAGTATTTTTCGCACATTCATCTACTTTAAGTTAGTACCATTTACAAATCTTTTCTGAAAACCTCTAATTAATTTCTCTACCTGAGCAAACTCTTGAGGAGAAAAGATTTTTGAACCAATTAAGTATGAAATACCACCATAGATAGATACAACAACCGTAAGAACAATTATATATATTGTTCTAGTAGTATCTAACTGGAAATCGAAGAGTCTAAATACAAAATACATTCCAGACATCATAATGAGGGTATTAAGAAGCTTAAGAAGTGTTGGATAGAAGGTCTCTTTCCAAGATACCACCTGCCTATTTCTGTTCAGAAGATATACCGAAAGAATCATTTGTACAAAGTAGGAAAGACTTAGACTAAAAGCTAAACCACCGACTGCCAAACTAGAATCTCCCCTTGTAGTCATCCACTTGAGGATATCTCCTAGGAAAGATCTTAGTACTGAAAGTACTCCCTCTCCATTTGCACTTGCTACCTGTACCCAGACCTGCTCTAAGATTGGTCTCCAGTCATAGTAATGGCTAAAAAAATTTGTAAAGAGATATGCCCCTAAAAGATTTAGAACAATACCTACAGTAATAGCAATGAGGGGTCTCCATGTATCTTTCATTGCATAGAAGGCTCTTAGAACAATCTGTACAAATGTTTGACCGATAATGGATATGGATAACAGAGCGAGTGTCCAAGCTGTTAAAAGCGTATCCTGCCAGTCGAATGCACCAGTACCGTAGATTAAACGGACTATTGGTAGCCTGAGGACAAGCATTACCGCAACGATAGGCAAAACAAGATATAGAGAGAGCTGAATTGCATCATTAAATGCCTTCTTAAACATTCCGTTTTCATTCTTGCAGCAGTATTGGGCAAAATCAGGTAAGGCTACTTGAGCAACTGCACTTCCAATTATATTTATAGGAAATAGATGAAGGCTGTATGCAAACCTATATGCACTCAAAGTACCTGCTGTAAGTGTAAAACTAATAAAGGTATTAACAATGGTATTGAATTGCTCCCCTAATACACCAAGCATTCTAGGAGCAGCTAATTTAAAAGCTTTTAAAACATATGGCCCATCAAATATCTCTTTAATTGGAAGATTCTTTGCTCCATCTTCTTTGTAATATTTGAGTAATAGCGGGACCTGTACTCCTAGATGTACAAAGGATCCTAAAACCGCAGATATTGCTATCGCTTCTACTCCTAAATCAAGATAGGTAACGAAAAGATATGTACCAACAATCATTACGAGATTGTAAAAAAGTGGAGCAAGGGAGGTCACAAAGAATTGTTTTCTTACTTGTAGATATGCAGTAACAAATCCACTAATACTTAAGAAGAGAGGAGAGAGGATTCCAATTCTAAATAGCTTAATAAATAGGTCGTAGTCTGTTTCTAGTATTCTATATGACATATTGAATACCGAACCTGCATAGTCATTTGTAACAACCCAATTTGTAATTGGTACAGCAAAGATTAAAAGTAATAGAAGAACTACAAATGAGATACCGAAAAATATAAGTGTGAGTTGTTGGAACAATCTGTTAAAACTATCTTTACCTTTGTCATAAAGGACATCGGACAGAATAGGTATGATTGCTGCATTTATAGAACCTGCAACTAAGACCATGAATATGATATCTGGAATTGTAAATGATGCCCAAAAGATATCTAATTCGTGGGATGCTCCAAAAAGTTGTGCAAAAATTCTTAGCTTCCAAAAGCCTAAAATCTTGGTAAAGAGGAGTATTAGCATAACTGTAAACACGCTGTTCTTTTTTATCACAATTCTCTTTAGTCAATATCTAATTAGCGAGTAATATCATAATGGAAATAAATGTATTTATCAAATCTTTTTAATCTTCCCCCACTATACTTAAGATATGTCGCTTCTAGATATCATCTTACCAAAAGAGTGTATATTCTGCAGTAAAGTAGGAGAGCATATATGTGAGAAATGTCTTCGTAATATTCCAAAGTCTTTACCTAGATGTTTTCAATGTGGAAAAATATCTAAAGATGGGAGATCACATTCTAGTTGTGACTCATTTAAATATGATATTCGATATATAAAAGGCTGGGATTTAGAAATGAAAGAGACTTTTGGGAATCGGAAAAGTATCGGATTCTTCTCTCCATACTCAGAGATGCTTTCAAATATATTGAAGAGGTATAACCTGAGTGAAGAGAAACTAGGGAAGATTTCTTTACCGATAAAGACAGATTCAAGGATTGATAACGAACTAAACAAGTACCTAGCAAAAGCCTTACATGGAAAGAATGAGAATTCTGTATCCTTTGTAGGGGAAACTATTCCGAACAATAACTATATCTTGGAACAGATAGAAAAAGAAAGAATTAAATACAAGAGTATCTTAGTAATTAGTATATTCTAATCTTGCTCCAATGGTTGAATATCTTCCGTTACTGGTTCTTCTACTTTTCCTTCGGAACTTTCAGTATCTTCGGCCTCACCTTCCGCTGACCCAAGATCTTCCAAGCTCTTTATCACGCTCTCATAAATTGGATCCTCTTCTAGCTTGTTAACTTCAAGGATTTTCTTTGCAGCCTCAAGGTATGAGATTGCATTCTTTGTTTCACCCTTCTCGTTCAAGATTCCTGCAGAAAGTACAAGAGATGGAACATGTTGACCATTAATACCCAAAGCTGCACCGAAAGCAGACAAGGCTTTATCATAGTCCTCTTTAATCATATATATCTGCCCAGCAAGATAGTAAGACTCAAAGTCTAAGGGATTAAGATTTATAGAATTTTGTAGTGCAAATAGGGCATCCTCGCTATAATCGGAAAGACCTATCCTTAAGAATCCGGTATACACGGAAGCTCTGACATACCAGTTTGGATATGTATATGGGGAGGTATTAATAGCTTCCCTTGAAAGATCTATTGCTACATTCTTCCAATTTGAGATTTCTGCCAAGATAGAGGCCTTCTCCTCTTCAGAAGCATTCTTATACCTTTCACTTAGTACCGTCATTATATCCAAAGCTGTAGCTGCTGCCTTTCTGTTTGCAATAGGGCTAGAAGAATCATAGCTCAAAGCTTTGTAGTAATATGAGAGAAGACTATTGAAGTAATCTTCTCTTTGATCAAGGGTAATCTCCTCCTCTGATTCTCCATATTTTCTGTTTTCTTCAATCCTAAAGGCCTCAGCCCTTGCACTATACATAACCGCTAGAGTTCTAGAACCAAGAGTCATCAATCCAACGAATACAACTAAGATCATAATTCCAGTAAGAAACCAGTTCACACTATTTATCGTCTTATTTACATCTTGAGATATACCTCCTACATTCACAGCCCAAAACTTTAGTATAAATTGTTCCTCATTTCTGTAGATATTGCTTCTCATTAATACCACTAGTAGTAAAAGTACAAAAAGAACAAAGTAAAGTAGGAAAGAATAGGATACAAAGAATGAACCCATGTAGATTAATATTGTAGAAACTTCCAACAAAAGAAGAAGTATTCCATCTTCAGACTTTGATGTAGAAGAAAGATCCGTGATAAATATCTTAAGTAAGGCTAAGCCTACTAACAACCAAACGACAACACCTACTATCCCCCTATTTGCTAATGTAGTGAAAACCTCACTTGAGGCAGTTGCAAAACTTGCACTTCCGAGAGATATTACTGATGCAACCGAAGGCTTAAATTGATTGTATGCAATAGAGAAAGAGTCATTTCCCATACCTACAAGTCCTCTAAAAAGATCGTTAACAATAACTCCACTTGAAACATTCCAAGAGATATCAGATGCCAGATTTATAGGCGTAACAACCTCGAATGTCTCCCCGACTAGTGCTTTTTTAAAGGAATCATACTGTAGACCAATAGAAAACACTAAAGTTATTACCGATAGTACTCCGAGAATAATTGGTAGGAATTTAAGATTTTTTTCTAACTTCACAAAGAGAAGCAAAGAGGTGAATATAATTGAAATAGTAACCACTACTGGTATTATTATCCCCTGCATCATTGAAAATATTGCGGTTGTAATAAATCCTAGAGCTATTCCTAAGAATGGTAATAGGACTCTTTGATATCTCTTCTCTTTTAGATATGAAACCACCAAAACTATTCCTACAAAGATAAGGACCCCAGCAAGAATAAGTAATTCCTTAGAATAGAATGTTAGTGGTAACCCTGGTAAGAAGAATTCCTTTATGTATGGAATCCAACCCCAAATATTGATTTTAAATGTCGTGAGAAAACTTAATACCACAAGGGTAGAGATTCCCAGCAGAAGAGCTTCTAAAGATCTAAGGATGTACTCCTTCTTTGCAAGGAAGCCCCTCGCAAGAAAAAATATCAGTATCAAAACAGATATAGATAGTAGACCAGTACTCAGTCTTCCATCAAAACCCCAAAGTGAAGTCCATTGATCAACTGCAAATATTGATGAGACAATAAATGTACCGAGTAAGATAAAGACGATTTTGTCTAATGATGATCTCAATATTGTAATCTTTCCATCCCATATCCACTTTATTAATTCCAAAAGTATTAGAAGGAGAGAGAAAGCAAGAAATATAATAACCTTTATATTCTCAGTAGCATCCCATGGTAGTGGTATTACAAACCAAGGGGTAATAAACAGCATCAGATACATTAATATCCTTTGGAAAAAAGATAAATCCATACCATCGGTAGTAGTACTCATCTTGGTATTGTTATTCAACATATTTAGTTAGGGCAGAAAAGATTTATTTAGTTGTAACAATCTTAGCAAAAAGAGGAAGGGAGGCCAAGCCTCCCTTCTTATCAGTAGCTTTACTCTACTACTTCACCTTCTTTTACCACTTCTTTATCTTCTTCTTTTTTTTCTTCACCCTTTGTTTTAGATGCCTGCTCATACATCTTCTTACTTACTTCTTGCATCTTCTTAGTAAGCTTTGTTACCTCTTCCTCAAGTTTCTCCTCATCGAAATCTTCCTTTGCAATAATCTCTTTTACTTCTTTTACCCCTTCCTCAAGACCCTTCTTTTCACTTTCCTCTATTTTATCTCCATTCTCTTCAAGAAGTTTTTCTATATTGAAACATAGGGAATCAGCATTGTTTCTCTTCTCGGCCCTCTGTCTCTTCTTCTTATCCTCTTCTGCATACTTTGCAGCCTCTTCTACCATCTTTTCTATTTCTTCATCTTTCAATCCAGTAGAAGCTGTTATGGTTATCTTCTGCTCCTTGTTTGTTGCAAGATCTTTTGCATTCACATTCAAGATTCCATTGGCATCAATTGCAAAAGTGACCTCTATCTGAGGAACTCCTCTTGGTGCTGGTGGGATACCATCAAGAATAAATCTTCCAAGAGTTTTGTTGTCAGATGCCATTTCTCTTTCACCTTGTAGAATATGTATTTCAACCCCTGGCTGGTTATCAGCCGCAGTACTAAATATCTGTTTCTTTTCTACAGGGATAGTTGTATTTCTTTCAATAAGTTTGGTCATTACTCCTCCAAGAGTTTCTAATCCGAGAGATAACGGTGTTACATCTAACAACGTAATATCTTTTACGTCACCTCCCAATACTCCTCCTTGAACTGCAGCACCTATCGCTACAACCTCATCAGGGTTTACACTCTTGTTTGGTTCTTTACCAAAAATCTCCTTAACCTTCTTAATAACTGCAGGCATTCTAGTCATACCTCCTACTAGTAATACTTGGTCTACATCCTCTAAATCTAAATCTGCATCTTTCAATGCCTTCTTACAAGGTTCAACAGTTTTCTCTATCAAGTCCGCAGTTAATTTCTCAAGATCAGATCTAGTCATAGAGACCTTTAGATGCTTTGGACCACTTGATGTAGCAGTGATATACGGGATATTTATCTCCGTCTCTTCTGAGGTTGAGAGCTCAATCTTTGCTTTCTCTGCAGCTTCCTTAAGCCTTTGTAGTGCAGTTCTATCTTCTTTTAGGTCCACACCTTCTTTATCCTTAAAATCTCGAACTAGCTTATCAATTATCGCCTGATCAAAGTCATCTCCCCCTAAGTGAGTGTCACCGTTTGTAGAAAGGACTTCAAAGACTCCATCACCGATCTCTAGTATTGAGATATCAAAAGTACCTCCACCTAAGTCAAAGATTGCAATTTTCTCATCCTTGTTTTTATCTAAACCGTAGGCTAAAGCTGCGGCTGTAGGCTCATTTACAATCCTTTTAACCTCCAAACCTGCAATCTTACCCGCATCTTTTGTCGCTTGCCTTTGAGAGTCATCAAAGTAAGCAGGAACTGTAATTACAGCCTCTGTAACCTTTTCCCCCAAGAATTCCTCGGCATCTTTTTTCATCTTTGCAAGGATCTTTGCAGAAATCTCTTGAGGTGTGTACCACTTGTCTCCCATTTTAACCTCAATACCATCACTTTTGGACTTTCTCATTTCAAAAGGAAGAAGTTCCTTGTCCTTTTTAACCTCAGGATCGTCCCAAGACCTTCCTATTAATCTCTTTACTGAGTAAACTGTCCCTTCGGGATTTGTTACTGCCTGATTCTTCGCAGGAGCACCGACTAGTATCTCACCCTTTTCATCAACAGCAACAATAGATGGTGTCAGTCTACCTCCCTGGATATTTGGAATGATATTTGGTTTGCCGCCAGACATATATGCCATTGCACTGTTTGTGGTTCCTAGGTCTATTCCTATTATTTTTCCCATAGATATATTTTTTAAAAATTATTTATTTTTTTTGATACTCTTAGTTACAACAACTCTTGATGGTCGGATTACAACATCATCGAGTATATAACCAGGTTGTATGCAATCAAAAACAATTCCGGCTGAATCATTTTCGACTACAGCCAAGGCCTCATGAATAGTAGGATCAAATTTCTCCCCCTTAGATGGTACAAACTTTCTAAGACCTAACCCTTCTAGACTTCTTTCAATCTTACTCAGTAATTCTTTTACACCGTTGGACCAAGATTCTCCCTTCTCATCAAATGTAAGCTCTTCCTTTGCCTTCACTGCCATATACATATCATCTACAATGGGTATAAGTTTTTCTGCTAATGATTTTCTGGATTGTAAATAGAGAAGGTTTAAACGTTTCTGAGTATTAGCTTCAAGATTCTGATAATCGGCTAATGCTCTTTTCAAGCTATTTGTAATCTCTAATTTTTCATCCTCTACCTTATCAATTACAGATGCTAGCTCCCCAATTTGGGCCTCTAGCTTAGCAATCTCACCTTGCAACTGCTTAACCTCTTCGCTATTTTTATTTATCACACCCTGTGTGTCTACATTCTTTTTCATAGATATTGATAAAAATATTAACTCCAGCCTTTCATCGCATTACGCATCGAACTTTGTACTTCACGTAAAGCAGGAACACACCTTGCATAATCCATACGCTTAGAACCCAAAACTCCAATATGAGCATCATTAGTATCCCAGAAAGGAAGGTTTGTAAATATCATAGAACAACCTTCCAGATCCTTAATACCAGACTCCTCACCAATGAGGAGGGAGACTCCAGAGCCACTATATCTTCTCATCATGTTTACAAGGAAGTCCTTGTCCTCAAGGATATTTACTATTCTCATAATTTTTTCCCAATCTCTTAGCTCTTCATACTTAAAGATATTCGAGAGACCCCAGTATCTAGAGATCCCATCGATTACAACAAATACTATAGAGTCCGTTTCTTCAGAGAGAATCGTAAGAATTGAGTTCAAAACAGAATCCTTTGAGAATCTATCTCTAAATATCCCCTGCCTTATCTCTACAGTAATTAAAGGATTTAAAGAGCTACTGTTTAATACGCTGCTAACATACATTCTTAAGGCTTGATCTGTAGGAAAACGCCCAGAAGAGATATGACTTTTCTCTAAAAGACCGAGATCCATTAACTTTGCCATCTCATTCCTAATTGTTGCGGGACTAACTCCAAGGTTATGCCTTTCAACAAGTGAAAGAGAACCTACTTCCTCGGCATTCTGCATAAATTCCTCAATAATGGCCATTAGAATCCTCTCCTGCCTCTCTGTAATACTTTGCATATTAGCACTCCCTAAGATTACCTGCTAAAGTATATTGTCTAGAGAGTCATCCGTCAAGAGATATTTGCAAAAATAGTAACTAAGATTTAATATGTAGAGACAATATAAACAATTTTAATATGAAAAAGATACAGGTCGGTCCCCCACTCTCTACCACAAATCAATCAGAAATATCACATATATTCTCTCTACTCTCCGTGATCTTCTTTGGTATAATGTCCGGATATGCAGCTATTACCTCCCAAGAGTTAGAGATATCAATTGCAACAGGCCTCTTCTCCCTTTTTATGTTTCTCATGTCAGCTCTTCTAATATCTCAAAGAAGTAAATAAAAACAGAATGCACTGTATATTGATGATGTGGGTTTTACATTTAAAGATGGAGGGCAGAATATATTGTGGGGAGATATAGAAGAGATGTCACTAACATTTGTTGTAAAGAAAGAGATAAATGATACATTTACGGGATATCCATTTCTTTTTCTTAAATTAAAGAGAATGGTTATTCTCATAATGATAAGATTACAAAGGTGGGTAAAATGGACATACCATATATAGTTAGTGAGGCCTACTTTAAGAAGTATATGGGTAAGACCAAAGATTTTACAGTTGCAATAAACATAGAAAATGCAACAGAAGATGGTTCAAAGATAATCATGGAACAATTACCAATAAAAGTATCAAAAGTGAGACCTTTGATAGAGGTAGAAACTAAGGATGAGTACAACAGAAAGATACGTGAATTTGTAAGTCCTGAGATGCAAGGAGATTACATTTTAGAGTAGTAATTCAATTGCAAAAAGGTAGTAACTCTGCTATACTTTCACTCGCTATGGAAAAATTAAAACTACAACAAAGAGAGACTACAGGAAAGAAAGTTAAGGCTTTAAGAAAGAGTGGCCACATACCTGCAGTCATATATAATTCAAAAACAGAGTCTTACAATTCTTCAATAGAGAAATCTAAAGCAGAATGGCTATACAGAAATGCTACATCTACAACAATTTTAGATGCAGAGTTCGAAGGAAGAGAATTTAAGTGCTTGGTAAAGGAGTTTAATCTTAATTCTGTTACTGGAGAGATTAATCATATATCTCTTTTTGAAATAGATGAGAATGCTCCAATGATCTTTACAATTCCATTTAAGATTGTTGGTATTTCTCCAGCAGTTAAAAACAACTTAGGTATTTTGGTAAATGCACTTGATAGTATTGATGTCAGATGTCAGCTTAACAAGCTCCAATCTGAGATTGAAATTGATGTATCTGGATTAACAGCACCTGGACAAACAATTACCGTAGAAGATATTCAATTACCAGAGGGTATGACATTGATAAATGATGATATCAAGACCGCAGCTATCGCAACGATTACAGAAGCACAAAAGGTTGAAGAAATTGCAACCGCTGAAACTACAGAAGAGGGAGAAACTACAGAGGAAACTACTGAAACAGAGGAAGCTTCTGAGTAAAAAACTTTTTGATTATGAGAAAGGAGGCGTTGCCTCCTTTTTTTTTACAAGATTAGTGGATATAATCAGACATGATTACAGTAATAGTAACCTCCTGGAAAGAACCTAAGACTATAGGAAAGTGTATAAAGTGTATTGCAGATAGTAGCTATTCTGGAATTACTGGTACTTTTGAAATATTACAAATCTCTCCAGACAAAGAGACTCTAGATGCAGGATTAAAAGCTGCAAATGAGCTAGGATTAAAGGGAAATCAGTATATACAGATTCAGGATCCACAAAAAGGAAAACCATACGCTCTTAAACTCGCTATTGAGCAAGCACATGGAGATATCCTCATATTTACAGATGGAGATACATACTTCGAAAAAGACTCCGTAAAATATCTGTTGGAGCCATTCGAGGATACGAGTATAGGAGGTGTAAGTGGTCGACCAGTGTCTGGAGACTCCAAAACAAATATGATGGGATACTGGGGACATTTACTCTCTGATGCTGCACATCACAAAAGAATAAATACAATGTCAGAAAAGGTTGGAAATTATTACACTAGTAAGAAGCAATTCTTTCCTATGAGTGGGTATATAATGGCAACAAGAAGATTCTCATTCCCTATCCCTCATAACGTACTTTCAGATGATGCATATATCTCATATTCAATAAGGAATGAGGGATTACAAATAGCATATTCTCCACTCGCAAAGTGCTATGTTAAATATCCTACCAACCTAAAAGACTATTACAAACAGAAAGTAAGATCCCTTGGAGGATTTATACAACTGGAGAGAATGGGTGTTTTTAAGAGAGATAGACAGAGTAGAAGTATACTAATTGAGATGAGATATATCTTTTTTGTACTGAGATATGCATCCGATCTAAGAGAATTGATTTGGTCACTTTACCTATTTCCTGTAAGACTTCTTACTTGGGTAAAAATTTTCTGGGAGAGGACAATACTAGAGAAAGATATGCCCCAAAATGGTTGGGAGAGAATAGAGAGTACTAAATAAAAAAGGAAGGGTTTCCCCTTCCCTTTCAAAAGCAATAATAGATGAAATTACCATCTGAAATGTGCGAAAGCCTTGTTAGCCTCTGCCATTCTTTCAACATCACCCTTCTTCTTAACTGCATCTCCCTCACCATTAAAAGCACTTAAAATCTCTGCTTCAAGTAATTTCTCGAAAGACTTTCCTGTCTTAGATCTAGCATAGTCTACTAACCATCTTACTGCCAAAGTCTCCTGCCTTCTTGGACTTACTGGGACTGGAACTTGATAATTAGCACCACCTACTCTTCTTGATTTGATTTCTAGTGCAGGTCTTACATTGTCAATTGCTGCATGTAAAAACTCAATTACTGGAGTTTTGCTCTTGTCTGCACCGGACTCAATAGCGGAGTATACAAGATCTTCAGCTAAAGATTTCTTACCATCCTGCATTACTTTGTTAATAAGTCTACCAATGACCTCGTCATTGTATTTTCTATCTTTTGCTATTACTCTTTTCTTTGCTCTCTTGCCTCTCATTAAATATATTTTTAAATATTATTATTCGTTTTCAGGTCTCTTAACACCGTACTTTGATCTAGCCTTCTGCCTTCCTTTTACACCTGCAGTATCATACTTACCTCTAACTACAATATATTTTACACCTGGGAGGTCTCTCTTTCTTCCCGCCTTAACAAGAACAACCGAGTGCTCCTGAAGGTTATGACCCTCTCCTGGGATATATGCAGTAACCTCCATACCGTTTGATAACCTTACTCTTGTCACTTTGCGTAATGCTGAGTTTGGCTTCTTAGGAGTCATAGTTTTAACTTGCAAACATACACCTCTTTTAAAAGGATTGTTTGCTTTCTTATATCTATTCTTAAGAGGATTGAAGTTTGTAGCCAAAGCTATATGCTTTGTTTTACTTCTCTTCGATTCTCTTGGTTTTCTTACTAACTGGTTAATCGTTGGCATGGTTCGTATTATACAACAAAATCAACTAAAATTTAATCTCTTCTAGATTTTTTATATCTTCTACCTTAGCATCTTCTCCAGAAGGGATTCTCCTACCGATAATTACATTCTCTTTCATACCTCTTAGATAATCGGTCTTACCTAGGATTGCACTATTTGTTAATACTCTTACCTGCTCTTGGAATGACATAGCAGAAAGGAAACTCTCAGTATGTAGTGCTGAAGCTTTAATACCTAAAAGCTTAGGAACAACAAGTGCTTTTCTCTTCCCTTCTGAAAGCAGTATTTCATTCTTAGTTAAAGATATAAATCTGTTAACAAGAGAACCAACAAGATATTCACTGTCACCAGTTTCCAAGACTTTTCCAAGTCTAGCCATTTGTCTAATGATGACTTCTACATGAATATCTCCAATTGGAACACCCTGTTCGTTAAACACTTTCTGGACCTGATCAAGAATATATTTCTGAGCTCTAAGGATACCTGCTACGTCTGCAAGCTTCTTTGGATCTACAGAACCTTCTGTTATTTGGTCTCCTGCTTTAATCTCATCTCCGTCGTTTATTAATATGTTTACGTTTGGTAATACAGTTATGATCTCCTCTGCTTTAATATCTCCGGAGAGTGTTAATATTCCACCCTCGATCTTTACTGTTCCCTCGTAAGGAGCCTGCTTCTCAATCTCTTCCGAATCGATGAAAATTGCCTGGCCACCTTTGACCTCTGCACCATCTGATACTAAAACTTTCTTTGCGTCAGAGATAACGTAATCTCTTACAATATTTTTCTTTCCTACAATAGTAATAGTTGCGGATTCATCTTCAGCTCTATCAATATGTACCTTTCCATTTATAGAAGCAATCTCTGCTTCAGCCTTAGGAGATCTAGCTTCGAATAATTCTTCGATTCTAGGTAATCCTTGAGTAATGTCAGTTGCCTGTACACCACCCTTATGGAAAGTCTGCATAGTCATTTGGGTTCCTGGCTCACCGATAGATTGTGCTGCGATCACACCAACAGCTTTACCCATATCTATTTCTTTGCCATTCTCAAGATTGAGACCGTAACATCTCTTACAAATACCCATAGGAGCTTTACAAAGAATTGGTGTTCTTACTGCTACCTCATCGATACCCCCTGAATCAATCTTTTCAGATATTTCTCTTGTAATATATTCTCCTTTTTTGACAATCACTTCACCCTTAGAATCTACTACATCTTTTGCAGCAACTCTTCCAAAGATTCTCTTGTCATATTCTAATCTTCTGTCATCACTTCTTTTAACCAAAAGTCCTTCTCCATCATAACCACAATCCTCAAATCTTACGATTACGTCATGAGCTACATCTACAAGTTTTCTTGTTAGATATCCTGAAGAAGAAGTTCTTAATGATCTGTCTGCAATACCTTTTCTACCACCATTTGCAGCAACAAAGTACTCAAATGCACTTAAACCATCGCGGTAGTTACCTTTGATAGGTAGTGGTACCCAGTTTCCTCTAGAGTCTCTAACAACCCCCTTTATTGTGAGTACTTGTCTTGCCTGAATCTTTCCACCATTAGCTTTGGATTCTACCATTTCATATACAGAGTTGTTCTTGTCTAATGTCTTCCATGCTTCATCTGCAATTTCATTTGCGAAATCATTCCACATCTCTGTTGAAAGATTTATCTTCTCTTTTTCAGTGATTAGACCTTGTAAGTAGTTCTCCTGTAATTGAAGATCTTTCTCTTCCATACCTTTGATTCCTGTCTCTACATCGAAATCTATATGACAATCTTCAATTGCGAATGAAAAACCGAGATCTGTAGCATAGTTGAAACCCATTAACTTTAGGTTATCCAAAAGTTCTACTACAACCTCTAGTGGATATTTATCTTTAATATCTTCTACGATATCAGAGATGGTACTTCCACTTACCCTCTCATTTACAAATCGATATCCTTGTGGAAGAGCTCTATTAAAGATACATCTTCCTGCAGAAGTCTTTACAACCTCTCCATTTATACTTACAAGTATCATTTCATCAATGAGAATTAAATCTCTCTCATATGCTTTTACTGCAAGATCTGCAGATGCAAACATTCTTGGATTCTCTACTTCATTCATATCAGTCATTAGATAGAATCCGATTAACATATCCTTTGCAGGAGTTGCTAATACTTGTCCGTTTGAGATATTTACAATATTCTTTGAAGCCATAATATCTTTCTTTGCCTCTTCTAATGCTTCTTTTGTAAGAAGTAGGTGCACAGACATCTGGTCTCCATCGAAGTCTGCATTGAATGCCTTACATACAAGAGGATGCAATCTAATAGCCTCACCCTCTACAAGTCTTGGATAGAATCCTTGGATACTGTACTTGTGCAATGTTGGTGCACGGTTTAGAAGAACAGGCTTACCATATATAACTTTCTCTAAGAGATCCCATATAACTTCTTCCTCTTCCTCTATCATATCTTTTGCAATTCTTACATTTGGAGCGATTTCGTTCTCTAGTAACTGGTTGATTACAAAAGGCTTAAACATTTCCAATGCGATAGATTTTGGTAAACCACACTGATCAAGTTTTAGACTTGGGTCACCTACAATAACTGCACGACCAGAGTAGTCAACACGCTTACCTAATAGGTTCTTTCTGAATATACCTTTCTTACCTCTTAGGTCATCTGTTAAAGACTGATAAGGTAATCTCTTGTTGTTCATCATTGGCTTTGAAGGTCTGTGAGAGTTATCAATAACTGCATCTACAGACTCCTGAAGCATTCTCTTCTCATTTCTTAGGATGACATCCGGTGCTCCAATTTCTATTAATCTTGCTAAACGGTTATTTCTATTAATAATTCTTCTATACAAATCGTTTAGATCAGATGTTGCAAACTTACCTCCCGATAGAGGGATTATTGGTCTCAAATCTGGAGGAAGAACTGGAAGAATATCAATTACCATCCAGCTAGGATCAATTCCGTTCTTTTTGAATCCTTCTAGATACTGTATTCTTCTTATTGTTGCAGCCTTCTTATCACCCTTCTCTTTCTTTGCCTGTCTTCTTAATGTCTTTAATTCTTTCTCAATATCTAAATTCTCTAGAAGTTTCTTAACAGCTTCCGCACCCATCATTGCATTGAAGAAAAGAAGATCTCTGTCTTGTAAGTCTATATATTCATCTTCTGTTAGGACAGATCCTATTTCAACCTTTTCTACAACTTGTTGTAATCTTGCATAGAAGGAATCTAACTCTTCTTGTCTCTCTGCGTATTCTCTCCTTGTCTTTGCTAATGTTTGCTTCTTCTTGTGATCAAGCTGGCTTACTTTAAAGTCAGATGATTCTTTCTGCTTCTTTAGATCCTTAAGATCTTTATCAAACATATCACTTGTTATCTTTAACTCCTCATCCAATTCTGCTTGTAGACTATCAATATCCGCTTTCCTTAACTCTTCTACCTTAGAAAGGATATCTTTTCTCTTCTCAGCATCTAACTCTACAACCATATATCTTGTGTAATATATGACGGAAAGAAGCTTCTTGTGAGACATATTGAGAACAATAGACATTTTGTTTGGAATTCCATATGCAAACCATACGTGTGCAACAGGTACTGCCAACTTAATATGCCCCATTCTTTCTCTTCTTACATCCTTTGTTGTGACTTCTACACCACACTTATCACAAACAATACCCTTATACCTTATCTTCTTGTACTTACCACAGTAACATTCGTAGTTTTTAGTTGGACCAAAGATCTTCTCACAGAAAAGACCATCTGGCTCCGCCCTAAATGTTCTATAGTTAATGGTTTCAGCTTTTGTGACTTCACCATATGACCAATCTAAGACTTGCTCAGGAGAAGCCAATGTCAATTTTAGAGCATCAAAATTTTCAAAAATATTTTTCTTGTTATTCATTATTCTACGACCTCCTCTGAGTTCTTAGAAATTAATTCCATATTTAGACATAGTGCATTTAATTCCTTTATCAATACCTTAAATGATTCCGGAACATTTACACTCTCGATCTTTTCCCCATGAATGATTGCCTTGTAAGCACTAGATCTACCCTTTACATCATCAGACTTGATAGTTAGCATCTCTTGTAGAGCATATGGAGAGCCGTGAGCCTCAAGCGCCCAGACTTCCATTTCTCCAAATCTCTGACCACCTCTTTGAGCTTTACCACCCAAAGGTTGCTGTGTAACAGCGGTGTATGGTCCAGTAGATCTTGCGTGTACCTTTTCATCTGCAATGTGATGAAGCTTAAGAACATACTTAATACCAACTGTAACCTTACGTGGGAACTTCTTACCAGTTCTTCCATCGTAAAGATCAACTTTCTGCTCCATCTTGAAACCTTTCTTTTCCATCTCCCTTTGTAACCATTCAATATTTATTCCTTCAAAGAGAGGGAATGAGAATTTCTCATTTAATAGTTTTGCATACAATCCGAAGTGAACCTCTTCTGCCTGACCCATGTTCATACGTTTTAGGAATGTTGGGGTAAGAACTATATCTACTGGTTCCCCATCAGCAGTAAAAGGCATATCTTCGATAGGTCTAATAGCTGCAACGGTATTTTTGTCTCCGTGTCTTCCAGATATTTTATCTCCATATCCGAGTTTCTTTGTGTCTGCAACCCAAACTTTAACCTCTTCTAATACTCCAGGAGGTAATTTGTCTCCCTTGTCTGTAGAAAGTCTTTGAGTATGGATAACTATACCCTCCTCACCGTGTGGCAATCTTAGAGAGTTATCTCTAACATCACTAGCAGATTCTCCAAAGATTGCTCTTAGAAGTCTCTCTTCAGCAGTTAATTCTTTCTCTCCACGAGGAGCAATTACACCGACAAGAATATCTCCAGCCTTTACTTTCATTCCTTCACGGATGATTCCAAGCATATCTAATTTTTGTAAAATCCTATCATTAACATGTGGAATATCGGCAGTTATAACCTCAGGGCCAAGCTCAGTATCTCTTACCTCAACCTTGTGCTCTCTGATATGAACAGAGGTTAAAAGGTCGTCTCTTACAACTCTCTCGGAAATAACTACAGCATCCTCATAGTTGTATCCCTCATAGAACATTAATGCGGCTCTTAAGTTTGTACCAATTGCTAACTCACCATTGATAGAGGTAGGACCATCTACCAATACATCTCCCTTCACAAATTTCTGACCTAACTCTACAGCAGGTTTTTGTGTGAATGATGTATTATCATTTGATCTATAGAAGCTTACCAATTTGTAATCTTTAATTCCTGCTTTTTTGTATTTAACAGAAACTCTACCTGCATCAACAAATACAACTTCACCATCATCTTCAGCAAAGACACTCCAGTTTGATTGTCTTGCAACAATTTCCTCTACACCAGTTCCAACTAAAGGAGCCTCTTGCTTTACCAAAGGAACACCCTGTCTCTGCATATTTGCACCTGCGAGGGCTCTCATTGCGTCATCATGAGAAACAAAAGGAATTAAAGCCATACCTAAACCAGCTTGCTGATATGTCAACACATCTACATGTGTTACAAGATTTACATCTTCTAAAACAAAATCTCCTACGTGCCTAACTGGTACCAAAGTTTCTGTAATATTGTTGTACTCATCTGTTTGGATAGAGGATATACTTATATATTTATCTTCCTCCTCCAATGAGTCGTAGTAATCTATCTCCTCTGAAATAAATGGTACAACCTTTACCGTTTTAATATTTTCCTGAGCGACGATCTTCTCTGCAATCTCCTTTGTAACCATTGTTCCTTTCTTTGCAATACCTGGAATAGATTCGTCAAGGATTCTATTTAAAAGGTTGCCTTTTTTGTTTTCTAATTCTCTCAATACCTTTCTGTAAGGAGATTCCAAGAAACCGTAGTCATTTATTCTTGCTAATATTGCCAATTGAGTAACAACACCAATATTTGCACTCTCAGGACTAGTAACAGGGTCAAACTTCGCATACTGTGAGTTATGTACCTCACGGATTGAGAAGGTCGCCCTCTCTTTAACAATACCTCCAGGACCAGCAGCAGTTACCTTCCTCTTGTTTTCTAACTCAGCCAAAATATTTGTCTGATCCATAAAGGTTGATAACTGATTCGCGCCAAAGAAAGATTGAATTGAAGCAGCAATTGGCTTTGTACCGACCAACATTGAAGGTGTAACCTTCGCATCTTGTCCGTACAAACTCATCTTGTCTTTAATATTCTTTTCTAATCTCCTAATACCTGCAAGTAGCTGTCTTTCCAATACTTCACCAACACTTCTAATTCTTCTATTACATAAGTGATCAATATCGTCAGGAGCTTCAGTTCCGTTATTTATCTTGATTAGCTTCTTTACTATCCTAATTACATCATCAGGATACAAAACAGCCTCATCAGGATTGTTTACATCATATGAGGTTCCAAGTTTTCTGTTTAATTGATATCTACCAATCTTTCCTAAATCAAATTTTCTCTTACTAAAGAAGTTACTCTTGATATATTTTTCAGCACTTTCTAAAGTTACAGACTCATCAGGTCTAAGCTTGTTGTAGATACTAATAATTGCATCCTCTTTACTCTTAGTGAAATCTCTAGCGAGTGTTGCCTCTATATATCTGTATTCATCATTTATATCGACATCCTTGAACAACTTCAAAATCTCTTCATCACTCTCATATCCCAATACTCTCAAGAATTCAGTAATTAAAACTCTTGGTCTCTTTGGTAATATTCTCATAGAGATAACATTGTATTTGTTAACCTCTATCTCATACCAAGGACCTCTACCAGGCATAAGTCTAGCTTTATATAGAGTTCTGTAAGGTAACACATCTGCCTCTTCAAAAAGAACACCCTCTGCTCTAACAATTTGATGAGTCACAACCCTTCTAACACCATTAACAACAAAAGCCCCATCATCAGTCATCATGGGTAAGTCAGCAACAAAAATCTCTTGCTCTTTTATTTCACCAGTCTTGTTGTTAAGAAGTTGTACAGTAGCATAAACGGGGAGTTCATATGAGAGACCTTTTGCAATAGCCTCCTCTATTCCTCTATATGGCTCTCCATATCTAAATGATTTAAATTCAAGAGTCCACATTCGTTCCATAGTATCCTTAACAGGATTTATTTCCTCGAATAGTCTCTTGAACCCATTTTCATAAAAATCTTTAAAGGAGGTCTTTTGAGCTTCTATCAGACTAGGAATCTCAAATGTGGAAGAGAATCCTTTTCCTAGGTTAATTCTGGAAGCTCTATTGCGCTTGGGCTCTACCATAGGACAATTATTTATAGGTTATAAATTACATGCATGCACACAAAGGGGATACAGAAACCATACTAGAAATGGTTTATAAGAATTGAAAATAACCCCTTTAATTAAAGCAAAATTAGGTAACTCTGGGGAGTTTAGCATATTTATACAATATAGTCAAAGGTTTTTTAACGCTTTGCATTGTGTGTATACTAAGGATAATATATTATTGGATAAACTTTGTCAAAAAGGATATATTCCTCTATTATATATATATAACCCAAAGCAAAAATGCCCCGTAAAAAAAAGAAAGAAAAAATAAATATTAAAAGCTCTGAAACAAAGATCTTCTTTGGTCTAATCCTCTTCGTATTAGGCATTGCACTTTTAATAACACCACTAGTTGGTGAACAGGCACAAATCTTTGTATATGTTTCAAGATTCCTAGGATGGCCAGCCCTTGTATGGGGTATCGCTACTATATATCTCTCTATAAATCTCTTAACACAAGGTAAAAGTTGCAGACAATGGTCAAAATTCGTAGGGATATCACTATTAGCATTAACACTAAACACTCTTTTTACATTTTGGCTACCCAAAGAGATCCTTGAAAATACGCAGGAGTTAGGACAAGCAGGAGGCATAGTTGGTAAGGCTATACACCTTGCAATAAATGGTGCCGTTGGAGATATAATCCAGCTTGTAATTCTCCTAATACTCTTAATAGTAGCTTTCTCCCTTATCACCGGAGTTAAACTAGAAGAAATCACCGCTTTCTTACATCAAACCTTTAGCAATATCAAAGTAGCAGATATCGGTAGTAAACTTGGCGAGAAAGGAGATGGAAAGCTCATAATAAGTGGGTTAAATGGAGAATCAGAGCAACAAACGCCTGACAATAGAATCGAAGGAGAACCACAATTAATAACAGAAAGAGATGACGACTTACCACCAGTATCATCCAAAGAATCGAGAACTTTCAGCTCTCCAACAATTGTCAATAATACCGATATGGGCACATCAACAGCACCTGCAGAGCCAAAATATCAAAATTGGGTTTTTCCAAAAATAGACAACCTACAAGAACCGCAGAAAACCAATCAAAATCAAGATGCATACAAAGAGGATTCGCGTGTAATAGAAAGCGTATTGAGGAACTTCGGTATTGCAGCAAAGGCGGTAGAAATAGCAATTGGACCAACAGTTGTAAGATATGCTCTCTCTGTCGCCGCAGATACGAGAATTGCAAAAATTCGAAGCTTGGAAGATAACCTTGCAGTTGCACTTAAGATCAACAAAGAGCTAATAAGAATAGAAACCCCTATACCAGGAACCGCTTTCGTAGGAATCGAAATACCCAATAAGACACCGAACTTTGTCTATGCTAAAGAAATGGCTAAAAAGCTACTTGCTCAACCAGATAAATATGAACTGCCAATGATCTTAGGAAGGGATATCGCAGGACAGACCGTTATAAAAGACCTCGTAAATATTCCACACTTACTAGTAGCTGGTGCTACAAATACAGGTAAATCTGTTGGTTTAAATGCAATTTTAGCAGGATTACTACTAACAAAGACTCCTGACGAATTAAAGTTAATAATGGTAGACCCAAAGAGAGTCGAAATGACACCATATAACGGTATTCCACACCTACTAACACCAATCATTACCGATATGGAATTAGTCGTAAACGCTCTTAACTACTCAATCGAAGAAATGATGAGAAGATATAGGATGTTAGAACAAGCGAAAGTAAGAAAGATTACAGAATACAATAACAAGATGGGATATATCGCAATGCCATACTTAGTAATCGTAGTCGATGAAATGGCCGACCTTATGCTTGTAGCAGGAAAAGAGGTGGAACCAAAGATACAAAGATTAGCACAGATGGGAAGAGCTGTTGGAATCCACTTAATACTTGCCACCCAGAAACCAATAGTAGAGGTAATCACAGGCTTAATCAAATCAAATATTCCAGGAAGAATGGCATATGCAGTAACTTCATCAATGGACTCAAGAGTAATATTAGACCAAACAGGTGCAGAGAACTTACTTGGGAAAGGAGATATGCTCTTCAAGGACCAGACTATGCCAAAATCAATAAGAATACAGGGGACATTCATCTCCACAGAGGATACAGAAGATATCATCCAGCAGGTAAAAGCTCAAATTAATCCAGAGGAGAACATTTACTCCGAAGAGCTAAATCAAGCCCTTGAAAAAGGTCACTCAGATTCCATAACTGGAGGTAGCGGAGAAAGGGAACCAGAATTTGAAGCAGCACTGAGGGTCGTAATCGCAGAAGGAAAAGCCTCCGCATCATTACTTCAAAGAAGGCTAAAGGTCGGATACAACAAGGCCTCAAGGCTCATAGAGCAGCTTGAAGATGTCGGTGCAATAGGACCACAACAGGGAGGCAGTTCAAAACCAAGAGAGGTGCTTGTCTCCTCTGCAAAAGAAATACTTGGGGGAGATGAGAATCCAACACAAGAGTACTAGAGTTTGATATACTCTTTTAGCTATGATAACAGCGGGAGAGGTATTAAAACAGAAGAGAGAATCTTTAGGCAAGGACCTTAAAACGGTCTCTGCTGATACAAAGATTCAAAAAAGATTTCTTGAATATATTGAAAACGATCAATATGATAAATTTGATTCAGACGTTTTCGCCTCCGGCTTTATAAAAATATACTCCCGATATCTCGGTTTAGATGTCGACAAGATGTTAGCTGTATACAGAAGAAGCAATTTAAAGGAAAAAGCGGCAGAGGATAAAAAACAAAGGAAATCAATAAAGCCAAAGAAAGATTTCAAACTAAACATAACGCCACAAATAATTGCGATGATTGCCTCTACGATCTTTCTTCTTTCAATCGTAGGATATATTGGATTTCAAATATACAAATTCCAGACCCCACCACAGCTTTCAATACTTCAGCCACAAGAAGAAGAGACTTTTGATACAGAGAAACTCCTTGTTAAAGGAAGTACAGAGAACAATACTACCGTAACCATCAATGGTGAACAGGTAGAAACAGATACCCTTGGGTACTTTGAGAAAGAGATAACTCTAAACGAGGGAATAAATACGATAAATATTACAGCGAGAAAGAACTCAAACACTCAATTAGAAACAAGCAAGAATCTAAAGGTAATATACAAAACTCAACAAGAAGAAGACCCAATACCAACGCCAAAGGTGTACACCGTTAAGATAAAGATCTTACAGTCTTCATCATGGATCAAGCTCGATATCGATGGTGAGAATAAGATATCACAAATACTAGAGCCAAACACACAACAGGAATTTGCTGTAGAAAGGGAATTAACACTTGTTACAGGCAAAATTCAAAGTACACAACTGTTAATAAACGATGAGATTGTAGAAATATACTCCCAACAGAACACTGGGGTCGGACAAATAACTTGCCAAGTTACCCAAGATGGCTATAAATGCGAATAATTAGGCCAAAACTGGTATAATTCGCATATGGATACAAATAGAGAGCAAATTGAGGAGATTAGGAATAGGCTTGATATTGTAGATATTGTAAATAGATATGTACAATTAAAACAAGCAGGTAAGAATTTCTCTGGAGTATGTCCATTTCATACTGAAAAAACACCCTCATTCATTGTAAGCCCTGAATTACAAAGA
The DNA here is from genome assembly GCA_964621195.1 of uncultured Candidatus Saccharibacteria bacterium. Lineage (GTDB taxonomy): Bacteria > Patescibacteriota > Dojkabacteria > SC72 > SC72 > UBA5209. The sequence continues at coordinate 57,780 of CAZULJ010000003.1, forward strand.
TATAAATGCTTTGGATGTGGTGCTTCTGGAGATATTTTTAACTTCGTACAAAATATTGAGCATATTGATTTCCCCGAAACATTAGAGAAATTGGCAAAAGAAGCTGGGGTAACTCTAACCAAGAGGGCTAGTGATAGTAAATATTCGAGAATTGAAGAAATAAACAGACTAGCAACCATTTATTTCTACAGAGCACTACAAGATCCCATAAATATTTCTGCGCTAAAATACGTGAAAGAGAGAGGCTTTACTGAGGAAAGTATAAAAAACTTTGGTATAGGTTACGCACCACAGTACAGTAAACTCCTTGACTATATACAAAAAGAGAAAAAATTCTCAAAGGAAGAACTTCTAAGATCAGGATTGTTTGTCGAGAAAGAAGGGAAAATAAGAAACAAATTTCTAATGAGAGTTATGTTTCCAATAAGATCAAGCTCAGGAAAGGTAATAGCATTCACAGGAAGGATTTTACCTGGGAATGATTTTGGCCCCAAATATATGAACTCACCAGAGACAGATATCTATCACAAGAAAGATAATTTCTATGGACAATATGAATCAAGACAAGAGATAAGAAAACAGGATTTAGTAATTATTTGTGAAGGTACAACGGATGTCATATCGGCACATCAAATTGGTATAAAAAATATCGTTGCACCATTGGGCACTGCAATTACAAAAGAACAGTTAGAAAGAATTTCAAAATTAACTAAAAACATTCTATTCCTTTTCGATAACGATACAGCTGGACAACAAGCACTTGAGAGAGGTTTCTTGCTAGCACAGATGTTACAATTAAACAGCTACGCTACCAATACATCACCATATAAGGACATAGATGAGTTAATAAACAAAGATCCACAAGAACTAGAGAAAAGAGTAAAGAAAAAAATGGACGCCTTTACATATCTACTAACAAACCGCCTTGAGGATAAAAATCTTTCAAATATGGAAGATTATACAAAAATTGCAAATTGGATCAACAGACTTCTTGAAAATGAAAGTCGCATCGAGATCTTTGACTTCTACGTGAAAAAAGCCTACCAGATAGCCAAAATTAATATACTACCTAAAAAAGGATCTGGACAAAAAAGGCAGGACATTTTTACTAAAAAAGAGAAAGCTCAAGAGCATTCAACCAGAGAGAGAATTTACCTACAAAATATCCTCTACCTACAAGATATAAAGATACCTAAAGATCACGACTTAGGTGTATTTGAAGACAAGGAGGTTTTGAGACTCCTGGAATATATTAGAGATAACCCATCCACAACAAGAGATGATCTACTGAAAGCATTTCAAAATGACAGCCTTATTTCTGTCATAGAGGAAACTATCTTCACCTTCTCCAAATCAGAGGGTAGTAAAGATGAAATCGAAGATATATATAGCAATATAATCAGAGACTACTTCGCAAGGAAAGAAAAAGAGTATAATCTAAGGATCTCGATTGCAGAAGCAAAAGGAGACCAAAAGGAAAGCGAGAAGCTTTTAAAAGAGTATCAGAATTTAACTAAAGAAAAGATTGCATATGAACAAAATCGCGGACTATGACACACTGGATTATGATTACAGTACATATTGGAAGAAGAGAGAGTATGAACATGGGTCAGAACAAATTGTTTTAAACAAGCTATTAAAAGAGAAGGCCGGTGCTCGATTCATTGATATTGGGGGATCATACGGTAGACTCACAGATCTTTACTATGATAAATATAAAGAATCTGTAATAGTAGATTATTCCCTCAAGACACTACAAAATAACTTCAAGTTCTTAATGGATAAATATCCAAACATACATTTAATCGCAGCAAACGCATACTACCTACCATTCAAAGATAATAGCTTCGATGGAGGTTTAATGGTGAGAGTCCTACATCATATAGAAAAGCCCCAGGAGTACTTTAAAGAAGCAAAGAGGATATTTACTGACAATGCGACATATATACAAGAATTTGCAAATAAAACCCACGTGAAAGCTGTTATAAAAAGCATCATAAAGGGAGACCTATCAATATTTGATAATAAGCCCTATCAGCAACCAGATAAAAGAAACAACGAAGGCGCAAGGGAGGGCTCTCAAGTACCATTCCTTAACTACACTACATCATGGATCTCTGATACTCTTTCAAGCTATGGTTTTAAGATAGAGAGAAAAATTGGATGTTCATATTTTAGAGTAAATATATTAAAAAAGTTCTTGGGGACTAAGATTCTTTTACTTTTAGAAAGCTTTGCACAGAAAGCCTTTTCATGGAGCAACATATCACCAAGTATCTTTCTAGAGACCTCAATAAACAAAAAGTACGCAGAGATAGAAAAAAATTTTCAAGATATTCTTGTATGCCCCAAGTGTAAATCACAATTGGTATTCAAAGATTCAGAGTGCAGGTGTAAGCAATGTAATAATAGATACCAAAAGAAGAACAATATTTGGGACTTTAGAATATAAATGAAGGCAAAAAAATCACTAGGACAAAACTTTTTTATAAACAAAAATCTTGGAGATCATATATCCAATATCGTTAAAAACTCAAATGGTAGTCATTTAGTTGAAATTGGTCCTGGACTTGGCTTCTTTACAGAGAAACTTGCTACGAAATTTGAAACGATCACCCTTGTAGAAAAGGATATACAGCTATCAGAAAATCTAAAAACACAATTTAGAGATTCCACTGTTTACAATGAAGATTTCCTAAGCATAGACCTAACAAGATTTGAAAACGAGAGTATTACCTACTTCGGGTCACTACCATACAATGTTTCGAAACCAATTATAAAGAAGATAATTCAAGATAAATCCTTCACAAATACTGCATACTTCATAGTTCAGAAAGAAGTTGCTGAGAAGTATCTTTATAAAGAACCATATAATATTCTTTCTCTAACAACTGCCATTTATGCAAAGGTTGAGAAGCTTTTTGATATATCTCCAGATTCCTTTAGACCAAGACCTAAGGTGCAAAGCTCTTTTATCGCGATATCTCCAAAAAGCATAGAATTCGAAGATTTAAAAAAGCTCGAAGATATAATACATATGGCGTTTAGACAACCAAGAAAGAATCTCAAAAACAACTTAAGAGGAATGGTACTTCCCCAGGAGTATCAATCAAAAAGACCTGCAGAGCTTTCTCTTCACGAGTATTCTCTGATAGCTAATCAGTAATACTGCTTTTCAATCCTCTGTGGTGATATAATCTTCTAGATGAAAAAGAAGATTGAGGAAAAAGATACACAATTAGACTTTGGTCTTAAAAATCCTCCACAAAATATATATTACAAATACAAGGATCAGTACGAGCTCTGGCTATCCAAGCTTGAAACTAGAAGATTTCTTAAAGATATCCTTATGTGGTTTGTGGTTATACTCTCTATCTCTCTACTTACAACTCAGATATACACAATACAAACGACTGCGAATATTCCTACTATAATACCAATATTTAACTACTACTTTACTCTATCTAAAAGATTGGTTTCATTGGAATGGATATACCTATATCCCGCAATTGGGACCATAGCATTACTCTCTGGGGTTTACTTTGCTAATAAATACTATCATAAAGAGAGGGAGCTCTCAAAGCTTCTTTTAATGGTAATATTAATTACAAACATCTCTCTTTCAATTATATTTTTCAAATTAGTTTACACTTTTTAAAAAATGGACATATCTATATCATCAAATATCTTGGAAAGAATTCTTTCCATTAATACGATATCCATATCTCCAGAATATGAGAAATACCTTTCATATTGGCCACTTTTTGTAATGGGATTAATCGTATCTTTCCTTTTAACACCTGTTATTGGATTGCTTGCAAAAAAATTGGGAGCAATATATATTCCCGGCAGAGGGAGAAATGGCAAGGATTTCGATAATCCAGAGAAGGCAATTCATGATACTGATACTCCAGCAATGGGAGGATTAGCTATCACAATACCGATACTAATTGCGATACCTTTGCTGTTCAGACTCGACCCAACTACTATCCCAATACTAATAGCTCTTGGTATTCTAGTTGTTGGCTCCTTACTAGACGATATATTCAATCTTTCATCTAAAATACAGCTTGCTTATCAGTTACTTGCCGCATCAGTTATTGCCGTGTCTATAATTGATCTAGCAAATATCAGTTTCTTTTCTGAAGATCTACTAAATCTCACAGCATACACTTGGAGTGCAAATATTCTTTCTTTACCTTTGTCTTTCGTATTCCCAGGGGACTTAATTTTGATAGCCTGGCTATTTCTTTGTATAAACTCTGTAAAATGGGTAGGCGGCTCTCCCGGGCTCGTAGAATCGTACTCACTAACAGCATTTCTACTCCTCTTTATTGTAGGAGTAAGAACATTTTCACTCTTTTCATCGAGCATTAGTGCTTTGATAGCAGGATCATTGGTTGCGCTACTCTATTTTGCGTATCCGTCTCCTAAAATTATGTCAGGATCAAGTGGAAAATCCCTCTACGGATTCTTAATAAGTGTACTTGCATTAATAAGTGGGATGAAATTCTCTTCAACGATAATCTTACTTGCGATTCCTATTCTTGATGCAATCTATGTAATCATATATCGAATAGTTAAGTACAAGCCCAAAAATCCTATAGAGTTAATGAGAATAAATGATACCTCACACTTACACCACAGACTTCTAAAACTCGAATTAAACAGTAAACAAATACTACTAATTGAAACCTCCCTATCCCTTGTTATTGGATCTTTAGCAATACTTGCTGCTGGAGCTCTAAGATACTTCGCTTTAATCTTCAGCCTTGCATTTGTAATTGCATTCATTGTATTTATAAACTACAGAGCAAATCGTAAAGAAGAAATAAAGAAGGCTTCTCCAGAATCAAAATACTCATATTAGTCCTTTTTCTAGACAAAAGTTAAGTGCTTGCATATAATGAAAACATATGAAAAGATGGAAATCTGCCCTAGTAATTACATCACTCGTCGTGTTAGTGTCCCTGCTACTGTTCTTCCTACCACCGGAAGATCTTTTTAGGCACATACCAATCTTAAACTCTCTATACAAAAATACCACTTTAGAAATTACCGTTCCGAATGGAAAGGCCACAGTAGAAATTGATGGAGAAGAATACGGAGAAACACCTGTTAATATACAGAGCTTAGTCGCCGGTGAATATGATGTAACACTAAAAAGAGTCTCCCTTGAAGAGAATGCTTACAAACCACATACTTTTAGGGTTAATCTAACAAAGAATACAACCTCTAGAATAAATGTTGAGATCGGTCCAGATGACAATATCCACGGTACAATCCTCTACTATACAGAGGATCCTAGTTTTGATTCGCATAAGGGAAGATTAACAATAACTAGTAATATTCCAAACAGCAAGGCATATATGAACTCCGAGTTCTTAAAATTTACACCAATAACAAGATTAGATGTTACAGAGGGCGAATTTGATATAAAAGTAGAGTCCAATAACTATGAAAGTGTAAGCTTACCCGTTGTTATAAGGAGTGGATATACCCTGAATATAAAAGCATACCTTTTACCAATCCCAGTAATTTTTGAAGAGGCTCAAAGTGATGAGTAATACGGATTTAACAAAAATAAAGGGACAAACTCCAGTATCAATCATCGTTCACGGTGGAAATTATCTTGGCTATCTACTCTCCAAAACATTGTTAGACCAGGGTAGTCAGGTAATAATAATTGATAAATATACCTCCGAATCAAAAGATTACTTCTCTGAACTAAAAAAGAATGGAAAAGTTAGCTTTATCGATTTCAAGGGAATAAAAAGCTTCTATGAAAAGATAGCTCGAATAGATTACCTCTTTTACTTACTTGGAGAACGCCTGGAAGATGCCGAATCGATTGATAGCAAAGACTTCCTTGCAGAATCTGATTACATAAATAGCAGTCTTGCAAACGCACATAAGTTCAAGGCAAAAATATCCCTAGTAACGTCACTGAGATTAAATAGGGAGCTCTCCAATAGGGTTAACAATGATAGGTTTGGAAAAACAACTCCATATTCACCATTAGAATTACAAAGGTACGGAGAGAATTTCGTAGCGGAGTTTGTAGATAAAACAAAAGCAAATTTAAGAATTCTTCGATTGGGAACTATAGTTGGAAAAGGTATTAAGAAACTGAAAGATCCAACATTAGACAGACTATTTACAGATTCTACACAAAAGCCTCAAATTGAAATATGGGGGGAAGGGTTAGAAGTACACAATATTATTCATGAGAGTGATGCTGTATACGGAATACTTAAACTTACCTTCGATGATTCTACAAAAGGAGAAGTCATCTCACTTTGTAACAAGAATGACTATACAACCCTCTCGCTTGCATACAAACTCCTAGAGCTAGATGTCGAAGCAAAAGCTATTCGCTTTGTTGAGAAAGATAATAAGGATCTCCTACTACAGGATCTTTACCTTCCAGCTCCAAATGCTACACAGTATGCTTGGAGACAAAATGTAACCTTGGAGGAAAGTATTGTAGAACAAGCAAAAATTTACTATGAAAGATCAGAAAAGAAGTGGGACTTAGGAAAAAAAGAAGAAAGAAAAAAGAAGGTTGCAGAGATAACTTCTGTTTCAAAAACAAAGTTAGGCTCTACTATACAAAAAGTCCTCTCTCCATTTCAGAGAATATTTGATAGAGAGAACTTCTTCCAAGAAATCAGCTATTCAAAGATCTTTAATGCAACCTTCCTTATCATATTAGCCTTCTTACTCATTTACTACCTAATATCTCCACTTCTTGGTATCGGGCTGGGTACATATCTAATATATGGGAAAACAAATGATCTCAAAGATTCTTTTAATAGTTTAGATTTTGAACAAATAGAGAAAGACACTAGCGATATCTCAGCAAATTTAACAAAGATAGAAAGAAACCTTTCAAGAATATATTGGGTTTTCAAATTGACAAACAATCAAGACTTTTACAACAACAGTTCTCAACTAATTCAGGGGACTGGATATGCCTTAGATAGTGCACAGGATTTAATAATAGGATTGCAACCTTTGGGAGAATATCTGAAAGATTTCGAACCTGCAGTGACATTTGATACTTCTCAACCAACTACTACGAGAGAATATAGAGAGTACCTACTAGCAATAGATGACAATCAGTACAGTATAAAAGAGGGTATCTACAAGATGTCTCTTGCACAAAACCTCATAGAGACAGTAAATACGAAAGATTTCCCATCCTCTCTGCAAAGCTTTGTACTAAACTATAAAGAGCTAGTTAACGAAGTAAATGAAATGATCCTACCATTAGAAAAAGTAACAGCATTCCTTCCCGAGACATTAGGTGTAAATGAGAGAAAAAGATATTTAATACTACTCCAAAATGATGGTGAAATACGCAGTACCGGAGGATGGATATCTAGTTATGCAGTAGTTGCAGTAGAAGGCGGGCAAATTAGAGAACTTTTTGTAGATGATATCTACAACGCAGAGGGAACCCTAAAGGTAAAAGGTTACAGTTACAAAACTCCAACATCCATGATTAAAGCCCTTGGAGATACTCAATACAGCTTCTCCCTTGTAAACTGGGATCCTAATCTTGATAGCGTAATGACTAATGCCGAGCAATTTATCTATGATCTTGGGAAGGGTAATGACATAGATGGGGTTATTACAATAGATACAGTATTTTTACAAAAGCTTCTTGAAAGGTGGGAAGGTATAGAAGTACCTGGAGAATCAGAGTTGGTTACAGCCCAAAACCTTTATCCTAAGATATTTGAAATGCACTCAGAATTTACACCTGGATCTACTCGAAAATCTACCTTCCTCGCAAATCTCGCAAATGAATCAGTTACAAAAATTCTTTCCTCTAATTTTGCTGAGTACAAAGAAATTGGAGATGTAATTACGGAATCTCTTTCAGAGAAACATATGCAGGTAACATTCAAGAATTCATTAGCAAAAGCATATGTAAACGAACAGAATTGGGATGGGAATCTTGATTCTAAATTTCAATCCGCTCCGATCAATATTGATTGGAACTGGGGTGGCAACAAAGCAAATATGTATTTAAGAAAAAATCATACTTTAGATATAAATATAAAGGATGAGGAAACAATAGACTATAAATATCAAATAGCTATACAAAATGACTCTACGGAAGATAAATATCCCCAAGGAGAGTACATCAACTATATAAGGATATTCATTCCTGCTAATGCAACAATCATGAGTATAAGTGGAGTTGAGGATAACAAGTATGACATATACAATGAGGCAGGATTCAAAGTTATAGGAGGATGGTTTAATGTTGGCATAGAAGAGAACAAAACATTAGAGGTGTCGTATAGAGTAAGCAATCAAGACGTGTACTCTGAGTACCCTCTTAAGGAAACTGACACTCATTACAATATGGATGTAGATATATACAAACAGCCAGGAAGTAAAAAAGATGCATACAATCTGACCATCACCTATCCTGATTCGTGGGATATTGAGAAAAGCGATACTTTAAGCAACATAGGGAGCCAACTTAACAAGAGGTTTGAATTAGCAACGGATGAGCAATTCAATATATCGTGGCAGAAATAGAAAGCTAGATAACAACTCTCTCTCTTTGCTTTAAGTAGATATATATATCAAGTATTTCTTCCAAAGAGGTTTCTGTCCTTGTTGCAAACTTACCAATTTCTTGTATATCAAGATCTGTATTAATTGGCATCCTGTTACTTACACCCATTGGTTTGATAAATGTCGCTATGTGGTTTGATTTACAATTACTACATGAGAAGTGTATAATACTCGAAATATTGTTGTCTTGAATTATTTCTAAATCACTTCCAGAATAAGGGTTGCCACATTTGTCACAAAACTTAGCTATAATATCTATAAAAAATTGTTTTCTGTCATTTAATTTGTCTTTTCTTTCGTTTTTACTCATATATTAAATTATACCACAATAAATAAATGGGAAAGGTCTCTCAAAAAGCTTTAAACATTAAAGATTTGATTACAAAAGGAAAGGAACAAGGGTTCCTAAGTCAGGAAGATCTCTTAGAGGTATTTCCAACCATAGAGGAAGATGTTGCACTCTTAGACGAAATCTTCAAGGATCTACAAGAAAATGATATAGAGGTGTTAGAGCCAGAGGAAGATCAAGTAAAAAGCGGAGAGGAACTTACACTAGAGAAAAAGATTCGAATATTAAAAACTATTCAATCTACAATATCTACCGATGCAATAAGATCATACCTTTATGAAATTGGAAAAATACCTCTACTAACAGGAGATGAAGAGGTCATACTTGCTAAAAGGATTGAGAAAGGAGACAAAGAAGCTGGACAGCTTTTGATAACTGCAAACCTTAGACTAGTAGTAAGTATTGCCAAAAAGTACAGCAAGAGTGGATTAGAGTTACTAGACCTAATACAGGAAGGAAACATTGGTTTAATGAGAGCAGTTGAGAAATTTGACTATCACAAAGGCTTCAAGTTCTCTACCTATGCTACTTGGTGGATAAGACAGGCAATCACAAGAGCTATCGCAGATCAAGCAAGAACTATCCGTGTTCCAGTGCATATGATTGAAACGATCAACAAGTTTAACAAGGTAAATAGTATCCTTACTACAAAGCTCGGTAGACAACCAAGCGATGAAGAGATCGCGAAAGAGATGGATATAGAGCTAGAGAAGGTTGCAGAGATAAGGAAGATAAAACAAAATCCATCATCACTAGCAACCCCAATAGGGGACGAGAAGGATAGCAAGCTACAAGATATACTCCCAGATGAATGGTCACAAAGTCCAGAGGACTTTGCAACATCAGAATATCTAAAGAACCAACTTAGAGAGATTCTTGATTCTTTGCAAGATAGAGAAAGAAGGGTTCTCTCGTTAAGATTTGGCTTAGATGACGGAGTTACAAGAACTCTTGAGGAGGTTGGAAGAGAATTTGGTGTAACAAGAGAGAGAATTAGACAGATAGAAGCAAAAGCATTAAAGAAACTAAAGGATAGATCCTCAGAGAAAAGACTCGATGATTATATAAATCTTTAGTCAGTATTCAAACTAAAAAATTCCGATGGGAGAACTGGGAAACTCTTTTGAGTCCTATCAGCAACCTTATCTACAACTTCAAGATCAAAGTTGTTACTGAGAGGCTTTGTATAACTAGTAGCATTTGGATTCACATCTGAAAATACTCTACTAGAAATAGTTGCAAGACCTGCCCAAATTATTGTTACAACAATTAGTAAGACAATACCAACTATATATTTCTTTACAATCTCCATAATAGGCTATTCGTAAAATTTATCATTATCTACATGATATATTCTTAAAAGTATACTGTATTTTGTATTCCCAGCGTCATCAACTTCGGAACCATACGAAACACTCTCAACCACAGGATACATAGGCATTGATTCAAGCTCTTTAAGGAAATTAACCAAATAGACCTTCTTACCACTAACAGACATTCTAACAGACCAAGGCTTTAGCACTAAAGTTTTAAGATCGAAGAAGTCTCTGTCATATTCAGAGAAGTTAATAGAGTCTAATATGAAATTGTTTCTTGAAACAACAGCATCAATATTAGACAAGAAAAGACTAAAATTCCCAGATGCAGGAAAGAGTAGAGTCAGGTCTCTAAAAGACTCCACATTCTCGTTATATTGATCATCTAGTGCAGCTAATGCAACAATCTTGTTCTCTAACGCAAGAGAGATTCTCTCTTTTTCTTCAATTTCACTGTTAACAGTAGATATCGTCTTAACTGTAGGTATGACTGCAAAAACTAAAAGCAGAATACCTAGAATATATGTCATCCCGGTAAATACATTTTCAATCTGCTTAGAAGGAGCATTCTTGATTAATTGTACAACCTCTAATCTTTTTGATTCTTCTGCCATGTTATACCTCCTCCTGATTTATTACAAAAGTAACATTTACTTCTAGTTCGTCGTTTGCCTTGTTTATATTAAACTTTACATCAGAATAGTAGGAATTGTTCTTTAAAGAATCTTCGTAATCTTTAAGTGCCTTAAAATTTGGAGTCGTAAGAGCAAGACTCACTCTATAACCATTGAATGAAAAACTTTCAACATTTAGCGTCATGGGGATATTACTTAAAATCTCAGCGACAGCACTAGAATTAAGATCTTGACCGACCTCAACATTCTTTACATCTACTAATAGATTTTGTAAGTTGTCATACTTAACAGCACTCTGCTTCCAAGTATCATTCTCCAAGACAGTAACTTGTGCATTTATCTTCTCGGTAAGATCATTACTCTTTTCATCCATTATAAAGCGGCCCAAAAAGGCACCAAGAACAACTATTTCAACAACAATAAGAAAGTTTTTCCCAACAGAGGCAATCCAAGTAAAGGCACCAGAAAGCATCTCCGATTCTTCATTGATCGGCTCTAAAAAGTTGATAGATTTTGGCTCTGATTTTCTATTAAACATTGGGCAGTAGTTCTTCTACTACTAACAGTATATAGCAACTATATCTTGTTGAAAAGGATTATCTTTTCACTTCTATCCAAGGCTTCTTTCGCTTTCTTACAACTAAAAGGAAGAATAGGGGAGTAAAGCCTTATCACACAATCTAAAAGATAACTCAGGTTGTTAAGGATCAAGGAAGATTCCTCGATCGACAATTCCTTACTCCAAGGTTCTTTCTGAGTAATATACTTGTTTCCCCAATCAGCAATCTCATCTATCTTTTCACCTGCCAAAGCTATCTCGAAATCATCATACAGTTTTGTAACCTCTGCCTCCATATCGTCAATACTCTTTTTGAAAGAGGGCTCAACATTCTCATACTGACAAATTTTAATACCCTTACTGTTTGCAAGATGGATAACTCTGTTTAATAGGTTACCAAAGTTGTTAGCTAACCTTGAGTTATACATATTTGTCAAATCATCCTCTTTGTATGCTGAATCTGAGTATGTTGCAATACCAACAAGAAGATAGAAGCGAACTATTTCAGCACCATATTTCTCTTGCTGGTCAAAGGGAGAGATAACATTACCCTTAGATTTTGCCATCTTAGTACCGTCAGGGCCAAGTACCATACCGTGTTCTAAAAGCTTCTGACTATGATCAAGACCTACTGAGGCTAACATACCCTGCCAGATAGCACCCTGGAATCTTAGGTTATCAGGTCCAAAAATCTGCACACCTGGCCACCATTTATTTAACCTCTCTTCGTCTGATCCAAAACCAATAACATTAACATAGTTTGTTAAAGCATCAAACCAAACATAGAAAACCTGTTCAGGGTCATTAGGTACCTCAATACCCCAAGGTAAGTTCTCCCTTAGTCTCGAAATACTAATATCCTCTATATCTTCAATAATCTTTCTTAACTCCTCAATCTTTTGTGCAGGCTTAAGAACTTCAGGATTAGAGTCAAGCCAATTTAACAAATGTTCCTTGTATTTTGAAAGCTTAAAGAAATAGTTCTCCTCTTCTTTCTCTTCGGGTACAGTACCATGATCTGGGCACTTCCCATCAACAAGCTCCTTCTCCGTTACAAATCTTTCACAACCAACGCAGTACCTCCCTCCATACTTTTTCTTGTAAATATCTCCACTCTTTTCACATCTCTTCCAAAATTCCTGTGCAGCAAGATGATGACCGCTTTCCGAAGTTCTGTAGAAGTTATCATATTCAACAAAAAACAATTTACAGAAATCCTTAAATCTTTGTGCATATTTCTCTACAAAAGCACTTACTTCAAGACCTTCCTCTTTCGCCTTTCTAAAAATCTTTAAACCATGCTCATCAGTACCAACATTAAAAAAAACATTTTCATCCCCAAGCTTCTGTCTAAAGTATCTTGAGATTGCATCCGCTTGAACAAACTCTAAGGCATGGCCAATGTGTGGCTCAGCATTTACATAGGGTAGGGTAGTAGTTATATACAATCGTTTATTCTCCATTAAATATTCCTCATATATTAGGGGTAATTATGTACTAATTATATACCCTAGAGAGATCATTTCAAAACGTCAGAGAAAGAAGCCGAAGGAAACAAACTATAAGACAGCTGAACATTATGTACAAAAAAATAACTATTTTTGATAAAAGGAATTAAGGAGACAAGACAAATGCCACCTAAATCTCAAACACCTTCTAGTAGTAAGGACAAGACTAAGAAAGGAAAGAAGGAAGGGGAGAAAGCGAAGCAAAAACCTACAGCAAAAAGCAACGGCTGGGGTCAGCACTAAAAGGGGTTTTGTTGCTCTGGGGAAATGCGTGCGTGAGCCCGCACCAGTGGAGAGTGTCCATACCTAAATGATTTCAATATCACGGACACTCTCCACAACCTTCTTACACCTTAATCTGCTCACCCATAAGAATTCCCTCTGCAAGATTTAACTTAACCAACTCTTGCCATACGGATTCTGTAACGAATGGTATGAATGGATGCATTATCATCAAATTTACCTTAAGAATGTAAAGCAATTCACTAAGTTTCTCAATTCTTCTTTGAGAACCAATCTCTTCATTTTTAATCTCCTCCTTTATCTCCTCTATCCAAAGATCACATACTGTATGCCAGAAGAACTCTCGAATTTCTTCAGAACCCAAGTTGAACTGGAATCTCTCAAGGTAATTTAGAACCTTCGTAACATGAGATCTTGTGGTTGCTACTCGAGGAAGGTTTTCATCAACTTTGTAAGAAGCAATGGCTTCTAATTCAGAGTCATCCATGTTCATAAGGATAAATCTACTAGCATTCCAAATCTTGTTTACAAAATTCCTGTTACCTTTTATCTTCTCCTCGCGCACAGGAGCATTTGAACCAGGTAAGGCATCACTAAAGTACCACAACCTCAAAGAATCAGCACCATACTTCCCTATCATTTCGCTAGGTTCTACACCATTACCTTTAGATTTTGACATCTTGCTTCCATCAGAAGCAAGGATAAGGCCGTGAAGGAATACAGTACTAAAAGGACTCTTCCCTGTTGTATATATACCCATCATCATCATTCTTGCTACCCACCAAAATAGAATGTCTCTTGCGGTCTCCATAACTTGGGTAGGGTAATATTTTTTAAAGTCTTCACCATCAATACCCCCAAGGGTAGAGTAGGGCCATTGACCAGAACTGAACCATGTATCAAACATATCCTCCTCTCTTTCAAACCAAGCTTCACCTTCCCAGTTAGGGTCAACAGATGGCAACTGTTCTCCAAGAAATATCCTCCCACTACCTAAAACCTTCTCCCCAGTCTCCTTTGTATACTCTCCTGCATCTTTGCCTGGATTCTCTCGCATCCAATCGTGCAATTTCTTACCTCCGCTATACCAAACTGGTATTCTTTGTCCCCACCATAACTGCCTAGAGATACACCAAGGCTGTATGTTTTTAAAGAAATGCTCCAATGCTCTTTGCTGTCCAGAAGGTATAACCGTAGTCTCACCATTCTCTAAAGCTTGCAAAGCTTTTTTCGCAAGAGGTAAGACATCTACATACCATTGATTTGAAATTATTGGTTCAATAGGTGTTTTACACCTCTCACATACAGCAACTTCATGTTTGATATTCTCTATCTTTACCAAAAGTCCAATTTCATCGAGTTCTTTAACCAAAGCTTTAGAGCAATCTATAGTTCCCATACCCAAGAATCTCTCAGGGATATCTCCACTCATCTTCCCTTCCTCATCTATTACATTTACGATATCTAACCCATGCTTCTTACCAATCTCGAAATCTATAGGGGAGTGAGCAGGTGTAACTTTCAATGCCCCAGTACCGATTTCAATATCGATTTCTTCCTCTGCAATTACAGGAATCTCTCTGTTCGCAATTGGTAAAAGCACTTTCTTACCTACAAACTCTTTGTATCTATCATCCTTTGGATTAACAGCAACCGCAGTATCTCCCAACATTGTTTCTGGGCGTGTAGTTGCAACAGTAATACCTTCTACACCGAACTTCTCCTTAGCAAGTTGCCTGTCCTCTTCTTTTACAAACGGATAGACTATATATGCAAAAATACCCCTCATCTCCTCATGTTCTGTATCAACATCTGCTAAAGCTGTTTTACAACTAGGACACTGGTTTACAATCCTTTTATCTCTGTATACCAACCCCTCTTCATACATTTTGTAAAAAGTGTTGTAGACAATTTCGGTAAGCTTTGGATCAAGAGTAAAAAGCTCTCGAGAATAGTCCGCAGACAAACCAATATTCTGCTCCTGCTCCCTAGCATTTTTTGCATTCTCCATTGAAAATTCATAGCATCGTTTGTAAAACTCTTCCTGACCAAGCTTCCACTTATCAATCCCTTGCTCCCTTAAAACTTTCGTAAAAGAAGTCTCTGTCTGAATCCCTGCGTGATCTTTACCTGGTAAAAGGAGAGTAGGGTGTCCCGTCATTCTCATATATCTTCCCATTACATCTTGGAAGGAGTACCCACACATATGTCCAATATGTAGATTTGCGTTTGCGTTAGGTGGAGGAAGAGTTATCGTAAAAGAGCTCTTGATCTCAACACCAGTTTTTTTTAATTTCTCTTCGAGATTTTCAGGGTTACTCAATCCAGAGTCTACCCATATTTTGTATATCTCTTTCTCTCTTGTATTTGCCTCAAAGGCTTTTGGTATGTCTTTCATTTCAATTATAAAAATATATTTAAAAAGCCCTCACATTAAAGTATATCCTATTTAGAAATATACCTTAACGTAAGGGCGAAATTCGCGATACCACCTTACTTCCTTACAACATTACTGCCATAAGCTCTATACCAAATGATTGGTAAACCTGTTTACGGTTAGGTTTCCGTGGGTTCTAATTTCAAAAAGATTTCTTCCCAAGCCTCCAGGGTGACTAATCCTGTACCATCGGCTCCTCCATTATATCACAAATATGTAGCACTAGAAGGCATTTATTACTCTTGTGATATAATGATGGCTATGGATAAAACAAAAACAAGAAATTTCAGAAATGAAGAATTAAAACTATGCACACTCTCTGGAACAGAAGAGGTGGGAAGAAACTGTAACTTTTTAGAACTCGGGGATGAGATCATTGTAATAGATGCAGGATACTCATTTCCTGGACAAGAAATGTACGGAATTGATTACTTAATACCGAACTTCAAATATTTAAGAAAAAACAAACAGAAGGTAAAGGCAATATTAATTACTCACGGACATTTAGATCACACAGGAGCTTTAAGGTGGCTATTACCAGAATTAGATTTCCCTCCAGTATACGCAGGAGCTTTTGCTAAAGCCCTCATAGAAGAGAGGTTAGATGAGTACCATTTAAAGGAGAAAACAAGAATATATGGGGTAACAAGGCATACAAATGTAGATATTGGTCGAAACTTTAGAGCAACATTCATTGGTATAAATCACAGCATACCAGATGCATTCTCTATCTTTGTTAATACACCAAAGGGAAGCGTCTTCTTCTCTGGTGATTACAAAATAGATACCCAACCAACAAGCGAACTAGAAGCTGATTACGAAAAATTGAAATCTTTAAGGGGTAGAGTAGATCTCGCTTTAATGGAAAGTACAAATGCAAGTAAACCAGGCAAAGCCCCCTCTGAAACAGAGGTGTACGGGAATCTCGAGAGGGTAATAAAGGGGACTGAAGGCAGAGTAATCGTCGCAGCCTTTGCATCTCTTCTTACAAGATTACACTCTCTTTTTGAGATAGCTAAAAGGACAGACAGAAAGATAGTAATCTCCGGAAGAAGTTTAGATCAAACAATTTCAATTGCATACAGACAGGGATATATAAAGATACCCGAGAATTTAATAATTAAAGAAAGAGATCTGCCAAAGTACAAAGATAACCAGGTCATGATTCTGTGTACAGGCAGCCAGGGTGAAAGATTCGCCGCTCTTAATAGGATTTCAATGAACGAACATAAGTATATAAAGGTAAAAAAGGGAGACTTAGTAATAATGTCTTCTTCTGAAATCCCTGAGAATGTAAGTACAATAGAGAAAATGACAGACAGGTTAATAGCTCTTGGTGCTGATCTTGTAAAAGATAGTATCGAAACCAAGATTCACTCAACAGGGCATGGTAACCAAGAGGATATGAAAATAATGTATGAACTAGTTCAACCTAAAAAAGTAATGCCTATACACGGACCACTTACTTTCAGATACTTCAACAAGAAGAATTACATAGATTGGGGAATGAGAGAAGAGAATGTGCTACTTACTGGTGATGGCCAAGTATGGCACTTTAATGGAAACAACTGGAGAAAGGGAAAGCCCGTAGAATCAAAACCTATCCTAATAGATGGACTCGGAGTAGGAGACACTGGTGAGATAGTATTAAAGGATAGGCAGCAACTTGCAGAGTACGGAATGTTTATCGTTGTTCTCAATCTTAGCAACAAGAATAAAATGTTAATTGGTAGGCCACAGTTTGTATCTAGAGGTTTTATATATATGAAAGCCTCACAAGAGCTATTAAAAGAGATACAAGATATGATCTACGACATACACAGAGATTGGATTAAGAGCTCTCAAAGAAGTAAGAAGTTTGAGATAAAAGAGCTAAAGGAGAACATTGAAAGATCTCTTGGTAAGTACATATACAAAAAGACTGAAAGAGAGCCCATTATACTTGTAGTTACCATTTAGTAGTAGTTCTCCTTCTTAACAGGAATTCTTAATGATATAATTCCATAAGATGATAAAACTGCCATTTATAACATCTAGAGAGAATTTACTAGATGGTAAGAAACAAATTGTAGCACTAGACATAGGTACAGAGACTGTAAAAAGTCTCCTGTTTACAATGAATGAGGAAGGTGTCTCTATAAACAAAGTCTCCAGAATCCAACAGCAACAACACGCTATGAGAAGCGGTATTATCACAAATCTAGATACTGTTCTTGAAAATTGTAAACTATCTGTCGAGGAGTTGCTCAGTACACTAAAAGAAGATGAATATCCAAAGAAAGTGATTCTCGGAATAGCAGGGGAGTACATACAGGGAGTCTCCATTGTTGTTAATTACCAAAGAGAAGAGAATTTTGAAAAAGAGGTTACTAAAAAGGAACAAGACAAAATTATCTCTCAAATAAGATCACAAATAATTGTAGATGGGAAGGGAGACTTAAGCCAAAGGACTGGACTTCGAAACGATGATATTGAGATATTACATATAACTCCAACAGGGCTAGAGATTGGTGGATTACCAGTAAATACTTTAGTTGGATATAAGGGGAGGGATGTTAGATTAAACTTCTACGCCTCTTTTGCACCAAAGACATATACAGAGGCTTTACGTAAAGTCTCCGCATCATTGGGTTTTGATGTCTTAGGAATAGTCTCACAACCATTTGCAGTAGCAAGAGGACACTCTGGTGGAGAGAACAAGAATTTTTCCGCCATATTTATTGATATCGGAGGTGGAACAACAGATGTTGCTGTAGTACAAAATGGTAATATCGCAGAAACCCAAATGTTTGCATTTGGAGGCAGAGTATTTACAAAAGAATTAGCGAAATTAACAGACAGTGACTTCAGACATGCAGAACAGAGAAAGATAAAATATTCAGAGAAAGAACTGCCAAAAGAAGTCTCACGACAGGTTCAAAAGGCAATGTATTCTACTGCGAACCTATGGATTCGAACATTAAAAGTTGCACTAGAAAGCTGCGAGGATATAGAAGTATTACCTTCTCAGATATATCTTTGCGGTGGTGGCGCCCTATTACCAGAAATTAAAGAGGTTCTCTTAGAATTCCCATGGAAGAAATATTTGCCATTTACCGTAGTCCCTAAGATAGAGATGTTTACTCCAGATCTTTTGGGCTCCATCAAGGATAATAGTGGTCAACTTGAAAACATCTATGATATTACACCCGCCTCTTTGGCAAAGTTTGTCTACGATATGGAAATAGATAAGACTAAATATGATATAAATTGGGAAGTATAAGAGAATGGAAGAGAAATTGAGCATAACAAAAATAATAGTAAACGCAAGTCATGAACTTACAGATATAGTAAGAGATATACATAATAGCGATGCAGAGAGAATAGTACTGACATTCACAGATCAGTCAGACCTATTAATAAGCCCCATTAACCTAAAAGTTCTGCAAGAGGTTGCAGAGAAGGAGGGGAAATTACTAATATCACAGATAATACAAAATCCAACAGGAGTAAGGAATTCTAAACTTGCAGGTATAAAAGTAATAGAAACACCATCAGCACCTACGGAAGAAGATTGGGCAGAGGTAATCGAAGAAAGAGAGATAAAGAATAGGACTGCAAGGGAAAAGAAGGAAGATCCAGTGGTACAAGAGCCCGAGATAAAGAAGACTTCCTCATTTGAGGAGAGAGTAAACAATGCCATTAGTCGTTCAAAGGATGTTAGAAGAGTAGAGCCTGCTCAAGAGGAGGAATCTTTCATCTCTATTGATGAAGATACTCCTGCGGAAGAGAACAGATCTCTTGCTGGTAAAGATTTTGCATCAATCCCAAGGGAAGAGGTTATAAAGGGAAATACAGTAACCGAGAAACCTCATAGGAAATTCAAACTCAACTTCAAAGGTATCAATTTCAAAAGTAAGGCTTTCCTAAGAATTGCAATATTAGCCGTAGGACTCTTAGTACTAGTTCCGGGAGTAGGTTTTGCGATATATAACCAGATGGTGCCTATCGCAAAAGTTAAAATATTTGTTGAAGCAAAAACAGTTCAAATAGAGAAAACCTTTACAGGGGATCCTAACATAGACAATGTCGATTTTGATAATTTAAAGATCCCCATAAAAACAGAAGAGATCGAAAAGAGTCTTTCAGATACAGTTACCCCAACTGGTAAAGCATACAAGGGAGAGAAGGCAAAGGGTGCCGTAACAATAACATACTGGAAGGGAGGTGATTGCTTAGAAACAACTCCAATAGTAACAATTACCAATGGGCATACAATTACAACAGGAGATCTTTCGTACAAAACAACTTCAGCAGCGGAGTTAAAATGTAACCAGATGGCAACTTTAGAGCTTGTTGCTGCTGATATTGGAGAAGAGTACAACATAAGTGCAAGCAAACCCTTCTCTATACAAGGTTTCCCATCTGCCGATGTGTATGGATTAAATGCTGCTCCATTCACCGGTGGTACAAAAGAGGAGTATACAGTATTGTCCCAACAGGATGTTGACACTGCTGTCGAAACTCTTGCAGAAACAGCAATAGAGGAAGTTAAATCCGAATTAAGAGAGAATGAGAGTGCTTGGGAAATAATTGAAAATACAATAAAGAGCGAAGTAGAAAAAGATAGTATTAAAACAGATAAGAAGGTAGGGGAAGAGGCCTCCATTGTTAACCTTGAAGTAACCATAATAGGTACTGCTACATACTACTCCACAAAAGGTCTAAATGATGGACTGACAGAGATCTTGAGGGAGGAAGCTGAATCAAAGAATCTTTTCGAAAGTGAGAATGATTTAGAATTGTCACTAGGTGATACAATCGAGAAAAAGTTGGTAGTAAATGAAGATGTAAAAGATTCCATCGAGATACAATTGACAGCTAGCTCCTCAATTAGACCAAAGATCAGTAAAGAAGATATCGAGAACAAATTAAAAGGTATGAAATGGGAAGAGGGGTTGGTATATATCTCTACTTTAGATTTCTCAGATCAGAAAACGGAGGTTCAATTTATACCAAGCAACTACCCAGAATTCCTAAGAAGATTTCCAGATAGAAGGGGTGGTGTACTTGTAACAATAAAAGAATTACAGGTAGAAGTTGAATAAACCTTTAAATTCCTTCAATTTATTGATAGAATTGCATGTTTTATGTACCCGTAGCTCAATAGGATAGAGCAATTGCCTTCTAAGCAGTAGGTTGTCGGTTCGATTCCGGCCGGGTACGCCATTTTAAAGAATAGGGAGAGATGCCTGAGTGGCCGAAAGGACACGCTTGGAAAGCGTGCGTACAGCAATGTACCATGGGTTCGAATCCCATTCTCTCCGCCATCATATTTACAACAGATCCTCTCGGTGATATCTTAGAATCAATGTTAGATATCATAGGTATTGTATATTTTACTCTTTCAAATTTGTATTTACTTGGGAACTTCCCTTTACATTTATTTGAATTTCTTGATTTAAGAACAGGATATGCTGTAAGTGACTATGCCCTTATCTTTGGTACTGGAAACTATTTTAATATCTCTGCAATCGCAACGGGTTTGCTCTGTGGTCTAGATTCTATAACTAATCCAAAATACAAAAGAGTACGGAAATCAATATACAATATACACGCCATTACTGCTTTTGCATTGATAGGGGTAGGTCTCTTTCCATTGACTGGTAAAGACCTAGACTTAAACAGGGTATTGCATTGGATATTTGCAATCATCTTTATTTTTGGCTATCCCCTCGCAAGGCTATTTATCCTTAGGTATTACAGTAAGAAAGCATTTAAGAGACTACTTCTTTCATATCTTGGATTAAACATTCTCTCTCTCGTGGTATATTGGTTCCTCTCTTTAAGATATATTGCATATCCTGAATATCTAATGTGGTTAGCGTTGATGTCTACGATTATTCTGAGCCAGATAGTAATATCAGGAAAGAAAAGAAAATAGCATTGCCTTGCGGAAGTGTCAAAAAGTAGTGATCTCCCATACCTATTATTATTATAGAGAACAGTATAAAAAGTGGTAAAAAAGATTTCTTAATACCCCTTATAAAATATTTATATACGATATACCATAAGTATGTTGCAAAAAAGATCCCCATCTCAACAAAGCTTAACAAAAAGATGTTGTGTACAGGTTGTAGTAACAATTTTCCACCCTCTGTGAATGGGATATTTTCAGAATAGAAGCGAGTCGAATTACCCAATGTAGTACCGAAGTGCAAATTACTTAGAAAGATTTCCCAATTCACTTTTATCAATTTAATTCTATCCGTAAAGCTATTGTCCCCTCCTGTAAAGACATAGAGAAATCTATAGAAGAGAATAGAGGAGAGAGAGTAGGTATTTCTCCTTTTGAGAAAGAACTGCACTAATAAAAATAGAGAGAAGAGAGCAATCAAGATTATAGAGATACGGGAGAATGTAAAAATAGAGAAGATCGGAACAAGCAATAGAGGTAAAAGATAGAAACGATCTTTTGAATAGTTATAGAGAATGTAAGACATAAACATTAATAAAAGAAACCAACCAGCGAGAATGTTCGGATGGGGGAATGTACCATATGCTCTTAAGAGGGTTTCCCCCTGAATTTCAATGAAGCTACTACCAAACATTCCATTCACAATCTTGGACTCTCCGAGAAAATAAAGCCCAATGGATGTTCCCTTTATAAATTGCAAAATTCCAATACTCCCTTGTATAAGGATTGAGCCTGTTAATGATAATTTTACATACCCTTCTTGTAACAGCTTCTTTACAGATTTTTTTTCTTTAAGAGAATTAACAACAGCTATTGAGGTCAATAGGTAAACAAGCATTCTTACCCAGAGTAGAGCGGTAAGAAAATTGTGAACAGTAAGAAGAAGGATTCCAAGAAGAAGTATAAAAAAAAGGAGATCCTTCTTAAAGACCCCTTTGAAACCATTATTTAAAAATATATTAATAAAAAGGATCGAGACAAAGATATCAAGAACAGAGAGGGTCGGTACTAGATAGTTAACCCAGAAACCGGCAACATATGGATCCGAGAGTAAGATCTGAGCCTCAAATATATTTATAGTCTCCGGTATTTGGAATGTAATATTGAAAGGTATAAGGAGAAAGACAAAGAGTAGAGTAGATTTGTAAACACCTATCTTTCTCGAATATAGATACCAAAGTGTAAACAGAAAGATCAGGAAGATTGCCTTTGAAGGATTCTCATTTATTAATAATAGAGAAGAACAGGAAAGTATTACAAAGAAAAAGGACGAGAAGTATTTCTTAAAAATTTCTTTCATTAAGATATTCTACCAGAGAATTACTCTTCACTCTCCTCTTCGGACTCTTCATTACTTGCAGAAACAACACCCATCTCTTCTTCAGTAATAGGAACTATTCTAATATGCCTATCTCTATCTTCTCCGTGACTTTCTGTTTTTATATCGTCAAAGACCTGCAATGTCATATGGACAACTCTTCTGTCAGAAGCTTTCATAGGTGGAAGATCAACTGGTTCTCCTAGTATCCTTGCATCATCAGCCTTTTGTAATGCAAACTTTTCCAATTTCTCATCTCTTTCCTTCCTATATCCACAGACATCAAGCAAGACTCTGTAGTTACTCTCTTCTCCAAGATGTTTTCTTAAGATTAGGCTAAGTACAAATTGTAGAGAATCAAGATGCTTACCATGTCCTCCGATTAAATATCCCAGGTTATCTCCAGAGAATGATACTTTTATATATTCGGTATCATCATTTTTCTCTGTAGATATTTCATAATCAGCTTCAATACCCATAAGGTCTAGAAGTGTATCAAGCTCTTTCTTTACAATATCTTTCATATTAAATATTTTTCTTAATTTATTTTCTCTTTATTAGATATCCTACTCCAAAGATTCTGAACACCTTTCTTTGTTTTATCAAAATCTAGAGTGAAATACTGTATTACTAGCATAAAGGATTGGACCATCCAATACCAACCTAGTGCTGCAGGCATACTAATAGTGAAGAATACGGTCATAAGTGGAAACATAAACATCATAGACTTTTGCATCTGAGCTTGCATATCTTCAGGAGAAACCTCTCCCTCTTTCTTCTTCTCCTTCTTAACTGGAGAAGTAGGGGTTTGCATCTTTTGTGTAAACAGGGTTGTTAGATATTGAACAATACCAACTAATATAGAGAGTATTATGTATGGCAAACTTTGAACTCCAAATCTTCCAAACTCTGAAGACATTTCATTGTATGACTTTGTCATATCCCAGAAAAGGAATTGAGTATTAATCATATATCCATCAGAGAAGTTAATTAGATCTTTGACCCATGTATACAAACCATCAAGATTGCTATCAGTAACTGCTCTAATGACACCAATTAATACTGAAAGTATTACAAGTTGGGGAACAAGAGTACCTATACATCCTAGCGGGTTATATCCAACCCTCTTGTATAGCTTCACCTGCTCTTGGGAGAGTTTCTCTTTGTTGTTAGCATACTGCTTTTGTAACTTATCAAGCTCTGGTTTAAGATTTGCCATCTTCTTTGTCATCTCTGTTTGTTTCTTTAGAAGAGGGATTAGTAATATTCTTACAATAACAGCGATTGCTAATATAGCTAATCCTAAATTATCACCTAAGTAGTGATAGAGAACGATTACAATATTTAATATCGGGTTAAAAAGCAAAGTATTCCAAATAGTTGATAACATTATGGTAATTAATAATAATAAAAATCTTTTGCATTATACATCAAACTTAATTATTTTTCAGGAACAGGATCATACTGTCCTGGAGTGGCCCAAGGATGACATTTTAAAACCCTACGAAGGGCAAGATAGTTACCTTTCATAATGCCAAAACTCTTAACAGACTCATATCCATACTCTGAACATGTGGGTGTAAATTTGCAGGCCCTAGTATTGGGATAAATCTTTCCTAGATATCCGTGATCAAGAGATAATGTTTTTTGATAGATTCTAATTAGTAGTAATTCCAGAGTCTTTGGTATATCCAAAAGCATCTTTAATTTGTTTCGAATATTCATTCTTAATTTCATTGTAATCTTTACAATATTTAAAAGCTACGTACTGACAATGATAGGGAAGATATCCAAAGTTGTACTCCTTTATAACTTCTCTAGTTATCTCTCTTAACAATCTTGTGAGGTGGTGTCTTTGTACTGCGTTCCCTGTCTTTTTACTAACAACATATGCAAATTTTACAGGACCACTATCAACCTTGCGTACAACTAGCATACCGAATTCACCTCGGAATTTCTTTCCTTCTGAATATGTTTTTTTGAGATAGTTCTTACCTAATCTGTGTTTGTAAGGAAGCATATATAATAGTATACACTACCTAATTCTTGATGCAGGTTTCTTTCGTAGGGTTTTGTACTCACTACTTACTGTTAGAGATTTTCTTCCCTTGTTAATTCTTCTCTTTAGTAAAGCTTTTCCCGCAGAAGTTTTATTTCTAGCCATAAAACCAAACTTTCTGATCCTTTTTAAATTTTTAGGCTGATATGTTCTTTTCATAAGCGAGCTTATTATATCTTAACATCTATTGAAATGGCAAATATTTATATAAATATAGGTAATCTACCCAATCTCTAAGATCTGTAGATAAAAAGCCCTACTCACAAAACCCTTTTAAGGAGTATATAATTTAGCTATCTTGCAAATCTTATCCACATTTTTTAAGAAATGAATATAATAGATTTAACAGTCCCAATCGACCATAACACTGCCCCCTAGCTGCCTCTTTCTTTTTAATATACTTTTTTAAGTATGGATAAAATTGACTTTGACAAATTTATAGAGGGAATACCAAAGCCTAATATAACAGATAGTAGAGTAGGTAATGTGGAAGAAATAGATACAGACGATGTATGGAAGATTGTTTCGGAAAATCTCAGGATGGCTCTTGATAAGGTGGAATACAAATCATGGTTTGGAGATACCTATTTGGAGAATATAAATAGTGGTGTGGCTACTTTCTCTTGTACTAGTGAGTTCAAGAAGAGCACTATACAAAGAGATTTTAAAAATCTATTACAAAGTTGTCTTTTAAAAGCTACTGGGCAAAATCTTCAAATTGAGTTCTTTATAAAGACATCAACAAATCGGAAAGAGAATAGGTATGAATTTGTAAAACCTGCAAATGAAAATATTGATCTTTTTTCTGCATCTGAAAACGAACAACGTAAGTATCAAAGTGCCCTCAATAGCGCAAGATTAAACCCTAGGTATACATTTGATAGCTTCATCGTGGGTTCACAAAATAGGCTTGCAGAGGCATCTGCCCAGGCGGTAGTGCACGATTTGGGAAAGGCATATAACCCACTATTTTTCTACGGGAATACTGGTGTAGGTAAAACCCACCTTATGCAAGCAATAGGAAATGAGATCCTTAAGGCAGATCCAAACAAAAAAGTTGTTTATGTCTCAATAGAGCAGTTCTTAAATGAAATGATAGAGGCTATTAGAACAAAAAAGAACGAGGATTTTAGATCTAAGTATAGGGAGGTGGACCTTTTAATGATTGATGATGTTCAATTTGTAGAAACTTACCCTAAAACACAAGAGGAGCTTTTCCATACATTCAATACGCTTTACCATGCAAACAAACAGATAATCCTAGCTTCTGATAGACCACCAAAAGAAATTAGAAATATTGCCGATAGATTAAGGTCAAGGTTTGAAGGAGGAATAATAGCTGATCTACAAATGCCCGATTATGAGACTCGAGTTGCAATTCTAAAACAGGGGATGATTGAAAAGAACTTTGTAATTAGGGATGAGTATATCGAATTAATAGCTAAGAATATTGATAGTAGCGTAAGAGAGTTGGAAGGAGCATTAAATAAAGTTATAACCCTTATGAGGCTAGGAGAGGAACCCTCTTATGAAGAGGTCGCAAGAATTCTACAAGTAGATATCGAAAGTAAACGTTTAAAGATTACTCCACAAAAAGTAATTAAATGTGTATCCACAGTCTTTGATGTTCCCGTATCAGATATTAAAGGTAGTAGAAGAACAGCATATATAGCTCTTACAAGACAGGTAGTAATGTATATATTAAGAAAAGAGCTTGATCTTCCGTTAGAGAGAGTAGCAAAAGAGGTTAATAGGAAGGATCATACTACAGTAATTCATGCATACAAACAAATTTCAGAAAGAGTTGAAAAAGATAGTAGATTCGCTGAAAAGATAGATCTTTGTAAAAGAGAGCTTTCAAAGTAGCTGTGAATATGTAGTGGATAGCTGTGTATAACCTATGAACAAATAGGTATTACTCCACAAAAGGGGATGTGTTGTTATAAAAGGTTTTTATTAAAATTTCTTTTATTAACAATATATTAATATACACATACCTTAGGAACTTATCCGAAAGAGTACACATCTAATAGGGAAGTAAAGAAAATTTTTAGTAGTAGAGATTTTAGCAAGAATATGGAAAAGGATAACAACAAAACAATCTACATAGAAAATGTTAGCTTAAAAGTTTTATTAGAAAGATCTTTTAAATAGTAGTAGGGGAGTTATCGACATACCCACACTCCCTACTACTATGACAACTTAATATTTATAAAAGATAAAAGAGTAGAAAACTGTATAAAGATTAAGTAGAATATAATATTTATACTGCCCATATACATAATATTTATTTTAGTAACTAATATGCAATTTACTTGTAATCAAGATACTTTTGCTAAGTATCTAAATATCATAAGTAGGGTAGTAAGTAGCAAACCAGGATTACCAATATTAAACAATGTACAGTTCGAAAGTAGTAAGGGAAAGTTAATTCTTACAGCTACTGACTTAGAGATTGGTGTGAATACATGGATTGGTGCGGATGTTAAATCTGAGGGTAAGATTACAGTTCCTGCAAAACAGTTAACCGAATTTGTAAATAGTGTTCCAGGAGAGATTGTAGATGTTACTTTAGACAATCAGAACTTTAATGTAACTAGTACGGGTAACTATGCGAGTTTTAATACTATGCCTGCTGATGATTTCCCTGCAGTAGCTTCTGTTGCTGACAAGAAGCCATTATTAAAAATATCAAAAGATCTTTTAGTTAAGGCTGTAAACAGAGTTGCTTTTGCTGCTGCTACAGATGATATTAAACCTGTATTAACAGGTATTCTCTTAGAAGCTGCAGGTGAAACTCTTTCTTTTGTCGGTACTGATGGGTTAAGACTCTCAAGACAAATCGTAAAACTTGATGCTAATACTGAGAAAGATGTTAATGTTTTAGTCCCTGTAAAAGCTTTGATGGAACTTTCTCATATTGTATCTGAAGTCGGTGAGGACAATGTAATAGAAGTATATCTAATAGAGGATCGGAATCAGATTCTTTTTAGATATAGCGACATAGATCTTGTTTCTAGATTAATAGATGGGCAATTCCCAGAGTATAGACAGATTATTCCTACCGGATATAAGACTCTTTCAAAAGTAAATAGATCAGAGTTTCTAAATTCCTTAAAGATTACAAATATTATTGCAAAGAGTGTCTTGGGTAATAAACTAATATTAGATATTGATTCGAAGGAAGACAGTATAACACTCTCTGCTACACAAACAGACCTGGGTAGTAACAAAAGTACATTTAAGGGTTCTATAGAAGGGGATCCACTCAAGATAGCTTTTAGTTCAAGATTATTATCAGACGTCTTAAACCATTTAGACTCCGAAGATATCCTTTTTGAGTGTAGCGAAACTGTTAAACCAGGAGTATTTAAGGTTGCTGATGATCCTGACTTTGTACATCTTGTGATGCCAATGATGCTTTAGGAGTTTTTCTCTCCTTAACTCTGTAGCCTTGGCCATGTACTGTTTCAATTAAAGATTTATTGGATATTTTATCCCTTATCCTTTTAATATGAACATCTACAGTATTAGAGCCTGTATAGCTCCTGTAATCCCATACATGATCGAGGAGCTCACATCTACTTACCGTTCTATTCTTGTTTTTTACCAAATACTCAAGTAATTCGTACTCTTTCTTTCTTAACTCTACTTCTCTATTATTTATACTTATGCTTTTGTTTTGGGTATCTAGTAGTACATCTCCAATATATATCTTTGAATCTACATAATTGTTTGGCCTTCTAAGTATAGATTGTATTCTTGCAAGAAGCTCCTGCATTGGAAACGGATAAGAGAGGACATCATCACCACCATTATTTAAAAAATTTACTTTATCTCTCCAATTCCCTGTACTACAAATTCCCAATATCTTGCAATTACTATCCTTTATTCCTTTTATCTTTCTTAATATATCAAGAGTAGTATTTTTCCCTGCCAGGTTTGTATCTATTATTAATACTTCAAATATTTTCCTTTTTACTAAGTTTTCACTACTAAAGTCTGAAGTATCCTCTGTCATATTATATCCGTATACCGAAAGACTCTTTTTTATTAGATAGGAAATAATCTTAGATTTCTCTATAATTAATATATTCATATCTACATATTTGTAAATTTAATCTCTAAGGATATTCGGAAAGAAAATGGAAGAGAAAACTTATAGAGAAAGAAATATTAAATTCCTTGCTTCTCTTCTTTTTGTGAATATTTTCTCTGTTACTATTTTGTTGTATTTACTCTCAATTGGAACATTCATACCCTTAAAGGAGAGTGGGGAGTATGACTGGATTAATATCTCTGTTTTCTCCTCTCTTCTCTTTGTATTCATATCCTCATCTATTACTCTTCTAGCACTAGCCTTTTTGACTCTTGTTTTGAAAAAAGAAAACAGTGATCTTCTCAAGTTTTCAGTCTTTAAATTTGGTATCGTAATAACCCTTGGTATATTTCTGGTAATAATGTTAAATTTCTTCCATATTCTAGATATATATTGGGGTGCAGGTATACTTTTAGTCCTACTTCTACTCTCATTTGTTATCTGAAATATAAAGCAATATAATAGGCGTATGGGAGAGAAGAAAAATACAATTCAAAATGAAATCTCTGATATTTTCAAAATTATCTCTGGTGAAATAAATCTGAGAGAAAAAGAGGAAGAAATTCAAAAGATTAAAGAGCAAAAAGTAAAGGAGAAGAAGGCTGAAAAGAGGAAAAAGATTGCTTCAAAGGAGATTGTTTTAGAAGAGAGTGATATACAAACTCCAACGGTAGTACAAAATATCAAGCTTTTTGAATGGGAGGCCCCTGATAGGCATGATATGAAATTGGAGAATAGGAGATTTCTAATAATTCTAGCCTTAGGAATGCTCTTCATCCTCTTCTTAGCTATCTTGGGAAACTATTTTCTCATGGCAGCTGTAGTTGCTTTCCTCTTCTTCCTTTATGTTGCAAGTACAAACAAACCAGGAGTAGTAACACACAAGATCACTGCGAGAGGAATAGATATTGGCAATAGATTGTACGAATGGTTTATGCTTGATAACTTTTGGTTCTCAATTAAAGATGGGCAGTACTTTTTAATTGTAGAAACAAAGTTAAGGTTTCCTAGGGCCCTAGTAGTTCTTTTGGGAGAGGCAGATAAAGATGCTATTTTTGTTTTACTTCAAGAGAAGGTCTTGTACAAAGATCTTCGTAAACAAAGCTTCATAGACCGTATATCATACGGTGAATATATTCCTTTTGAGGAGATATAAATTCCTTTTAATAATGTATAATTACAGCATTGGAGAGGTGCTAGAGTGGTCGAATAGGGCACACTCGAAATGTGCTGTTCGGGGTTTCCCGAACCGTGGGTTCGAATCCCACCCTCTCCGCCAGTTATTCGTTATTCGGACTCGATCAATTTCTAAAAGTTGTGAAATTGCAGGGGTGTAAATTACATCTACGATTTCCCCATTATTTACAATCACTTTTTCAAAAAAGATTTGTAGGTATCTGCGTTTTAGCTCGTTATCTGCTTCAAGATACGAATTTTGAACATCATCTGTAAAAGCTAATAGTTCATCAAGCACTTTTACTGTTTTTGAATGGTCTTTGCTTAATTTTGATAATTCGATATTAGCTTCGTCTAGTTCTGCCTTGATTCTTTCGTAAACCTGTGTGAAATGCTCCCTTGTAATAACTCTGTCAAAACGGTCATCTTCTGCGTTTTTCATTCTCAGATTAAGCCTTGCTATTCTTTGTCTAATTATCTTTTCTTCATCGCTTTCGGTATCCCTGATTTCTGCAATAATCTTTTTAGCTTCGGATAATACTATCTTTTTAAATTCATCACTAAATTGCACATTTTTGAATAAATCAGCAACCATGTCTTCAATTTTATTCATCGCTATGTATGTTCTTGAGCAATCCTTTGATTTCTTTCGACTTTTACAACCGTAATATGCAAACTGTTGTGATTTTCCATTCTTGTAATTTTTCGTTTTAATTTCACCAGTAAGCATTGAACCACATTTACAGTACAAATATCCTCTTAGCATAAAATTGTGTTTACAATCTCTAGTACCTTTAGTTCTATTGAGGTCTAGAACAGCCTGTACACTATCGAAAAGCTCTTTGTCGAGTATTGGCTCATGTTCACCCTTGTAAAGTTCTCCATTCCAGTAAAAGCTTCCATAATATATTGGATTTCTCAACATTCTACCTATTGCTGTTCTTGAGATTGGATTTCCTCCATTAGATGTCATTCCTCGTTTTATCATTGTTTCTGTAAGCTCTGTAATTGAATATTGACCTGTTGCGAATAATTTAAAGGCATGAACAACCTGTTCAGCAATTTCTTTGATTGGTCGAATCTTTTTGAAACTCTTTTCTCCATAGTTTTCATATCCTAAAGGTGCAAAAGTTGGCCACCAACCAATATTTACTTTCTGCTTTTGTCCCTTTTTCACATTTCCTGAAAGATAATCACAATAATACTGGGCAAATGAAGACATCATACCCATTGATATTGTAGCTTCTGCGGAATCTCCAAATTGTTCAGTTATTGAAATAAATTTTGTGTTTATCCTTTTGAATAGATCAATCATACCCCAAAAATCAGCTTGGCTTCTTGAAAGTCTATCTTGTTTGTAAACAATAACTGCATCAACATGATTTTCTGTGATGTAGTGAAGCATTGATTGCAGTGCAGGTCTTTGTGCATTTCTACCTGACTTTCCAGGGTCTTCAAATTCTTCAAGTACAGTATAACCCTCCTTTTTAGCGAATTCTTGGCATTGTGCTAATTGATATGGAAGTGACAAGTCCTTTTTCGCTTGGTCTTCTGTGGATACTCTTGTGTAAATTACTGCGGATTTTATTCCATTTTCCATATTTTAGGTTCTAAAAGGTTAGATATACAAAAAGGGCTACTCGTTGAGCACAACTCCACTTGCATGAAATTGTACGAATAGCCCTTGTTGCCATCAAATACCCTTTAATAGCGTTGGGTCATGCAAGTTATTTTGTTGTGCTCACTCATATATTATCATTCTTTTTCTGCTCTGTTAAATGTCTTATGTAATTTTCAAGCCTTTCTAGTAGCTTAAATGGTCGAGCTTGTTCATCAATGAACTGTGCGTTTAAGCCTTGATTTTCAAAGGTTGCATAATCAATAAAAAGAAATGTATGTTGTAAAAACTCCTCTACGACAAAAGTCGGCATTGAGTGAATGTCGTCAGCCATTGTTATTCCTTTGAAAACTACATTTGAATATTTCTTGTGCGACATATTCCAGTCCCACTCACCCTTGTATTCAGGAACAGGCTGTATAAGGCTTTTAATCCTCGCTTGAGTGCTTTCTGTTATAAAGATAATAATTGGAATCTTTTTGTCTTCATTGTCTCGAATAGTATTGTAGTATTCGAGATATTTCATATACTTGACTGCAACATCTTTTGAGTACTCCGTACCTCTGTCATATTCAATCCAAAAGGTGAAAGTATATCCCTCAATTTCAAGCTCCATTTCAGCATCAGGCATTACATATCGCCTTATCGTCTTTCCCGAATGGTTCGAGCGAAATTCATACTCATACCTTGTAAAATGGTCTCCTGTAAATTTTCTAAGTATTAAATTATGTCTTTGACACTCACGAAGCAGTAATAAATACAAATTCGCCACTTTTACTGTATGTTCTAAAGCAAAGAAATTCACACCAGTTAGCCTTTCGGGGCAATTAATACTATCCTCATTCACACCTGTGCCAGTAGCGAGTTGCTTTGCCCCAATTCGTGATAGAAAAATGATTTTGGCATTGTTGGTATAGTAAGTCGTTCTAATTAGTCCATGTTCCCTTAATCTGTTTATTGTCCTGCTAACTGCTTGATAACTTCCATATAATTTCTTCTCCAACAAAATCTTAGTCAAAACTTGAAGCGGTAAAAATCTAAAGCTATTAACTATCCCTAATATCACAGTATCATTGTACTTTGCTATATAACTATCTTTCATAATAAATTACTACTAAAAAATTAAATAAAGTAAGGTCTGTCGATCACACACTTTTCACAGAACTTAATGTGTAATACACACACATTAATCGTTGTCGAGGGAGTGATTGGGTGGAAGGCATTAGGAAACGCAGTTTCGCCTTCCACCCAATCAGTCACGAGGTTCTGTAAAAGTGCGACAGACCGTAACTTTCGTTTTGACAACATGGTGAGAAACTGGATTCATAGATTTGCCCTTTTCGGTGTGGTACATTTAACATTAAATCAATCATGGTTTGTCATAGTTAAAATTTAGATTTTTCTAAGAATTTAGCTCTCATTGTCTCAAGTTTTGACAGTTGCTCTTTTTGTTTCCTCTTCTCTTGTAAGTCCTTAAGAGTTTTCACAAATAATCCTGCTGGGTTTGAAAGTGGTTTTGTTCCGTCAACTTGTGCTGTACGAATTTGAGTTCTAGTAAAGATTAAGGAGTCAGCAATATCTTCTGAATTTACAATTCCTTTGTTCTTTTGGCTGATTAGTTTTTGGTAGTATTTAATGCTTTTGAGGTCGTTTAGCTCTTTGGCGATTTCCACTGCTTCTTCCGAAAAAGATTTAAAATCATCGTCTAACGTTAACTTTATATTTTTATTCTTATTTTCTTCTACTTCATATTCTTTATGCACAATGGGTGGTACATCTTGATGCACTACTGGTGGTGCAACTGGATGCACAATGGATAGTGCATCCGAAATAGTATTGTCGTAATGGGGATATACGTTATCTAGCTTTTCAATGTAGTAAATATTTGTCTTGTTTAAACCTCTTCTTTTCCATGATACTAAGCCATAATCTTTAAGTTCCTGTAAATACCTCAGAACCGAATTTCTGTGTACTTTCATTATTTGAGCAAGTCTATCTTGTCCTGGAAAGCAGTTACCTTTAAGCCATGAAAACATGAGCATTAATTGATACAGAAAACGAGCTTGGAACGAGAGCCTTTCATCAAGCATTACAATATTGGGCATAATGGTAAAGCCCTTTTTAAGAGTAACGTCTTTATGTATTATTTTGCTCTTACTGTTTGTCATTGTTTTTCAAAAAATTGCTTAATGGGTTTATATCTACAGCCGATTTCGTTACCTTCTTTGATTTACTAATTAAATGTGAATATCCTTTTTGTTCAAGGAATAGCAGAATCCAGTTTCTTGCAAACTCACGCATTCCTTTTTCGTTTTTATTTTTCTGCTTTCGCTTCTTCATATGTTTTAAAAACAAAAAAGAGGTCTAAATCAAAAAGGCTGTTAGCGTAATGCTTAACAAAATGACCTTTAAGACTTAGACCTCTCTACAAACTCAACTAAGGGTAGCTGAGGGCTAATATCTATATTGTAAGGGAAAATTACCCCTTAATTTCTATTTAGTTTTTCTCGGATACGATTTCCAATGTCCGTTTATTTTAGTTAACTTGTAATTTTGTATTTTCAACTCGAGTGTTCCGTCTTTTAATTTAGCTATTTCTTCAAGAATGGTAAGCACATCGTCAAAACTGATTTCTGTAATATCAATATTACTAAAGAGTCTTACCATTTGTTTTTGAGCAAGTTCAAGATCTTCATCAGAACGCCATACATGATTTTTAGTAAGTAGTGTTTTTGCTAAATCTTTTTCAGATTGATTCATAGGTAATTGTTTTATCTAATAAATCTAAATAATTAACATTATCGTCTTCAGATTTCATAGCGTATTTCTTGTAAATCATTAATCGCTCTAAATACTCTACGCTTGAAATACCGTCAACGACTGACACAAGCTTAAAGCCTTCCTCTTTGATGTATTGTTTGTCATCACGAAGTACTGAAAGGATATGAGCTTCCTGTGTAGTTATATTTCTTCTTGGGATTAAAACTACATAGAAAGGTTCATTTTTATCTTTGTAGTAATTGAATACGGTTATCTTCCAACAAGGGATTGAAAGCTTTTTTGTGTAAACCGTAAATTCTTCAATAATTGGTAAAGCAATAAAGAGCTTTTTGTTAAGTCTAAGGTTATACAAAATTCGTTCTTCCATAGGGGTATTTTCAACTGGTTTTGGAGGTAGTTTGTTTGAGAAGTAGTTATATACATGGATTCTTATTTCTTCATGCTTGTAGCCTCGCTTGTATAGTTGGTGAATGTACCAGATCATTAGAGGTACTTTAATTTTATGGTGTCCTACTGTTCCACCAAGTGCTGAGGTAATTCCGAACTTCTTAGGGGCAGGAATGAAATTGTGTCTAGTGTAGTAAATGAGTTTCTTTTTATCAATTTCAATATTCCACGAGCTTTTATTAACAAAATCAATAACTGCATCGGAGGGTAAATCATATCTATTTGTGGTGTCTGTAACTAAACCCCATTCATACAATTGGTTTGATAGTGCATTTATTGTTTGTTGGACTTTATCCATATGTTAGTATTCAAAGTTGTTAATGTTTAGCATAATACTAATATATACTTTTCGAAATGGCTTGTCAACAAATTGGATTAGGTTTGACATCTTATATATTCGGATTGATTAATAGGAGTATTATCAATATAATTGTGCTATGGAAAGTAATAAGAATATAAATAAAATGAGTTTCAGAGAGTTCCTTGTAATATCAAGGTGGACTTTTGTGTTACTATTTCAAATTTCCAAACCTGCAACAATCCTTTACTTGATTTTTAACGTCTTAGATAAGCTTAGTCCTGTTTTTAACGCAATAATTTTTGCAAAAGCTCTCGATAAGGTAATCTCGATTCTATCTACTGAAAATCCTGACTTTTCACAAATTATTCCGTATCTTGGATTAATGATTGGGTTTATGTTATTAAATACGTTATTTAGCTATCTAAGAACAATTACTGGAGACTATACTTTTCATAAAAGTAAGCCGATTTTAAATAGAGTTTTGTATTTAAAACTCAAAGACTTAGGTATTCAGAATTTAGAAAGCCCAGAAGTTAATAATCAAATAATTCGGGTAAAAGATACAATTGGTACGATCAGAGATCATGTAGATAATGTTGTTTTATTAATATCAAACATTGTAAACATCGTCACATCCGCAATAGTTGTTTTTACTTTAGTACCATGGCTTGTTATCCCTGTCATGCCTATAGCATTAATATACCTTTTATTTGATAGAAAGTACCGTCAAGTTTTATATAAATATATCTATACAAATACTGAAAATGCTCGAAAAGCAGATACGTATGCTCAAGATTTAACTGATTCAAAGAAACTTGAAGAGATAACAATTAATAATGCATTTAACTTTATTGATAAGAAATATAAAACATTCTGGGATAAATACACAAATGAGCTAACATCAATTATAAGAAAAAGGGTAAGTGGACTTTATACGAATCAATTTCTCTATGACATAATTACAGCTTTTGGATATGTCTTTGTATTTACTCGAGTTATTGAAAAAGTAATGACCATAGGTAACGCAACGTTAGCTGTACGATCATTACAACTTATGCAAGACTCAATAACAGATACTGTACTTGTATTCAATAAAACTTACGAGTATTCGATAAAACTTAGGGATGCATACGATTTGTTTAATACAACTACTAAAATCCCTGACGGAAATATTCAAATGCCAAAAGCAGTTGAAGGTCCTGAAATTCATATTGAGAACTTAGAATTCACATACCCAAACGCAAAATCTCCTGTGTACACCAATCTAAATATCAAAATTGCCAAAGGTGAGAAAATAGCTATTGTTGGACATAACGGTGCTGGGAAAACAACATTAGTTAAATTGTTAGCCCGTTTTTATAAACCACAAAATGGCTCAATAATCGTAAATGGAGTTAATATCAATGAATATCAAGCTGAATCATACTATAAGAATATGGGTATATTATTTCAAGACTATAATACTTATCCCCAACTTAATGTTACTGAAAATGTTTTTATTGGAAGAACAGAGGATTCGTTGAATGAAGATTTAATAGATGAATCAATAAGTAAAGCTGAGGCTACAAATTTTGTTGATAGACTCCCTGAAAAACTTAATACAACACTAAGTGAAAAATTTGAAAATGGAATTAGGTTAAGCACTGGGCAATGGCAAAAGTTAGCAATTGCAAGATTTTTTTATCGAAATCCTTCATTAGTTATCTTTGATGAACCAACATCCGCAATAGATGCTGTTTCAGAAGAGAGAATTTTTAATAATATTTATCATTTCTTTGAAGGTAAAACTGTAATTATTATCTCGCACAGATTCTCTACGGTTAGAAATGCAGATAGAATTCTCGTGGTTGATCATGGTCAATTGGTTGAAGAAGGTACTCATAACGATTTAGTCAAGAAGAATGGTGTATACGC
The DNA here is from genome assembly GCA_964621195.1 of uncultured Candidatus Saccharibacteria bacterium. Lineage (GTDB taxonomy): Bacteria > Patescibacteriota > Dojkabacteria > SC72 > SC72 > UBA5209. The sequence continues at coordinate 95,094 of CAZULJ010000003.1, forward strand.
AAACGCATATAATATTCAAGCAAAAGGATATAAAAACGAGGAAGATCAGCAGGTATAATCCTTTGGTGGAACAAAGATTGGGTGTGAATATTTATTAAATTGAGAAAAGATTTAATAACGAGTAAAAAGTAAATCGTTTTGATAGATTGAATTATTTGAACTAAGCGATTTGGTAATTCCCCAAGCATTGAAAATAGCCTGTCCATCAAATATAATGAGGTTGCGAACAAGCGAACAGAACTTCCGTATATATGTTAATAGTAGAGAATATGCTTACTAAGATTCTTAAATTTGAGGATTTTTCTCATCCTTTGTTGTACGAGGTTATGAAGTTAAGGTTTAACACTTTTTTTAGAACAGAAAAGCAAGCATGGGGAGTTTGATTATATCGACTATACTTCTGCCCATATTCTTTTTGAGGAGAATGAGAAGCCCATCTCTTATATTCTAAGAGAGAATGGTTTGTGTCCTTTGGTAGGGTCGTGGTTGTTCCTGAGTATAGGAAGAAGGGGGGATGGTCTAGAGATAGTTGAGAGAGCTTTGGAGTACATAGAAAAAATGAATATACATATTGTCGAGATAGAGGCTCAGGAACATTTAAAAGAATTTTACTCCTCCTTTCGTTTTGTACAGACTTCTCAACCCTTTGATGATTGTGGTATTTCCTATATAGTAATGAGAAAAGAGTTTTCGTTTAATTTTTCTCAGATTCTTAGATTTACACATTTTCCAGTGTTCTGTGGATAACTATAAAAGTGGCGTTACTAAGCCCCTTTTTACATACTAATTACTATATCTTTATAGCTATCGTTCTATAGGTACGTATCTCCTCCTCTGTTCGTTATTTCCTCTTTTATGTATTATGTATGTATGGAAGACTCTGTTCGTAATGCAGAAATAATCAATTTTGTTCCTAAGAAGGTAGAAACCAAAAAAGAGAGTGGAGGTTTTAAGCTATTAGAGATTCTTGTTATATTATCTGCTTTTGTTGTAATAGGTTTACTTGTTCTTCTAGCTGTTAATCCAAATAAAGAAGCTGCGGAGGCAAGAAATGTAAAAAGAATTGCAGATGTATCATCAATACTAACTATGGTTTCATCATATGCAAGGCAGTATGGGGAGATTCCAGAGGTAATTCCTGTTAATGAGTCTTGTGTTTACTATGGCAATGAAATCTGTAAATCAGGTCCATATGATTGTACTGACCTTGTTAAAATGTCTGCCATTTACACCGAGGATGATGGAGAGTTGGTAGTAATACCGGAAGATCCTTTGTACATTTCTATAAACGGTACTGGATATTATATTGCACAAGGCAAAGAGGGACTTGTTACTGTTTGTGCCCCACATGCAGAGAGAAATGAGAAAATTTCCTTTTCTAAACTAATGTATTAAGATATCGATATATGGAAAAAGAATTTAGTAAAGTTTCTGTTAAAAGAAAAGAGCTGGTTATTCTTTTCTCTGTAATACTTTTCCTTCTGTTTGGATATATAGCAGGCAATCTCAGCTGGATGGGTGATTTCCAGTTAATATTAGACTTACTTTCTGGTATCTTTGCTTTCTTCATTGGTACTTTAGCCCTCTTACGCTTCTATACAAAGAAAAGCTCGTTTAATTTCCTTTTACTAGGTATTGGTTTCCTCTCTGTTGGATTGTTGGATGTTTTTCAGATATTTCTCTCTTTAGATATCTTCTCTGATCTCTTTTCCGTTTCTCATACGGGAGTATTTCCAAATAGCGTTGTTCTTTCTAGATTCTTTCTTTCTTTAATTCTCTTCCTTAGTTGGATCTTTATGAGAGAGGAGCACAGGGAGAAATCGTTGAATGAAAGGCTTGTACTGTTTGGATTTTTGATCGTTTTCTCTATATTTGTAGGTTCTCTTTCTATTTTTTCTCAGATATTTATGAGCTTTAAAGAGTATGTATTTGCAATTGTAATTCAGTTAATCTCTTTGATGATATATCTTCTTACGATATATGGATATTTACGTAGTAGGGGGATATATTTTAGAAGTTTCGATTTCTGGTTAATATTCTCCCTAACATTTGGGATTCTTTCTCAGATATTCTTTCTTCCATTCTTAAATATCGAATATTACCTAATGCTTAATATTTCTACCTTAGCGAAATTTTTTAGCTATGTAGTTCTGTTAACTGGTTTTTTGCATAGTATTTATGAGATGTACAAGAGTGAGGAGGAGGCCCAAAATGAACTCGTTAGGAAAAACCTGATACTCTCTGAAACTAAGAAAAAGGTAGAAGAGGCATACTTGGTCCTTAGGAGCGAGAAATGGGCAATTAGTGAGGGGAAGGGAAGTGCCGATGATATACTTAAGGATATTTTGAAGAAAAAGTAGTCTATGTACTCACCAAAGATTAAAAGATATCAAAAGAAGTTTGAATATTCATATGCTTTTGGGGCATATCCCGTTTTGGATTTGCTTAGATTTAGAAAAGACTCTGTATACAAGATTCTATTGCAGAATGAAACGGCAGAAAGTGATGGTATAAAAGAGATTTTAGATATTTGCAATGAGAGCGATATACCGTACGAATATGCTCCTAGATCGATAGAGAAGATTGCTGTAAAGGAGAATACCTATGTTGTTGGAGTCTTTGATAAATATGAGTCCGAATTGCAGGAAGGGAAAGATCACCTTCTACTTGTTAACCCTAGCAACCTAGGTAATCTGGGCACAATTATTCGGACAATGCTAGGTTTTGATTTTAAAAATCTTGCAATTATTAAACCTGCTGGAGATATTTTCGACCCAACTGTTGTTCGCTCTACAATGGGTGCTCTATTTCAAATTAACTTTGAATATTTTGAGAGTATTGAAGAGTACAGAAAGAAATATTCAAAGAATAAAATCTACTCTTTCATGCTAGATGGAGCAAAAAGTATTAATGAAATATCATTTACAAAACCTCTTACAATTGTTCAGGGGAATGAATCTACAGGACTCGATGAGAGTTACAAAGATATTGGAGAAACAGTATATATCCCTCATTCGGACAGTATAGATTCGTTGAATCTTTCAATAGCTACGGGGATAGCTCTGTGGGAAGTTTCAAAGGGTAGGAAGTAATAAATCTTCATATTTAATGGTATAATATATAGTTCTTTAAGAATATGGGGACGTAAGGCTTTCGACAGAAGTCATAGGGGCTGTTTGTCACAAATCGTTTTTTAGTTCGTAAAACTAAAACACAGATAAGTGTAGAAAACAAACTTAACGCTTTTGCAAGTAAGCTAAGAGCTGCATTCACTGCACCTTTATACGCTTACAATTTTGCTTAAGTCTAACTGATTAATTTCGGTTAGTGTCTAGTATTTCTATTCCTAGTTAGTGTACTAGATAGTCGTTACTAGGATATATCTGCTATTTCTTGTCAGTAGGGGGTAGTAGTTGAATACAATTACTGAGCAAACAGGACTTTTTGTTAGATTTTTTAGTTTTGTTTGGCTATACAAATCTAAATACATTTGTACATGACACAGTTCTTAACTTTTGGACGTGGGTTCAAATCCCACCGTCTCCACCATTTTTAATATTTATATAAAGAATTGATGCAAAGAGATCCACAAGGATCTGCCCAAGACCGTTTTAAAGATCGTCTATCAGAGTTAGATGAATTTGGATATATTACCCTACCTGAAGGAGCCGTTGTTAAACTAAGGCTTGGTTTAGCACGAGAGCAATCTGTCAGTTATGTAGAAACTCCCATATTGATAGAATTACAAGAAGAGATACTGGTAGCTCCTGGAATTGTTATTGAAGATGATGAATATTTAGGTAATTACTATCTTGTTTCCGAGGAACTTTTAGAGGCGCATAGAAAGGCAAGACAGAACGTTACAAGAGTTTTCTTTAGGGATAGGACTCCAGACCACTATATATTGGAAATGCAAAGGATTTCAAAAGCTCTAGCACAAAGATTTTTAGAAGAAAATGGAAACCCTCTAGAATATGAAGGTTGTGAAATCTTAGACCTTGCAATGGATATTCAAGAGTAATTACTCTTGTAGTACCATACTCTCAAGTATCGAATCTATTAGTAAGAGATCTTCCTCCGATGTGCCTTCCGCAGCTCCGTAGAAGTATGCCTCCCCTAAATATCCGTTTGAGTCCATAAAGGTGAAGCCCTCTAATACGAGTAGGCCAGATACGCAAGGTGCTTCGAAGTAGTTGTTTCCTTCCTCTTCATCATAGAAATATGTTTCTCCTATTCTTCTGAAGGTCTTTCCTAACCACTCGAATTCTTCATACTCCGAATCTGAATAGTCTGTAATATTAATAGGTTCTCCTATCTCTTCTGCCATAGACTCCTGTAATGCAAGGTGTGAGGGATTGTAATCTGCAAATTGTGCATACATTGGGCAACCAACAAAACCAATACCTGATACCGCTCTTATTGAGAACTTCTCAACACCATTCTTCTTTATCTTCAAACCAGTTAACCCCTCATATGTAGTTCCATCTACCAAAGATTCCGTACCTTCTCCATCGTAATACTCTTCGATTGTCCATCCTGCTGGTTGTAATGCTCTTACGGTATCCCCTTCGAAGTATACTTCTTGTGGAATCTCTTCCTCGTCCTCTCCGTATTCTTCTATCTCCATACTGTCGAGAGGTTGCTCTTCTTCTATCTCTTCGTTGTTTGTATCCTCTTCTTTGAGATATTGGTCAAAATATCCTTTCTGGTATGCAAAGAAGAAACCTGCGAGAACTAAGGCTAGAACTGCAAATATCACAATTGGAATTATGATATTTACTTTACTAGCTTTTTTCTCTGGTTCTGGTACTACTGGTGGTGTGGGGGTACTCTCTGTTACTGGAGTTTCCTGCTTTGGCAACACCGGGTTTGAAATGCTCTCCATCTCTATATTTTTCTTAAATATTAAATATATTTATCAAAGATCTACTGGACATACCGTACCATCGTCACAATATTTTGTTTGTGTATCTGCGCATGCTTTAAGGGTACAAATGGTTTCTCCGTTGTAACAGAAACATGTGTTACAACCATCCGTGGAGTCGTATGTCTCCTTGTCAGCATATGTCCAACCGTTGTACTCACATCTTTTTGCTTCTTTAAAAAGATGTCCTTTTTCTGTATAGAAGATGTAACTAATTAAGCCAACAAGAATTGTGGCCATAGTTATTAATGCTCCATAGAGGAAATTTATTTTCTTCTCAGGGTCTTTTTCCATATCTTTATCTTACCTTATCTGTATTGCTTGTGCTAGAGTAGGGTTTGGGGTAGAATCATCGCGTCAGAAGTGGGAAAGCTCTTCACTTCTGACATTTCCAAAAGATCCTCGACTGTACTCTTAAAGAGTATTCCTACCTTGAAGATTTCTTTATCCGTAAATCCTTCGGAACCAGTTGGAAATATGCTCTGCCATGCTATCAAGTGTATATTTATCTCGCAGTTTATATTCCTCTTTGGGTAACCCTCTTTAAGGAAGAAAACATATTTAAAAGTATCTTCGCCCAATGGTGTTGATGTTGGTATTAGTTCACTACCCAAGAGACCAAGGCTTATGTACTGAGTCCCTCCGTTTATCGTTATTCTTGCCCCCACATATTGGCAATCATGAGATTTATTTATTTTCTCGACTGCGTACTTCAATGGCAAAGTTCCTTTGTCTATTATTTTTACTATTTGTGGCGAGGTCTCCTCTTCATTCGTAAACACCTTTATATGTTTTGGTTCTATACCTAAATCTAAAGTCCCTGTTGAGGCCCTCATATTAGGAATCTCTGCTGTGTATGTATACCAAGAGAAAATAGGGGTATTAACCCCGATTTGTATTAGGATGAATAGTAAGAATATTGATATATATTTATTCAGTTTTTTCCTTTTTTCGTAAATATATTTCATTTTTTATTTTGTTAAATTCTTCATAGCTTATTACTATTGCAGGTATAACAATCAGGATTAAGAATCCAAGTGGTGTTCTTACAAAGTTAATGGGGTATCCGAGTAGCGGAATTCTTAAGAAATATTTCCCTATTACCTGCTCCTTACTTACGTTATCAACATCTGATGCAGAATTAGCATCTCCTTTTGTTTTGTAAGTACCATCTACATTTATTTCTTCAATTCTGTGAGTAATTGGTGTTTTGTTATTCTTAAAATCGAACGTTATTATATCTCCCTTCGCATATCCCTTTTCCTCTTTTACAAAGATTAGATCACCAACCTTGATGGTTGGTTCCATAGAGCCAGTCTCTACTGCGAATGCTCTAAATGGTAATTGAATATTTAGTGACGAGATAGTGGGTAGTATTGCTATTAGCACTACGAAGAGTAGTAGGGTCCAATATATTATATTTTGTATCTTTTTACTTATCTTTTTCAACTTTTAATATTTTAAGGAGAGGCTGCATCTCCCGATGCAGCCGTCTTAGAATTAATCATTGTCTTGCATTGCATCTACTACCTCAGAAAAGGTTACGGTTTTACCCATAATTTCATTTCCTGCTGTGCTATCAATGCTTAACTTCTGACAAACTCTCTCAGAGTATCCAGCTCTAATGTTGTCTGCTGGAGATCCAGAGGCATCGTCCTCATTTGCTAAATGCCAGTAGTTTAATGTGCTTACTAACATTTGAGGAGTAAATGCACTAACGTACCCATTGTAGAAGGTTACTTCCCCACCATCTCCATTGGTACAATCAGAGTCCCATCCTGAAGTCTTCATCTCCATCATTAATGCGTTATACAAGGCTGTATTTCCGCCTGTTTTCTCAAAGGAGATATGTGCTTCGAATGGAAGATTACCAGAGTTGAATATATCAATATATTCCCACCCTGTTGTGTATCCTGGATAGCCATTTGTAATGTTGTATGGCTTACCTACGGATTCGTTTACCGTTAGTTCAAGAGTACCCGTAGCTACCGTATTGCCGGCTACGCTCTCTTGATCACTAAAAAGTGCTACTGTTGAACTCACCACTAAAGCTCCTAAAGCGGCGATGATCATAGCACTAGCTAAGATCTGCTTCATATTTAATTTTTAAAAAGTTAAACAACTCTTCTGTACACATTTTCCTTATTGTGTTTTTTGGTAGATAAAAATTTAGATAGAAAGGAGGAGGGTTGTAGTAGCAGTATTCGATTAAGGACTTTTAAATCTGGACTTTTGTAATTTTGTGAAAATTGTTTGGCAGGGTCTATTCCAAGTTATTGGTATATCTATATTGTTATACTAATAGTTAGAGATGTCAATAGTTAGATTTTTATCCAACCCTTATTAGTATTATTGATATTACCGCAAGTATGATCAGGATTATCTTTTGATATGTAAGCTTCTCTTTGAATATTACATATGCAAGCAGTGCAGTTAAGAGAATGTAGGTTGAGTGTATAGATGTAATGAGAGCAAATGGACCCTTTGTCAAAGCTATGAGTAGAAGTTATCCACCCAAAAATCCTGGTATCGCAATTAAAGCTCCAGATTTTAGACTTTCGAGCGAAAAGTTCTTTTTAATTTCTCCTTTATTTGAAATCCATAAAGGAATTAGAGAGAGTAGGGAAGCAGAAAGGTATTGAAATATTTGCATCGCTTGGATATCCACACTATCTGCAGCAAGTTTTTGAATTATTTTCCCAGAAGCTGATAGCATGATAATTCCTAAACCCAAAAGAAGTTTTTCTTTAGAGTATTGCAGCTTCTTTCCTTGAGATACTAAAGCAAAGCGTTGCGACTATAGAAAATGGAAACCATGAAAGATCTGCCATAATTTGTGTTTATTAAAAAAATGGCGGAGAGGGCGGGATTCGAACCCGCGGTAGACTTTTGGGTCTACGACTCGTTAGCAGTGAGTTCCTTTCGGCCACTCAGGCACCTCTCCATAACAACTCAATGATTATATCTCATTAAGAAGATTTTTAAAAACAGTTTTCTACTATATATAAATGTGAATATTCGGTAGAATAAGGTATATGTATTTAGGCGCACATGTATCCTCTGCTGGGGGAATAGAAAACGCAATAAAGGAAGGTGACAAATATGGTATCAATGCTATTCAGATGATGCCTACTGCACCAATGAGATGGGCTACAAAAAAGATATCTGACGAGAGCATTGAGAAGTTTGTATCCCAAATGGAAGGTAGTGGAGTAAAGAAGATTCTTCTTCATGGAATATATCTTACAAACTTAGGTAGAGCAGACAAACAGCTATTCCATTTAGGTAAGATGGGACTTGCTGTATATCTTGATTTTGCAAACAGGGTAACCCAATTGATAAGGGAGAGAGGAATTGATACTGAAATATTGGGAGTTTGTTTCCATCCAGGATCCAAAAAAGAATTGAGCTATGAAGAGACCCTTGAGAGAATTTCATATGGGATTGATTGGGTGCTAGACGAGGTTGGTGGTGATCAATTGCTCTTGATTGAGAGTACTGCAGGAACAGGGGGAAATCTTGGTCGGAATTTTACAGAACTTCTACAAATGAGAGAAGGATCTAAAGGGAAGGAGAGAGTAGGATTCGTCTTAGATACTCAGCATACTTACGCTGCTGGATATGATTGGGTTAATAACATTGAAGGGGTAGTAGAGGAGATAGGTAAGACATTAACATTCGATCTTGTTAAAGCTATTCACTTAAACGACTCTATGATGAATCTTGGTTCTAACAAAGATAGGCATGCAAACTTGGGGGAGGGTAAATTAGGAGAAGAAACAGTTCGAAGTATTTTGCATAGAAAAGAGTTAAAGGAGATACCCTTTCTTCTTGAGACTCCAGCTCTTAAAAGTGGGAACACCATGCCTGAGGAGATTGAAAAGTTAAAGGCATTGGCTAGGTAAGAATCAGTTCTCGATATTTAATCGCTTTGTATCTAGATGAATCTAAACGAAAATCAAAAAATTGCAGTACAGCACAAGAGAGGGGCTCTTCTAATTATCGCTGGAGCTGGAACGGGTAAAACCGCAGTATTAACACAAAGGATTCTGCATATTATTGAAAAAAGTTGGGCAAAATCTAATGAGATACTTGCTCTTACATTTACAGACAAGGCTGCAGAGGAGATGCTTACAAGAGTTGATGAGCACCTCCCCCTTAGTTCTG
>CAZULJ010000003.1:104284-132409 GCA_964621195.1 uncultured Candidatus Saccharibacteria bacterium
AAGGCTGCAGAGGAGATGCTTACAAGAGTTGATGAGCACCTCCCCCTTAGTTCTGGGGAAGTCTTCGTATCAACTTTTCATTCCTTTTGTGATCGTATCTTAAGGCAAGAAGGTCAATATATTGGCCTTGATACAAACTATTCTATGATGTCCTCTGCCGAAAGCTATATTTTCTTTCGAAGAAATCTCTTTAACCTCTCTTTGAAGAAATTCCGTCCTCATGGTAATCCTACCAAATTTATCGATGACATTCTAAAACATTTCTCTAGGTTACAAGATGAAGATGTTTCTCCTTCAGATTACATAGAATTTGCTAAATCTTTACCTAAGAGAGGGTTAGCACAGAAAGAGGAATACGAAGACATATTAGAATTGGCAACAGTATATGATGAATATACCAAATTAAAGATAGAGAATTCGAAGATAGATTTCGGTGATTTGATTATTTTGACTATTAAGCTTTTTAGAGAAAAACCGAATGTTTTGAAAAGATATCGCGAGAGATTTAAGTATGTTCTTGTAGATGAATTCCAAGATACCAACTATACCCAAAATGTTCTTGTAAATATTTTATGTGGATTAGATCCGAAGGTTGATTCAAAAAAAATTGGAAAGGTAAACCCAAACCTCACAGTTGTAGGAGATGATGATCAAGCTATTTACAAATTTCGGGGAGCTGCAATCTCTAACATTTTGCAATTTAAACAGCTATATCCAAAAGCAAAGGAAGTTGTACTTACTGAAAACTATCGATCAAGGCAGGAAATATTAGATTCTTCATATGCATTAATTACTCACAACAATCCAAACCGTTTGGAGATTACAGAAAAGATTCAGAAGAAACTAGTTTCAAGAGCTAATTTCGAGAAGGATGATGACGTTGTAAATTTGGTAGTAGCACAAGATGAAGATAGCGAGGCGGAGTGGATTGGAAGGCAGATTCTAGAACTAACAGGGTATTCTGAAAATACCTTTGATGAGAGAGCTCAGAAATTTGATAACGAAGGGCAATCAAGTTTCGTAGAGTTGATTCCTGATAGAAAGTATAGATTCTCGGATATTGCGGTTCTTGTGAGGGCAAATGCACATGCGGATGTGATAATAAAGAATTTGAGATATCTTGGTATACCGTATAAAGTAGGAGGCTCGAGAGGTTTGTATTTTAGAGATGAGATAAAGTTTTTAATATCATTCCTCAAGGTCTTAGTAAATTACAAAGATGAGATCTCTCTTTACAAACTACTTACGCTCTCTGTTTGGAACATTTCTCCAAGAGAATTTATTGAAATTAATAGATTAGCTCGTGAAGAAAAGATTTCTGTATTAGAAGAGTTGGAGAATTTACTAAATATAAAGCTAGGAGATATGGAAAAAGATAGTATCGATATCGAGGGAAGCAACATATTAAAAAAGATACTCTCGGAAGAAGCAAGGGAAGGTTTAAGGGTTTTGTTGGAGATAATAAATAGTAGCTTCAAGGATATAAAGGAGGGAAGAAGTACGGGTGAAATTCTTTATGATTTTGTTAAAGAGAGTGGGTATATAGATCTGTTTTTGCAGGAGGAAACAGAGCAAGCCCAGTTTAAGACCTCAAATATATCGAAATTTTTTAACCTACTGCAGGAATATGACAAGAACAACCCAGATTCGAATATTTATGAATATGTTGATTATCTAAACTACAGTATTGAGGTTGGGGACTCTCCACTTGTCGATCAGATGGATATGGCTGAATATGATGCTGTAAACATATTGACAGTACACGCTTCAAAGGGGTTGGAATTCCCTATCGTATTCCTTGTAAATCTTGTTTCCGATAGATTCCCCTCTCAGAGCAGGAGGGATACAATACCTATACCAGAGGGCCTTATTAAGGAGTCTCTTTCCGGCCTTGATGAAAAGGAGGAGCACTTACAAGAGGAGAGGCGTTTATTCTATGTCGGTGCTACAAGGGCGAAAGAGAAACTGTATCTTACAGCTTCAAATTACTATGGTGGAGCAAAAAGAAAGAAAAAGGGTAGTGTGTTTTTGCAAGAGATCTTGGACAGAGATATTAGTGAAGACTTTGAGAAGCCTTTAATATTAAAAAGAGATAGGGTTAAAGATATGTATGAGGAAGATAGAAGGGAGGAAACAATTCCTACGGATGTTAAGTTAGATCTGGGGAAGAGGGTGAGTTACTCTCAGATTAACACCTACCAGGATTGTCCTAAAAAATATGAATACTCATATGTTTTGCAGTTACCTTCTAAACCAAGTGCATCCTTTGCTTTTGGTATAACAGTGCATAATGCTTTGAAAGATTTTTACAACCTTGTTCGAGTCGCAAAGGAGGGCCTTGGTATTTCTCCTCTACCTAGCGAAGGAGATTTAATAGAGCTTTTTGAAAAGCATTGGGTATCCATTGGTTATGAGAGTAAAGATCATGAGAAAAAGAGGAAAGAGAGTGGAAAGGATATGATGAAGGAATTCTTTTTAAAACTTTATAACGAAGATCAGAATCCATACCGATTAGAAGAATCTTTTACGGTTAATTTAAAAGAGGGTTCCTTTGTAGGGAAAATAGATAGGATAGACCTTATTCAGATGATTGATGGTGTTGCCCATGTTGAAATAGTTGATTACAAGACAGGAAAGGAGAAAAGCTCTGCCGATATTAAAAAGGATCTACAATTACCATTGTATTCTATCTTTGCCGAAAGAAGCCTTGGTGTTAAGGTTGTTTCTGCAAAGTATGTCTTTGTCGAGCATGGTTCTCAGGTAGAAGTTGATATCTCCAGTAAAAGACGAGAGGATGCGTTAGAGAATATCTACGATGTTGTTGAGAGTATTAAAAAAAGAGAGTTTGTGGCAACGCCAGATATGTTTAAATGTAAATATTGCGATTTTCGGCATATATGTAAAGATGCAATTTTATAACTGGGTTTTCTATATCTTAATTTTCTAGTATAATTGCCAGTGTTTATGATAGGAATAACAAAAATATATGCAAATTCTCTAAGTGATGCCCTCCAGGAGGTTAATAATCTTTCTGAGGCATCTGATGTAAGCAGTTTTATGGACTCTGTTATATCTTTGGCTGTTCCTCTCGCTGTTTTCTCGGTCTTTGGTTTATTAGCATTTGCAGCATATCAACTTATGACTAGCCGGGGAGATCCTGATAAGCTAAAGCAGGGTAAGGAAGTTATCACTAATGCTATCGTTGGATTCTTATTTATATTAATGTCAGTTGCGATTCTTTTACTTATAAGTAATTTGTTTGGAATAAATATAAGTGGATCATAAGCAGGAAAAAAAGATTATACCTTTGGGTGTAACTATCGGTGGCTATACTTTTGGTGAACCAGTTGTAAATAGCGATTTCACAACTCTTGAGGGTGTAGTTGATATGGTAATTCTTGCTTTTAATGCTTTGGTTGGTTTATCTGCTTTAGTTGCGGTTGGGATGATAGTATTTGCTGCATTTACATTTATTACAGCGGGTGGAGACCCTGACAAGATAAAGAAGGGTAGTGATGCCTTAACTGCTGCAGTTGTTGGTATGGCTATTGTATTTCTTGCAAGAACAATAATTCTTTTCATCCTAGAGAATCTTCTTAGTTAGTTTAATCAGACCAAATATATGTCTGAAAATTTTTTAATAGGCTCTTCTTTTTCTCCGGAGTATTGTGAGTATATAGGTGTTCGCAAACCAATTGAAAGTTTGAAATTTTTGTACTCAGATCTTGGTATAAAGGATGTGCGCTTCGGTTTAAGGTGGAATATTATAGATTCTGGTAAGGAGATAACTCTTGATTACTATCGTGAGTATTTGGATTATATTTTTTCAAGAAAGATAAATCTTTGCTTAAATGTTGGCCCAATTAAAGTATTTCGTTGGCCAGAAGAGCACATCCCTGTATATCTTCAACAGTACTATACATCCAATATTGATGGATCTACGGAGCTTTCAAAAAAAACCCTCGGATATTTAGAATCTTTATTAAGTCTTTTGCAGAGAGAGTATGGGAAAGATCTTCTCAATACGACTTTCCAGTTGGAAAATGAAGCATTTAATCGTTTTGGGCATCTCAGGACGAAACTCTCTCAGGAGTATGTTTATTCCGCAATAGGGATCCTTAAGAAAGAGTTCCCAAACTCCAAGTTGATGTTAAATAGTGCAGGGAGAACTAATCTGCGAGAGATTATAAAATTATTCGATATTATTACTAAAGAAAATCTATATACCTATGATTCTTTAATACTAGGTATCAACTACTATTTTAAGATTCCCCATACACAGCCATTTCTTAAGGTATTAGATCCAATGAAAATATCCTATCCTTTTGATATGTCTGTTGTGGATCTGTCTAAGGAGATATCTAAAAAGGGCTTTAATATCGAGATATCAGAAGGGCAATTTGAACCATGGGGGGAACAGAATACCCCAGGGAATTCCTTTGATGATTTTAAGTATCTTTTAGAGAAGTCCCGGCAGGTATTGGGTTTGAATGATTCTAAGAATATCTTAAGACTTTGGGGAGTAGAGGAGTTCTCTGCAAGATTTCTAAATGGTACAGCCAATGATCAGCACCAAATGATTGCAAAAAGTATTCGTTCTATAAATGGGGTTTAAATATGAGAAGGGTGTTGCATTAAGCTTGGGGCTATAATATAATTAGGTGCTAAATATAAAATATTATATATACAAAATGAAGAAGACTTTAGCAAAGATATCTACAGGAGTCGTAGCAACATATGCAGCTTTTACTGGACTTGTAAGTCAAGCTTTTGCACAAAAGAGTGCACAAAAGAGTGCAACTGATTGGTTAACTGGTATCGATGGAGTTAACGGTGCATTTGATTCATGGGTAATTTCTATGCTTAACTGGGCTATTGGTCTTGCAGCTTTAGCAGCTGTTGGTATGTTGATCTTTGCTGGTTATAGATATATTTCTGCAAATGGTGATGAAGGAAAGGTTGAGAAAGCTACAAAGACATTGACTTTTGCAATTGTTGGTTTGGTAGTATGTTTCATTGCAGTAATTCTTGTACAGTTTGTATTAGAAAATATCTTGAAGTAACATTTAGGAATTGAATAAAGGCCCCTTTGTGGGGCCTTTTTTTTACAAGAAATATGATAATAGATTTAAGTAAAATAACAACAATAACACATACAGATTTCGCAGGTTTTGTAATAGGGATCTTTAATTGGGCTATTAATTTTGCAGCCTTACTTGCAGTTATTATGATTGTTGCTGCGGGTTTTCAATATATTACCTCTATGGGAGATGATAAAAAGATTGCGGCTGCTAATAGAGCTTTGATATTTTCTCTTATAGGAATGATACTAGTATTTCTTGCACCATCTGTTATACAATTTGTTATAGATAACTTTTTGGGTATTTAACTGTGATTGAGAATATATTAAGACTGTTTGCATCCCCTGTTTATGCTCAGTATGATACAGAGCCCCCTAGAATTGAGCTCATCTTTGGTCCTATTGAAAATATTTTTGACTTAATACTACCTATTGGTGCTTTAATTGCAGTTGGTATGCTTATCTATGGTGGATATATGTGGATTATCTCCGGTGGAGATCCTGGAAAGAAGCAGGTTGCTCAGGGAACTTTAACTTGGGCTGTAATAGGTTTAGTATTTCTTTTCTTAATAAAGGCCATACTAACAGTCATTCTGGAGTTTGTTGGCTCATAGCTTGGTCTTTTTTATGCAAATGGTATAATTTGCTTAATGTCCAAGAACAAATCTGTCCCACAATTTACTGCTATTTTTCTAATGTCAATATTCTTCTCACTTTTTCTTCTTAATTGGTCATATCCTGTATATTCCGGAACAATAGAGGATCTAGAAAATGAGATAAACAAAAAGACCGAGGAGTTAAACAAGAACAAATCGACCCTCTCGGAGATAGAGAAAAGGATTGCTGAAATAAATGGTAGTAGCTATACACTAACTGAAAAGGTTAATCTTTTAAACGCAGAGATAACTACTCTTCAAACACAAATAGATGAGAAAGCAATAGAGATAGAGGAGAAACTCAAACTAATCGCTGAAAAAGAAGCCCTTTTGAGCTTAAAAAAGGAGCTTTTTGATCAGGTTTCTACAGAATTGTATATGCAATCTAGGCATGATAGTGGGCAATTGATTTTTTCTTTTAGTAATTTAGAGAATTTGTTGCAAAACTTGTTTGTAAAGAAAACAGCAATCTCGATATTAAGACAGGATATTGAAAAGATTAACGGAGAGTTTACCTCTCTTAGTCAGATGAAGGCTGATTTAGAGCAGCAGAAAGTAGATCTGGATACACAGAAGAAAGATTTGGATGACTCCTATGCTTTGGTCTTGGCAGAGAAGAACAAGTTACAGAAGGAGTTAAATGCTCAGATTGCTACTAAAAAGAGTGTAACTAAAACGATAAATGGGTTGTCAACTGAGCTATCTGACCTTCAGTATCAATTAATTGTTGTAAGACAAGGAGGGACGCATGTAGATATAAATTCGGTACCAGCGAGTGGTGATTACAATTCTACATTGGCAGGCTTTAATGCAAATGCGCCTGCTGGGTCTTTTGCGGTTTTTTCAATAGGTGCATATACACACAGGAACGGTATGAGTCAGTGGGGTGCAAGAGCTCGAGCTGATGCTGGTCAAACTTATCAACAGATTCTTAATGCTTACTACCCTGGTAGAACATTTAGAACAGGCACTGTTGTTATCGGTGGGGTCACTGAAGCTATTATGACAAGCATATCTACTACCACGTATGGAACTCTTAACTTTGAGGATGATTACCTCTTGAGGCTAAATGAAGTACCAGAAAGTTGGGCACAAACTAGCGATCCTAGTTTGAATATTAAAAGGATGGAGGTACTAAAGGCTCAAGCTATAGCAGCTAGGACGTATGCGATCAATTACACTCAAAATGGAAGGAAGTCGATATGTACAACGGAGAGTTGTCAGGTTGTAGGGGGGGGGCAAAAAACCGGACCATGGAAAACTGCAGTTGAAGCAACTCGAGGAGTGATACTAACGGATGGTGCAGGATCACCTTTCTCTACTCAATATGCAGCTGTGCATGGTGGTTGGGGAAATCAGATCGGTTGGGATACTACAGATGGTACTGGTAGTGGAGATTGGATGAGTAGGGCATGGGATAGGCTTTCAAATGTATCCTGGTTTTACAAGGCATGGTATAGGCAGACATACAGTGAGAGCAGCTCTACATGTGGTAGGTATCCATGGCTATCACAGGCCGAGATGTCTGATATTGTAAACGCATATCAAGTATGGGTGGCAAGTAACAGAACTGATTCAAGGATCTCTCCAATATTTGATGCTTGTCATTCAACTGGTAACCCATACACCTTCGCGGAGTTAAGAGCTCTTGCAGCCAAGCCTGTGACCTCTATCTCTGCTGTTGCAGTGTCAAGTAGTAATGGTACGACTACTACAGTTACATTCTATACAAATGCTGGTACCATTATTATGAGTGGCAATGATTTCAAAACAGTTTTCAATCTAAGAGCCCCAGGTCATCTCAGAATCCCTCAGAGTGGGTTTGTTCATATCAACGTACACAAGAAGTAGCGAGATATATTGTTAAGATAGGTATTCTTGTGGTATTCTTTAACTATGGAAAAAGGGAAAAGATCTATACCAAAAAAATTTCAAAAAGCTAACAAATCTTTTGTAGATAGGGTATGTAAGGAGGAAGAGGTTCGCCCACTTTCAAGTTTTTCAGCATTCCCTCAAAAGGTCTCTTTCTATGGAAAAGATTCTGATGAAGAGATTGTTTTGATAGTTAGAAGACACTGGATTGCATATGTTCCAGATGTGTTGATTGTTTTTTTGGTCCTCTTACTTCCATTCATACTTGCAATTTTCTCTAGTGCATTCCCAATCCTTGGTACTACAGTTTTGTATATTGGTATGATGGTAATGTCTATTGGTATTGTATCTTCTCTCTTACTTACGACCTTTCTTAAGTGGTACTACACGGTACATATTGTTACCGATCAAAGGATTGTAGTTATAAAAATGAACAATGCCTTCTATCATTCATACTCAGAAGCTCAACTGAAAAAAATAGAAGATATAACTCATCAACATGTCGGTTTCTTGGGAACCTTTTTTGATGTAGGAGATCTTTCTGTGGATACTGCAGGTCATGAGGTAGATTTCAAACTTACTATGCTACCTAGGCCAAGAGAAATGCAGGATATTTTAAATGATCTGCTTGAAATGAAGCAGAAGGGAGATATTTAGTATGGAT
Source organism: uncultured Candidatus Saccharibacteria bacterium (assembly GCA_964621195.1). Taxonomy (GTDB): domain Bacteria; phylum Patescibacteriota; class Dojkabacteria; order SC72; family SC72; genus UBA5209. The sequence continues at coordinate 112,557 of CAZULJ010000003.1, forward strand.
AGTATATACGATCAATTTTTTACAAATACATACAGATTGAGCATAAACTTGGGGGGTGTTTTAAAGCTTCCCATGATAGTTCTACTAATAGGTAATATCTTTTACTCTTTGATGTTAGTTTTAAAAATAAAGATTCTTGCCGACACTATTGAATCTGAGGCTAACAAGAAAATAAAGAGTATTGTATATATTAACCTACTTGTTTCAATAGTTATTGGTATCCTCGGTACTTTTATAATTATATTAGGCTAAGCAAATGTCTGTTACTGCCTCTCAATATATAAAAAACTCAAAAAGGGGTGAGGTATTTACTGGGGTATTTCACTATACGCGACCAGTTCGAAGCAAGCATGATAAGGCTGTAGAGTTGTATGGTCTTCTTTCTGTTTCTAGTGAAGTTGAAATACCTGGTCAAAATATTGCGAAGTTTGCTTGGGATGGGCTAATTGATGGTTTTGAATATTCTAAAGTAGATTCTACAAATGAGGCACTAAAGATTGCTCTTACGGAGGCTACATTGAGAATTAAACAGTTGATCGCTAATGATAAAAATATTGCCGAACATGGAGTAGATGTTAATATCTCCGTTTTTGTTTCAATAGGTAATAGCCTCTATGTTGGTCTGCTTGGGGAGTCCGATATATACATTTACAAAAATGGAAAGATTGTTGATATATCTGAGATGTTAGGCAAGAAGAATGCTAAGACAGCAGCTTTGGTTGTTAGTGAAAGTGATGTTCTTTTTTCATCTACAAAAGGATTTCTTAAAAAGGAGATGGCAACACTGATAGGTTTTAAGAATCCTGAGGAGTTAGTGGAATCTTTAGATGGGATTGCTACAAATCTTTTGGATTCAGAGGGTCTTCTCTTTTTCTTAACAGAGGGTGTAGAAAGTGCTGAGAAAGAGGAAGTCGTAGAGGAGAGTCTTGAGGAAGAGGTTTTACCTAAGGCTGAGGAAAGTTCCCTTCCAAAAGAACAAGTACCTGTTAAAAGTAAGCTTGATATAGATTTAAGGACTGCAATCTTAGAATTTCTTAAAAAAACACCCAATCTTTTTAAATGGGTAGCTCCCTTTCAGTCTTACCTTGCAAAGGTTTTTGGAAAATTTTCAGAGAGTTTTTCAAGATTCTTTAGTGCAAGGCTTTTCTCCTTAAAGGAATCTTTTGGTAAAAAGAGATGGTTTAAGAAATTTTCAGCTAGAGTTTCGCAGTCTGAGATAAAGATTGGTAAAAAGAGAGAATTTAAGGGTTTCCAAGTGGACGGGTATAAGGCAAAAAACAAAAAGATTGAAAGGTTTAAGATTGCAGCAATAGTAGTTCTTTGTATAGTTCTTCTTGTCGCTGGGATTAAATTTACAATAGATCAGAAAGAGGCGAGGGAAATTAGTAGGTCTGCAAATGAGATTTTTGTTAAGGTTGAAGATTTTGTTAAAGAGGCAGAAGAGAAATCTAGAACAGATAAAGCGGCTGCAGAGACTTTGGTGTTTAGAGCTAGCGAAGAGTTAAAGAAAACTCCTGAGCAGTTAAGCGAGAAGGATGCTTTGAAATACTCTGAACTAGAAGGTAAGGTACTGGGCATACAAGACGCTCTCTACAAGAGGGTAGGTCTTTTTGATGGTGATGGCTCCATAGATACGTATTTAGATACAAGACTGGCTCTTGGCGAGAACTCTGATCCTAAAGATATTGCTGTTTACAATGATGATAGGAACAATGAGTATCTGTTAATTGCTGATGCTGGTTTGAAGGGCGTATACAGAATCTCCTTGTATGACAAGGAGGTAAAGAGGTTGCCAGACGAAAATTCTGTTCTTAAAGAGCCTGTACATATATATATTGGAAAAAAAGGTGTATATGTTTTAGATTCTCAGGTGGGTGTAGTTAGGGCAAATTTTGATGAAAATGGCTGGTTTGAATCATTCACTACTTTGACGGGTCTTGGTATTGAAAATATTGGTGCTGATGAAATTGCCGAGTTCGCAGTATTTACCGATTCTGATAACGTATATGTCTTAGATCGTGGAGAAGGGGTTTTGCTAAAATCTTCAAACTTCGGATCTGGGTATGGACTTTCGTATGGATATATAAAAGAGGATTCATTTAGTGGTGCAAATGATGTTTTGGCGGATCTAAGTGTTTACATACTTACTTCTGGATCCCAAGGGCTACATAGATATATATATAGCTATACAGAGAGTAAGCAGGTACCTGCGAATTTAGAAGTTGTAGGTATCGATGGTGAATTCAAAGATCTCTCATACGGTTATACAAGGGGAGAATTGAACTATGACCTCTATTTGTTTGACTCTGAGGATTTAAGATTGTTCCGATTTGAGAAACCAATTGAGTCAGGGGCAGATATGAGACACCCGAATCAAGTTTTACTAAAGAATCAGTATGTATACAGAGGTAGTAGGGAAAATATTTGGAGAGATGTAAACGACTTTGTGGTAGATAGGGGGGAGAAATTTTTGTATATGTTAGATTCTTCTACTGTTTGGAAGATACGTCTTTAGTAAAGTGATATAATCGGGAATGAGAATTAGTAACAAGAAGGCGTATTTTAATTACGAAATCCACGAAAAATTAGAGGCAGGAATCATACTAACAGGTGCTGAGGTTAAATCTTTGAGAGATGGGAGATGTAATCTGGGAGATTCCTTTGTAAAGATCGTGAACAATGAGCTTTGGATTGTAAATGCAGATATCCCCAAATACAAATATGATGGATCTTCTGATTATGACTCTGCAAGATCAAGGAAATTACTAGTGAGTAGGGAAGATATTACATATTTACAGAGTAAAATAAAGCAGGGAAATATGACATTGGTCCCCCTGAGTGTATACTCAAAGGGTGGAAGGATAAAAGTGGAGGTTGGAGTTGCAAGGGGTAAGAAGCGATATGAGAAGAAACTACAGGAGAAAGAAAGGACTCTAGAAAAAGAACTTCACTTGGAAAAGAGAAAATTTATGATATAATTGTTATAGGTTATGGCAGAGATTAAAGATACACAGATTGGAGTAGAAGGAGTTGTTAGGCCTCAAGTAGAGGTTGTACCTTCTATTGTTGAACCAAAAGAACCGGTTGTAGTAACACCAGCATCCACTATAAATCCTACTGCAGTACAGCCCATAGAGACTCACCCTGTAGGCAAGCAAATTAACGCTCAAATAGAGGCTGGCGTTGTTGGTAAAGATTCCCGTGATTTAGAACAGATTGATCCTACAAGTGGAGCATCTTGGGCAATGCTTGTTGCAAACAAGAAACCAGGAGCAGAGATTGTAGAATAACTCTCGATTACGTTTTCTAAGTGTGATATCCTTTCATAAGAGATACTTTTTAATCTGTCCATGCTTTTATGAAACCATATATACTATCTCAAATTGGTCCTATGCCATCGGATAAAGAGGAAGAGGTTGTAATTGCTGATCCTCGTGAGTATCCGAAAGATTCCTATGAGGAGTTTAATGGCAGTGGATTAGAAATACCTTGGTTACTAATTGCATTCTTACTTCTTTTTGTAGGTATTGGTTTCTTTGCTTTTTTTAAAGTTAGAAAGCAGTTGCTTAAAAAAGATAGGAATGACAAAGCGAAGGAGTGGATCTTGTATGAAATCCGAGTACCAAGAGGAAATGAAACAGAGATAGGGGTTGCAGAAAAAATGTTTGCTAATCTTGTCGGTATCGGCGGTAAGGGCAAAGGCTTTGCTGAGAAGTTTACAGTAAGTAACAATATTAGTTTTGAGATAATGGCTGTGCCTGGAGAGATAAAGTTTTTTGTATATACTCCTAAAAAGCTCTCTGACTTAGTTGAGAAGCAAATACTTGGTTCATATCAAGATGCGGAGGTAAAGAAGGTTGAGGATTACAGTATATTTTCTGAGAATTCAAAGGTTGCATTCACACGCCTTAAGCTTGATGAAGATGATTACTGCCCAATTAAAGTTACGGAGGATTTCACTGGAGATCCACTTGCGAATGTATTGAGCACGTTGAGTAAGATGTCTGAAGGGGAGGGAGCTATGATTCAGATAGTAGTTTCCCCAAGTGAAAGTAAATGGCAAAAGAATGGTTCTAGTTTTGTAAAGAAGGTTGAGAACAATAACTCAGATCCTGAAAAGAAAAAGATTAATGTCAGTCAGGAAAAGCTTCAAGGAATTAGTAAGAAGGTTTCTAAGAATGGTTTTAATACAGATATTAGGATTGTAACAACTGCGGCTGATGAAGCTATCGCTAAGATGCATTTGGACAATATTGTTGGAGCATTTGATCAATTCAGCAATCCAGGTATAAACAGGTTTAAAAAGGTTCCAATAAAGGGGAAGGAGCAGGAGAAGGAGTTTATGTTTGATGTTGTATATAGGAGAACATCTATAGATCATGGTAGTGTTTTAAATGTAGAGGAGCTTGCAACTCTATTTCACCTCCCTAACAAGGAGATCACAACACCTAATATTAACTGGTTGTTGGCTAGAGAAATTCCAGCGGATAACAGTATTAGCTCGGATATTAAGTCTAAAGATACCATCTGGGTGGGTAACAACGTTTTTAGAGATAAGGTGAAGGCAATATGTTTTGAGAGGGAAGATAGAAGAAGGCACTCCTACATCTTAGGACAAACAGGTACTGGTAAATCTTGGCTTATGACAAGAATGATAATTCAAGATATATACAATGGAGATGGTGTATGTTTTGTTGATCCACACGGCCAAACCGCAGAGATGATATTAGAGAGAATTCCTCCAGAGAGGGTCGAGGATGTTATATATTTCAATGCTGCAGACTTTGATAGACCTTTTGGAATAAATATTATGGAGGCTTACAATGAGCAACATAAGCATCAGATTGTAAATAGCTTCATCGCATTGTTGATTAGATTGTTTGACCCTCATAATCAGGGTTATGTTGGCCCTATGATGCAACAGGCAGTAAGGAATGCAATGCTGACAGCGATGAGTGTTCCTGGGTCTACATTGATAGAGGTTGTAAGAATTCTACAAGATGAGAAATGGGTACAGGAGAAGTGGCTTCCTGTTGTTAAAGATGAATTAGTAAGAAGATATTGGATAGATCAGGTAGCAAAGACAGACCAAAAGACTAAGTCTGAGAGTCTTGGCTACTTTATCTCTAAGTTCGATAAGTTTACAACAAATCTTGCTATTAGAAATGTAATAGGGCAGTCACAATCGTCGTTCGATTTCAGAGAAGTGATGGATGGACGGAAGATCCTTATCGTTAATCTCGCAAAGGGACTTCTTGGTGAAGAAAATATGTCATTTCTTGGACTCTTGCTTGTACAGAAGATGCTTGCTGCTGCACTTAGTAGGGAAAACATTGCTGAGGATCAGAGAAAGGATTTCTTCTTCTATGCTGATGAGTTCCAGAACTTTGCGACAGATGAGTTTACATCTATTCTTTCTGAGGCAAGAAAATATAGACTAAACCTAACCCTTGCACACCAGTACATAGGTCAGTTGCCTGAGAATATTAAGGGGGCTGTATTTGGTAATGTAGGATCCCTATTTATTGCTAGGTGCGGAACTGATGATGGGAACTTCTTGGAGCCACAGTTTGAGTCGTATGTGAAATCGACAGATTTGATAAATCAGGGGCTTGGTCATTACTACGTTAAGATGCTTAACAGGGGCTCATATCCAAGTCCTTTTTCGCTGGATACTAGATACGGTCCTAAATTCCCAGAGAGCGGGTTTGATATGAAAACTAATGAGGAGGTTGCTCGAATTATTAAACAAATGTCTAGACTCAAATATGGTAGAGATGTAAATATTGTAAATTTGGATATTAACAGGAGATCTGATTTAGACAAGAAGGAAGAGGTTAAGCCTGCTGCTCCTAGTGCATTTCCACCAATGACCTTCTAATGGGTAGGTACTGCACAAATCTTTTAGTTTCTGGTAAAATCGCATGTATTAGCTTTAAGGGAGTATAGCTCAGTTGGTTAGAGCGCGGTTCTTATAAAGCCGTGGTCGATGGTTCGATTCCATCTACTCCCATATCTTCCCTTACGATATTTAATGCTTCATCGATTGGGATTATCCTTGTATTCATAGAAATGCCTAAGTCTTTTTAATTCTCTATCCTTTCTTTGCCCTGGAGTTCCTTTTACAAATCTGAAAATACCTATGCCTTCATCTGCTAATTCCTCCCCAACAACATTAAAGAGTAGGGTATCTCCAACTCTTATGTAATGGGATTTAAGTTCTTCAGAATCTTCCACTCGAATGGCTAGGAGATCTAGAGCTGTGATAACTTTTAGGTGTGGTGGTAAGTTTGAGAATAGATAGATGAGTACTATCTTTAGTTCGGTAATTCCTTCTCCGTGATATTTTCTCTCTTTCTTAAATGCTCTGATTAGTTCTGTAACTTCTTCTATGGAAAGATTCTCCTGTTCTCTTGGGTCCATATCTTCAGATTACAAATCCTTTAAGCTCTTTTCGGCTTCCTGTTTATTGTTGTCTATCAGTCCAAGATATTTCTCTGTAGTTGATAGCCTCTTGTGACCAACAAGTTTTGAGACTGTCACTAAGCTTACTCCATTAGCAAGGTGATGTGCTATAAATGTGTTCCTAAGATCGTTTACCTTCGCATTTTTAATACCAGCTCTTTCAAATGCTTTATCTATTGTCGTTCTTATATTTCTTACTAAGAGAGGTCTTCCATTCTTTGTAACATAGATAGTCTCCTCTTCTGTCTCTGGCCTTATTGATAGGTATTCATCTATAGCTTTTTTAGCAGATCTGTTAATTGGCACCTTCCTTGAAGGATGGCTGCCTGAGGCTTTTATGTAGATATAGTTTATTCCGTCCTTAGTATTTCTTACATCGTCTAGTGTTAGTGTTGCTAGTTCTCCGATTCTTATACCTGTTTGTAAAAGTAGCTCTACGATGGAATACAATCTAATATCTACACGACTAACATCTCTTAATGCCCTATATTCCATCTCTGAAAGAACCCTTGGTGGCTTTGTTTCAAATTTAGGATGTGCGAGCTTTTCTGCAGGATTATCTTTTATATATGAGTTCTCAAGCAGATATCTATAGAAGGTTCTAGTACTATTTATTTTTCTAGATATACTCTTGGGTGTGTAGTTGTTGTCCTGTAGATGTTTCTTATATGACTCCAAGTCTTCTATGGCTGTTTGAACAATTCTTTCGACACCTCGGGAGGAGAAATAGTTTAGTAGTTGTTCGATATCCTTGGCGTATGCTATTACTGTGGCTTCTGATCTTCCCTTACTCCTTAACTCTTCAGTGAAGTTATTTTGTTGTTTGGCAAATTCTGGGTTTATTATTTTATCCAAGGTATCAAACAATCAATTTAATAATGGCCTAGTATATAAACTATGAGATTATAGCACCCGTTGATAATTAAGATCAATAATAAAACTATGAAGTTGTTTTGAAGCTTTTTTCTTAATCTGTTAATATTTTGATATGGAGAGAGTGATAAGGGTTAGAAAAGAAAGAGGGGTGTCTCAGAGTAATAGTGAATTACCGGCATTCTTTGACTCCATATTTGTAAAACTGATTCTTTTTGGAATCTCAATTTTTATACTTTGGTCTGTATATAATTCCGGTAAGATTACATTGCAAAAATTAGACATATTAAAACAGGCAGAAAGAGAAGTGGAGGAGTTAAGGATACAAAACTTGCATCTCTCTTTGAGCATATTAGAGATGTCTACCGATAAATATCTTGAGAAAGAGGCTAGAAATCGTTTAAATTTCGGTGGGGAAGGGGAAATAGTGTTTGTAATACCTGAAAATGTATTAGAGCAATCAATAGAAGAAGTTAGAAAGGAGACGGACCCCTTGAATGATTCTAAGCTTAAAAGAGAATTTACTCTTGATAGTTGGCTGCTATTCCTGACGACTGGAATTTGAATTGATATATATATTAAGGTATAATCATCTCGCAATATCGCGGGGTAGAGCAGTGGCAGCTCGTCAGGCTCATAACCTGAAGGTCGTTGGTTCGAATCCAACCCCCGCAACCAGTTTCCAGTTTGTGAGAATCTTGGAACATGCTACTTCTTGTGGTAAAATTGCCTTGTTTATAACATTTTAGGAAAAGCGTATGCCATTAACAGATCAACCAGTAAAGGGTATGTATATTAAAGATGAGGAAAGATTCTTCTATCTTCAGGATAGAAGGTTAAAGACTCAGGGTAGACAGGGAGGTCTAATCATCATGAGAATGAAGGCCTTGGATAATGGTCAGATAATAAATAAGACTGTAAAGTCAGGTACGCAGATAGAGTATATTACTCCCGAGACAAAGGAATTTCAGTATTTGTATAATGATCCCTCCGGTGTTTACTTCATGGATATGGAGAGCTACGAAAGTATATTGATCCCAGTTGATGTTATTGGAGAGTATATAAACTACCTCAAAGAGGGAGAATCGATATTAATTCTTACCTACGAGGGCAAGATCTTGAGCATAAAGGAGAATCCATCCGTTGTATTAGAAGTTACAGAAGCAGATGATGCTGTAAAGGGTAATACTGCAAACTCCGCAACAAAGGTTGTTACTGTAGAAACAGGTTATAAATTAAATGTCCCTCTTTTTATCAAGAAGGGTGACAAAATAAAGATAAATACAGAAAGCGGAACCTATACAAGTAAGGCAAATTAGTTTTAGTTTTGGTATAATTAGCGATCACTTTATGGTGGGATAGCTCAGTTGGTTAGAGCATGGGATTCATAAACCCAAGGTCGGTGGTTCGATCCCACCTCCCACTACCACTTTTTCTAAATTTTTTGTAACTAGAATGGGAAATAACAAGAATAACTCTGTAGGAAATGTAATTAGAATAAAGCCAAAAAAGGGTGGGATATCTTGGATTAGTATCGCAGTATTCCTTGTTGTCTCGCTTTTACTTAGTATGGCTATCAATTCGTTTGTAAGCTTAAGTGGAAGGGGCCAGGAGGTCTCTTTAAGTGAGATTGTTAGTAGTATTGCAGATGGTGAGTATGAGAGTGTAACTTTAAAAGATGATATGGTCACTCTTGTTGTTAAGGTTAAGGAGAATGGGGAAGCTGAAAGGAAGTATGCTTTACTTCCTCAGGGTAGTGATTTCTATACAATTCTTGCAGATGCTGGTGTAGATATTAAGAAGCTAGAAAATGACTTCTATCAACCTAGATTAGGTATCACATTTGGAGATATTGTCTCTGTTGTATTTCTAGGTGCTGGATTGGTTTTGATATACATATTGATAAAGAATATGCAGCAATCTGGTGGCAAGATTATGGATTTTGGGCAGAGTAAAGCTAGATTGCTATTTGGTAAAAAGAGTGGTGTCACATTTGACGATGTTGCAGGAATAGGGGAAGTTAAGGAAGAGCTAACAGAGATTGTTGATTTCCTTCAAAATCCTAAAAAGTATTCCAATATCGGTGCAAGAATTCCCAAGGGTGTTTTGCTTGCAGGTGCCCCAGGAACAGGTAAAACATTACTTGCAAAGGCAGTCTCGGGTGAGGCTGGTGTACCATTCTTTCACACTTCTGGCTCTGAGTTTGAAGAGATGCTTGTTGGTGCTGGAGCTTCAAGAGTAAGAGATCTTTTTACAAAGGCTCGTAGAGCTGCTCCATGTATTATCTTTATCGATGAAATTGATGCGGTAGCAAAGAAAAGAGGTACTGTTTTGCATTCAGGCGCAGGTGAGCAGACACTTAACCAGATATTAGTTGAAATGGATGGACTAGAGGCTCGTGAGAATGTAATTGTTCTTGCTGCTACAAATCGTCCAGATGTTTTGGATCCTGCAATATTAAGGCCAGGAAGATTTGATAGGATGGTTGTTGTACAGATGCCAGATTACAGTGGTAGAAAAGAGATAATTGCTGTTCATGCAAAGAACAAAAAGTTTGAAGAGAATGTGGATCTTGAAGTTATAGCTAAAAAGACAATAGGTTACTCTGGTGCCGATTTGGAGAACTTACTAAATGAAGCTGCAATTATGGCTGCAAAAGAAGGCAGAAAGAAGATTAGTCAGGAAGATCTTTTGGAGTCATATCTTAAGGTAAAATTAGGTAGAAAGAAGAAAGGTCAAATTAGTGAGGAAGATCTAAAAGTTACGGCATATCATGAGGCTGGGCATGCAATAGTGTCTAAGTTCACGAAGTTCTCTACTCCTGTAGAGCAGGTATCCATTATTCCAAGAGGTATGACAGGTGGAGTAACCGTATATCTTCCAGAGGATGATAAGAAGCATACTTACAAAGATGAGCTTTTAGCAAGACTGGCATCTGCCGTTGGTGGTAGGGCAGCAGAGGAGCTCTTCATTGGAAGGATAAGTACTGGTGCTTCTGGGGATATCGAGCAGGCAACAGAAATTGCTAGGGAGATGATAACCCAGTATGGTATGTCCGAAAAACTTGGAATGGTTAAGTATGGTGATATTGAAGAGACTAAGCATTTAGGCTACGCATATGGTGGGGGCAAGAACTTTAGCGAGAAGTACGCTGAGATAATAGACAACGAAGTTAAAGAGTTGATGGAAAGTGCTATGAAGAGTGCAAAGAAAGCCCTTTCGGAAAACAAAGAGTATGTTGAAAAGCTTGTAAAATTGCTTCTTGAGAAAGAGGTTGTAAGCAAGGATGAATTTGAAGCTATTTTTGTATAGTCCGATAGATATACTTTCTTCGTTGCTGTAAAATATCTGTATGGCAATAACTAATAGTAAAAAGGATGTTTTTCTTGCTATCGATGCAAATGCTATTGTTCATCGTGCATTCCATGCATATCCTCCTAGTTTGCAAACGGAGGGAGGGATTCAAGTGAATGCTGTCTATGGATTTACCACTATGCTGTTGGAGGCTTTGGAGATGTTCGATCCTAAATATGTTTTGTGTGCAATGGATACTCACAAGCCAACATTCAGACATACAATGTATTCCGAATACAAGGCGACAAGAAAACCAGTAGACCTTTCATTGGTTGACCAATTCCCTCTTGTAGAAGAAGTCTTAAAATCATTTAATATCCCTGTTCTCAAAAGGGAGGGCTTTGAAGCGGATGATATCTTGGGTACCATTTCAAAATATGTTTCAGATGGTGTCTGGAGTAGTGAAAACATTGATCTATATATACTCAGTGGTGATAGGGATCTTCTTCAATTAATAAATGAGAGAACTTTTGTTTGCTTACCCAATGGCAATTTCAAAAATATAGTCATATATGATACTGAGAAAACATATGAAAAGTTTGGATATTATCCCAATCAGGTAATTGATTACAAAGCTATTGTTGGTGACTCCTCTGACAATATTCCAGGAGTAAAGGGGGTGGGGGAGAAAACAGTTTTGGATCTTCTTAATAGGTTTAAAACTTTAAATGGTATATATGAAAATATTAATGAGGTTGAAGGTAGGTTTAAAAATCTTCTTGTAGAAGGTGTTGAGCAGGCAGAATTTAGTAGGGAATTAGCAACAATCGATAGGGAGGTCTCTATTGACATACATCTGTCAGATTGTTTGCTTAGAGATCTAGATAGAAGAGTCCTTAACTCGACTTTTAAGAAGTATTCATTTAAGTCTTTGATAAAGAAACTAGATGATATTTTTGGAAAGGAAGAGGAAGCTACAAACTATTCACAGCTTGGGATGTTTGCTACTGGCAATCATGAATACGAATGGGCCAGTCAGGAGGATGCAATTAATGCCCTGTTCAATTCCGAAAATATTGTATTGGGGTATATAAATAGCTTGGAATCATACAACTCGGAGCCATTTTTAATGCTAAGAACCGATGAGAAGGATATGCTTCTTAAGCCTTTTGATATTCTTAAATACCTAGATTCAAAGAAAGTACTTTTTTACAACTTTGAAGAGCTTGCTTCGTTGTCTCTTGTTGATCTTTCTATTGATTACTCACAATTCTATGATGTTCTTTTAGCAAGGCACCTTTTAAATTCCGAAAAGAGAGAATCTGCACTCAAGGACTTGGCTTTTGAATATTCATCGAACGTATTGGATGAAAAAGTATCTCCAAATAATCTTAAGCAATCTTTAGATGTTTTGGAAGAGACATACCAAGGGCAGATTAAAAAGATAGATGAGTTAGAGCTTTATGATTATACGAGGGAGAAAATTAAAGAATCCTTAAAACCAAAGGATAATGGGTACCTACTTACATCTCTAAACAGTATAGAGATACCAATATCAATGATTCTTTCTAGTATGGAGAGAAGAGGAGTTGGTTTAGATTGGAGTGCAGTTGTTAATCTAAAGGCAGATCTTGATCGTGAGATTGCGAAGCTAACAAGTGAAATCTATAGCATTGTTGGGCATGAGTTCAATATAAATTCTCCAAAACAGTTATCCGATGTCCTGTACAGAGAGTTGGATCTTCCTAATAAAGGAAAAGGAAGTACCAAAGAGTCTGTGTTAAGAGGTATGGATGGGTTGCATCCAATAATTGAACATCTTCTTTACTTTAGAGAGATAACTAAAATTCAGAGTACATATGTTGAACCTCTATATCAAAACTCAAAGAAGGATAGTGACGGTAATTACAGTGTAAATACCGATTTCAAACAAACAGGTACAACCTCAGGTAGATTCTCCTCTGTTAATCCAAATATGCAAAACTTACCACTAGATGGCGAGTGGGCGAAAAGAGTTCGGGAGTGCTTTGTTGCTAGGGAAGGATTCTCTCTTTTAGCAATGGATTACTCTCAAATGGAGTTAAGAATTATGGCAGATATTGCTAGGGATAAATTGTTGATTCAAGATTTTGTAAATGGCTTAGATATACACACCGCTACGGCAGCAAGAGTATTGGAGAAGAAGATGTCAGAGATTACTCCCAAAGAGAGGAGCTTGGGTAAGACTGTTAACTTCGGTATGATATTTGGCCAGACACCTTTTGGTCTTTCAAGATTACTAGGTATCGAAAGAGAGATTGCTGGGGGGTATATACAGGCCTACTTTGATAACTACAAGGGAGTGGAAGAGTATATGAGAAAAACAGAGTATGAGGCTTTCGAGAGGGGATATGTACAAAGTATGTTTGGAACAACAAGGAATGTTTCTGGGATAAGGTCGAGAAATCAAAGAGCTAGGGCTGCGGCAGCGAGAGAGGCTATCAATATGCCAATTCAGGGTAGTGAGGCGGACATTATGAAGCTAATTATGGTTAAAATATCGGAATATTTAATAGAAAATTGTAAAGATGAAGCTTTTCTTCTTTTACAAATACACGATGAAATTATTATGGAAGTAAAAGATGAGATTGTGAACTCTGTTGCGAAGGATATTAAAGAAATTATGCTAAATTCTGTGACTCTCTCTGTACCTTTGGATGTACATATATCTATAGGTAAGAAGCTCTCTGATCTAAAATAAGATATATTTAACTATGAAAAAACTGTTTGGATTTTTACTCTTTGTCCTTGGGGTACTACTATTTTTCAAAATAATACAAACAGATGAGAAAGATGTAGGGACTGTCGAGGTAGAGAAGAAGAAAACGGAAAAGAAGCTCCCTCCTATAGTAAGATTTGATTTAACGAAACGACAACAAGAGATTCTTAAGATATTTAAGAAAAGATATACTGTTCTACCTTCTGATATCTATGCAGTAGCTCCTGAGCTATCTACACGTACTTTGCGTAGAGATATGGATAAACTGGTATCTCTGGGTTTAGTATTGCAAGAGGGTAGTACAAAAGACACCCGTTATTTTTTAAAGAAATAGATATGAAATTTTTAGAGCTTGTAGAACTGTTTGAAAAAATAGAGAAGATTTCCTCGAGAAATGATATGGCCACTCTTCTGGTAGATTTCTTAGAGAGATGTGACTTAGAAGAGTCTCAGATAGTTTCGTATTTAATACTTGGTCGTATTGCCCCAGTATTCGTTGATTCTGACTTTAATTACTCTGAGAGGAGTATTCTAAATGTTCTTTCTTCTTACAGTGGTCAGAAACTGGTTGATTTGAGGAAAAAGGTTGGTGATATTGGTACCACGGTTTCTGTTATGTCGCAGAAGTTAGATCTGAAAGGGGAGAATTTAAGTATTACGGAGATTTACACCATATTATGGAAAATAGCGAATACAAAGGGTTCTGGATCTATTAAGGCAAAAGATTTAATCATCTTAGAATGTATAAAAAGATTGTCCCCTCTGGAGTCTAAATATTTTGTACGAATTGTTTGTGGTGATCTTAGGGTTGGTCTTAATGCCAAATCTCTTCTGGATGTCTACTCAATACTTCTAAGAGGTGATAAATCCGCGAGGGAGATTTTGGATCATGCATATGGTGTATGCCCAGATTCTGGATATATTGCATCCATTGTAAAGAGGGTTAAGGCTGGGGAGGGGGAGAGTCTCCTTACCGATATTGATATTAAGCTGGGTGTCCCTGTTATCTCTCGGTTGGTTGAGAGAGTGGGTTCATTTGAAGAAGTAATCGAAAGATTCCCAGAGTCCTTTATCTTACAGCCTAAATTTGATGGATTGAGATGTCAGATTCATAAATTTAAAGAGGAAAGTTTGGAAGGATACAATCGAATTGATTCTGTTTGGTCAAAGTATATGCCTCAGAAATCGTCCTCTTTGGGTCTTTTTACTACTCCGAAGGGGAGTGAGTATATGGTCCGACTTTTTACAAGGAATTTAGAGGATGTTACAGAAATGTTCCCAGAAATAGTTGATGCTGCAAGGAATCTGCCATCGGACTCTTTCATTATGGACTCTGAAATAGTTGGTTGGAACTATGAAAAAGATACTTTTCTCTCCTATCAAGAGACTATGCAAAGAAGAAGAAAGTACGAAGTTACAAAGAAGATGGAAACAATACCCGTGAAGGCCTTTGTTTTTGATCTGCTCTATATGGATGGTGAATCTTTAGTCACAAAAGATACAAAAGAGAGGGTTGATAGGTTAAAAGGTATTGTCGAAGATACCCAGGGGGGTATAGAGCTTGCAGATTCTCCTGTTTCATCCTCATTGGAGTCCCTAACTACTTATTTCGAAAACTCTGTCGGTAGTGGTCTTGAAGGTATTATTGTAAAAAGGATGGATGGTGGGTATTTACCTGGGGCAAGAAATTATGAGTGGGTCAAATTAAAAAGGTCTATGGAGAAGGGCCTCGTAGATTCTGTAGATATGGTTGTGGTTGGATATTATTACGGATCTGGTAGGAGAGCCGATTTCGGAGTGGGTGCAATACTGTGTGCTGTTTTAAACGAAAAGGACGATACTTATGATGCAATATGTAAGGTTGGTACCGGCATGGATGACAATACTCTCAAGAATATATATGAAAGTTTGGAATTAATAAGGGAAG
The DNA here is from genome assembly GCA_964621195.1 of uncultured Candidatus Saccharibacteria bacterium. Classification (GTDB taxonomy): domain Bacteria; phylum Patescibacteriota; class Dojkabacteria; order SC72; family SC72; genus UBA5209. The sequence goes on from CAZULJ010000003.1 coordinate 127,874, forward strand.
AGGGGGTTCCAATGGATGTTCGCTATGTAGAATCTTTGACCCCAGATGTTTGGGTTAAACCCAAATTTGTAGTATCAGTTGAAGCAGATGAGATAACTAGGAATATTTCTGATGGGAAAAAAGATATAGGTGCTGGTCTTTCTTTGAGGTTTCCGAGGTTGGTAGAATTCGATAGGGACAAGCTTCCTGAGGATATAACTACTGTGGGGGAATTAGAGGGCATGTTTGATATTAGAAAAAGTAGTAAATAGGTCTTGCATCTATAATTTCTGTGTGCTAAAATCACGTCACGAGTTTGGGATAAACGAGTATTAGGTTTCCTCTTAGAGATTTCCTCTAAAGAACACCATCTTAAAAGTTTTTGTTATGTGTTTTGATAGATCCTACTCAGCTCCTTAAAAGTTGAAGAGTGACAGGAAGTCAAAAATCATTCATTAATGACTTTCTAAAAAGATGTGTGTGATTTGGTCACACAATTCATTTAAGTCTATATACAAATCCAATCCGGCGTTGATTGGTCTGTGTTTAGCAGCTTGCTGTTAAATATTGCAAAGTTAAACGTTTTTCAATGAGAGTTTGATCATAGCTCAGGATGAACGTTGGCTGTGTGCCTAAGGTATGCAAGTCGAACGGTCCCTTTCTGATTTCTCAAAGCTTCGGCTGAGAGTTTTCTATTTGGGATAGTGGCAAACGGGTGAGTAACACGTAGATAACTTGCCTCGAAGTTGGGCATAGCTCGTCGAAAGACGGGGTAATTTCCGATAGTCTCTATTCACTTCGGTGTTTTAGAGTAAAGCTTTTGTGCTTCGAGAGAGGTCTGCGTCCTATCAGCTAGTTGGTAAGGTAATGGCTTACCAAGGCTAAGACGGGTAGCTGGTGTGAGAGCACGGTCAGCCACCATGGAACTGAGACACGGTCCATACTCCTACGGGAGGCAGCAATTAGGAATCTTGCGCAATGGGGGCAACCCTGACGCAGCGACACAGCGTGGAGGATGAAGGTCTTCGGATTGTAAACTCCTTTTATATGGGAAGAATAGATGACTGTACCATATGAATAAGGACCTGCTAACTACGTGCCAGAAGCATCGGTGATGCGTAGGGTACGAACGTTATCCGGATTTATTGGGCGTATAGAGATGCGTAGGCGGTTTGATAAGTCTTGAGTTAAAGACCTCGGCTCAACCGAGGGAGAGCTTTCGAAACTATCAGACTTGAGGCATAGAGGGGTGAACGGAACTCCGAGTGGAGTGGTGAAATACGTTGATATTCGGAAGAACATCAGTGGCGAAGGCGGTTCACTGGCTATTGCCTGACGCTCAGGCTCGAAAGCGTGGGTAGCAAAACGGATTAGATACCCGTGTAGTCCACGCCGTAAACTATGGATGCTAGGTGTTTGGTACAACTGCTTTTAACCTTCGGGTTTTAAGTGGAAGTGCTGAGTGCCGCAGCTAACGCGTTAAGCATCCCACCTGGGAAGTACGGCCGCAAGGCTAAAACTCAAATGAATTGGCGGGGACCCGCACAAGCGGAGGAGCGCGTGGTTTAATTCGATGGCAATCGAAGAACCTTACCAGGGTTTGACATGTATCTGCATACCACTAGAAATAGAGGTAGCCTTCGAGGGTGATACACAGGTGCTGCATGGCCGTCGTCAGCTCGTGTCGTGAGATGTAGGGTTAAGTCCCGAAACGAGCGCAACCCCTATCCCATGTTACAAGTGTCTTGGGAAACTGCCTCGGTAAAACGGGGAGGAAGGTGGGGATGACGTCTGGTCCGCATAGCCCTTATGTCCTGGGCTACACACGCGCTACAATGGTCGGTACAACGGGCAGCCAAGCCGTAAGGCGGAGCTAATCCTTTAAAGCCGATCTCAGTTCGGATTGTGGGCTGAAACTCGCCCACATGAAGTTGGATTCGCTAGTAATCGTGGATCAGCCATGCCGCGGTGAATACGTTCTCGGGTCTTGCACACACCGCCCGTCAAGCCATGGAAGTAGGTGATACCCGAAGGTGCTCTGTTATTTATAATGGGGTGACGAAGGTAACGCTTATAACTGGGGTTAAGTCGTAACAAGGTAGCCGTAGGGGAATCTGCGGCTGAATTACCTCCTTTCAAGGAGATACCCGACTTTCCTGTCACTTTTTAGCTCTTAAGGATTTGCTCTTTATTATTTAGGACGGTTAATGGGCGTATAGCTCAGTTGGTTAGAGCACAGTCCTGATAAGACTGAGGTCCCAAGTTCGAGACTTGGTACGCCCACCAGTCTGACTCGGGCCTGTAGTTCAGTTGGCTAGAACGCCTCATTTGCAATGAGGAGGTCAGGAGTTCGATTCTCCTCAGGTCCAAAAAGATATCGAGAAAAGGAGGGAAACCTTTGATTCTTGAAAAGACAAAGTCTTGTTCGTAAGTAGTTATTAGGGTAGGTCCAATTGTTTTTTATGTAACTACTTCAACAATACTTGGTGTTGCACATTTAAAACTGAATAGAATAGTAATTTCAATGAAGCCAAATAAGGGCATACGGTGAATGCCTTGGCGCAAAAGACCGATGAAGGACGTAATAGGCTGCGATAAGCCTCGGGGAGCTGTCAAATAAGCTTTGATCCGGGGATTTCCGAATGGGGTAACCCATCTAGGTTCAAATCTAGTTACCATACAATGAATTCATAGTTGTATAGGAGGGTATGCAGGGAAGTGAAACCTCTCAGTACCTGCAAGAAAAGAGACCAATAGGTGATTCTCTGAGTAGTGGCGAGCGAAAAGGGAGTAGCCCAAACTGATTCTGTGTAAGGAGGATCCAAATTATGATTCGCGTTGCGATGATTAAGGAGGTGAATCCGTAGTCTGCCGACCGTGCAGTCTCAGTGTTGTAAGAGTTAGTAGATTAGACGGCAGTCTGATCGAGAAGTTAAAAAATTCAACCTTATTAGAACATATCTGGAAAGGTAGACCATAGAGAGTGAAAGTCTCGTATTTTAAAAGGTTGAATCTTCTTTCTAATTTCTTGAGTACCACGGGGCACGTGAAATCTTGTGGGAATCAGCCAAGACCACTTGGCAAGGCTAAATATCTTTTGCGACCGATAGTGGAGTAGTTCCGTGAGGGAAAGGTGAAAAGCACCCCTGTAAGGGGAGTGAAATAGAACTGAAACCGTATGCTTACAAACAGTCGGAGCCGGTATATCCGGTGACGGCGTGCCTATTGAAGAATGATCCGGTGAGTTAGTTGTGTGCGGCAAGGTTAACCATGTTTATTGGGGAGCCGAAGCGAAAGCGAGTCCTAATAGGGCGAATATAGTCGCATGCACTAGACCCGAAACCAGGTGATCTAACCATGAGCAGGGTGAAGGAATGAGAAATCATTTTGGAGGCCCGAACTCTTTAATGTTACAAAATTATGAGATGACTTGTGGTTAGCGGTAACATGCCAAACGAACCTGGTAATAGCTGGTTCTCCCCGAAATAGCTTTTGGGCTAGCGTTGTAATTTAATCATTGGGGGTAGAGCACTGATTGGGTCTGGGGCCCGAAAGGGTACTCAATCCAGTTAAACTCCGAATACCAATGAGAACATTACGGCAGTTAGAACTAGGGAGCTAAGTTCCTATGTTCAAGAGGGAAACAGCCCAGATTGTCAGATAAGGACCCTAAATTACATCTTAGTGGGAAAGGAAGTGGAGTTTCTCAGACAGCTAGGAGGTTGGCTTAGAGGCAGCCATCCTTTAAAAAGTGCGTAAAAGCTTACTAGTCAAGAGATTCTGCGCTGAAGATTCAACGGGGCTGAAGATGTATTCCGAAGCTGCAAATTTATCTATCACTTGTGATTGATGAGTGGTAGGGGAGCGTTCTATACATGATCTACTTAGCAGTAGATACATCGCGGTGAAGGTGACCCGTAAGGAGTCGCTGGAGCGTATAGAAGTGAGAATGCCGGAATGAGTAACGTAAAGCAGGTGAAAACCCTGCTCGCCGAATGTCTAAGGTTTCCATGGCTATGGCAGTCATCCATGGGTTAGTCGGTCCTAAGGTAAGGCCGAAAGGCGTAATCGATGGACAACAGGTTAATATTCCTGTACTACTGATATCTGCAACGGAGATTGAGAATTGAGAATGCAAGCCCCTTATTGGTTTGGGGTGTAAGCAACAAGTTAGTTTCTTCAGGTAAATCCGGAGAAATGTTTCTACTTCGGTAGATGCAAACGAGTTGCGATGCAAAGGTGACCTTCGGGAAGCCGATTTGTAGGATTAATTTTCCAGGAAAAACTTCTAGCGTGTTTACCTTCGGGTTTACACAAAGATATTGGTAACCGTACCGCAAACCGACACTGGTGGACTGGTATAAATGTACCAAGGCGTACGAGTTATGCGTCGTTAAGGAACTCGGCAAATTAACCCCGTAAGTTCGCAAGAAGGGGGGCCTTCCATTACAGATATTTATATTTGTTGTGATGAAGGTGGCACAGAATAGGGAGGAGCGACTAGTTACCAAAACTACAGGCGCTTGCAAATTCGTAAGAAGATGTATAAGTGCTGAC